>NZ_AUTR01000040.1:0-71170 GCF_000497875.1 Pseudoalteromonas sp. S8-8
TAATGCAGATCGTTTAAGCTAATTGAACGATCTTTCAAAGGGCTCATAATAGGCTACAACAGAAGTTGTGGCCTATTTTTATGTCTGAATTTATTAAAGAATTACACCTTACGACTGAGTTTTGCCAAGATCGTGATATTGATTCGTTCACTAAGCACATTCCCCTTGAGTGGATTGAAGAAGCTGTTACCCAAACAGGAAGAGCCTCTGTACGCAAACGACGCTTCCCCGCCGAACAAGCCGCTTGGCTTGTGTTAGGAATTGGTTTATTAAGAAACCGCTCAATATCTGAAGTCTGTGACAAACTAGAGCTCGCTTTTCCTGACGCTAAAGGAGAGCTTCCACCATTGGCGACCAGCAGTATTATAAAAGGGAAAGAAAAGCTAGGCGCAGCGCCTATGAAACACCTTTTTAAACATACAGCAACGCAGTGGGAGCAGTCGCAAACTTTTGATGACGTGTGTGGTTTAAAGCTGCTAAGCGTTGACGGTACACAATTTAAAACCCAAGATACGCCGAGTAACCGTCATTTTGGCTATGCTCAATCGACAACGAACTTCCCCTCAGTACTTGCTGTAACCTTGATGTCGACAAGAACGCATTTAATATCCGATGCAGCGTTTGGCCCCATTACTCAAAGTGAAATTCATTATGCTCAACAGCTTGTTGGCTCAGCACCTGAACATTCACTAACTCTATTTGATAGAGGTTTCTTTTCGGCTGAACTATTCACGAGCTGGCAAGGTGTTAGCGAAAATCATCATTGGCTTACGCCCATCAAAAGTAAAATGCGCTATGAAATAACGGAATCATTTAGCGATTACGACCACTTAATAACAATGCCTATTTCGCCACAAGCTAAAAAATCAGCCCCTTACCTAGGTGATACATGGCAAGCAAGGCTTATTCAAATTCCGACACCTAAAGGTGAAATAAAAGGATTCATCACCTCATGCGCCTGTCCAGAAAAGTACCCGCTGAAAGCGCTACTCGATGTTTATTGGCAACGATGGGAAATAGAGCGAGGATATGGTGAGCTCAAGCAATATCAATTATCTAATAAGCCAGCGCTACGGAGCTTGAAACAGGAAGGTATTTATCAAGAGCTCTGGGGTATTCTGACGTCATACAATATCGTGAGACTTGAAATGGCAGAGATGGCTAAAGCCCATAAAGTGGAGCCATTACGCATCAGTTTCATAAACGCATTATACCTAATACAAGACGAGTTTTTATGGTGCTCAGGTCGAAGCCCCGGGACAATCCCTAAAAAGCTAAAAGAACTACGTGAAAACGGTAAACGGCTAATATTACCGGAGAAAAGAAAGCGAAAAGCTTATCCGCGAACGGTGCTCGCAAAGACACAAAAATATCCAGTTAGGTATAAACGAAAAAACACCACTCGTTCTTAAACGAGTGGTGTTAACTAATGTGGGCTATTTTAATTTAAGACTATTTTAAGGTTAAGGTATTATTTAGCTCAAGAGTGAGTGTAAAAATACCATACCAATAGCAAGTGGACACACAAACTTGGTATACCAAGGCCATATTTTCCAAAACAATGTGTTATGGACCTCAGGATTACCTTCTTTAATTGCTTTAAGTAATGATCCTCTGTACCAAATCCAGCCTACAAATATACAACACATCAGGCCAAGCAAAGGTTGAGCTACTTTTGTAGTTAAAGTAATCACTAAGCCAAATAAGCTGCTAAGGTTACACACAATTATAATGCTAACGATAGCAATTAAAGCTCCAATCAACCAGGTTGCCTGAACGCGTTTCATCCCAAAGCGCTCTACAGTGTATGATACTGGCGCCTCTAACATTGAAATAGATGACGTTAAAGCGGCAATACTCATTAACGCAAAAAATGAAAAGCCCACAAATAAGCCAACTTCGCCCATTCCATCAAATAAAGCAGGGAGTACCTGAAATACTAACGTATCTTCAGAGAGTAATTTACCTGTTGAGGCCGAGAATATTTCAACGCCTTGAGCTTGCGCTACATACATAGCCGGAATAATCAGTAAACCCGCTACAAAGGCTATAAATACATCAATAAGGGTTACATAGGCACCTAAAGAAACAAGATTTTCTTTTTTGCTAATGTACGAGCCGTAAATAATCATTACGCTAGTACCTAGCGATAAAGAGAAAAAAGCTTGTCCTAGTGCGCTAACTAATAGTTTTGCGTCTAAAATAGACGAAAAATCAGGAACTAAGTAAGCCTTTAAACCTTCCATTGCGCCATCTTGGGTCATTACATAAGCAATAAGTGCAAATAAAATCCCCAAAAGAGCGGGCATTAAACGTTTTGACCATTTTTCAATACCGTTCTCAACGCCTCTACTGATAATAGCGACAGTTAGTACGATAAAGACGAGAGTGAATATAATGTTTCGGGTAAGTGATTGCTCACTTAGCCATGTCGATGCTGTGTCGGCACCGACAAGAGTAGCTATGGGTTCAGCTGTAGCGCTGAGCATCCAACCGGCAACAATCGCGTAAAAACTTAATATAAAGCCAGCACATAAAATACCGCCAAAACCAACGATAAAGGCAAAGTGTTTTTGCCATGGCTTATTAGATATTTTTTGAAGTGATGAAACCGCGTTTGCTTGGCCATGACGACCAATCATAAGTTCAGCCATTAAAGCGGGGTAGGCTAAAAAGAACGCAAGCACTAAGTATGCGACTAAAAATGCAGCACCGCCATTACTTGCTGTTTGTGTAGGGAATCCCCAAATATTGCCCAAACCAACGGCAGAACCCGCGGCGGCCATAATAAAACCAAAGCGAGAGCTGAACTCGCCTCTAACTGCGCTCATATTATTGTACTTCTCTATTGTGTGACGGCGGTGACAATCTACTGGAAATGTTAAAAAATAAAAAGTGCTTATTTGCTGATCTAGCACAATTTAATAAGTAAAGTGTGTGTTATAACCATCGATTTTAATTGTTGTTATCGAGTCGTTTAAAATAACGAGTTGATTTTGTTTAATAATTGTTAATTACAGTCTGTAACTATTGCTTTACGAATTATGATGCTGTGCAATAGTGAGAGTAAAACACGCACCACCTAGCTGGGTACTTTTACTTACTTTAACACTGCCATGATGCCAGTCGGCTACTTTTTCAACAATAGCTAGACCAAGGCCGTAACTTTTATCAGCTCTGTTACGGTGATCTTCTTCCCTAAAAAATGGGCTAAATACATTACTAAAATTTTCTCGAGCGATACCCGGGCCGTCATCTTCTACCGTTATTATAAGCTGTTGCTCGTGTAACTTTGCGCTTAAGTAAATATGTTGGCTTGCAAAATCACATGCGTTAGTTAATAAATTAGTAATTGCGCGAGCAAGCCAGTGAAGATCTGCATTTATTATTTTATCGGTACTATTGAGTTGTACGTTGAGCATTTGCATTTCAAGCTTAGGTGCAAGTTGCACTAAAATATCTTCAAGGTAGGACTTAATGTTTGTTGATGAATAGGTCAGCTTATTAGCATTTTGCTCTAAAGTAGCAAATGCTAAATAGCTACTAAGCATCGATTCCATATGGTCTAAATCATTTTCCATACGGGTTAAATACTGTTTTACTTTTTGCTCATCATGGCTATCTAATGCCGCATCTAAACCAAATCGCAGGCACGCGATAGGGGTGCGTATATCATGAGATAAACTTGAGGCCATTAGTTTATTTTCAGCGACAAGCTTCTCTATTTGGCTGGCCATGCGGTTAAAGGTAAGCTCTACGTCTTTTATGTAAGTAAAATGCGATACTTTTATTCGGGCTTGAACATTACCAGAGGCAAACTTTTTAGCGGCTTCATTTAACACGGTTAATCGTTTAGCTAAGGGCGCAATAATAAACCCCATAAATACACATAGGCCTGCGTAAAAGAGTAAGGTTAATATAATGTCGTTATGTTGCTCGCTATCAAAAATTTTATCTAAACGCATTGATAAGTGAAAAGGATTTAAAACAGCGCTGCTATAAAGCATATAAAAGCCTTGCTGATCTTCTAAAATCAGCCCACCCGGCGTATGCATTTGTAATAATAAAGAAGGCGGTAAAGCAAGTGATTCATTAGGTTTGTAATCAATTAAAACATCAAATTCTAGCGCCAGTTGTTTTACATAATCGCTGCGCTCAGATGTGGGTATGTTAGCTAATTGCTTGCTAAAACCCATAATCATTTTACTTTGCTGACTAAATTCATCCTGTGGGGTATGCGCTTGTTGACTAAAAGCATCAATAAGCCAGCCCAATACCACAATAGATAAAAGTGCACTGCCTAAAAGCGATATATAAAACTTTTTCATTTATTTATTCATCACTTTATTACCACGCAGTAGAAACAAGTAAATATCCACGGCCCCAAATAGTTTTAATTTTTTCAGGGTTTTGTGGATCATCATTAAACTTTTTACGAAGTGCAGAAATAAGTACATCAACACTTCTATCAAGCCCATCGTATTCTCTGCCTTTGGTTGCTTTAAATACAGCGTCACGCGAGACCACTTGGCCTGCATTGCTCGCAAGGTAATGAAGCAGTAAATACTCAGCACTTGATATGTTTACGTCTTGCTTGTTGAGTTTTACATTTCTAGATTCGGTATCAATACTAAGCGTACCAACATTAATAACACTCTCGTTAACGTGTGGGGTATTTGGCTCATTGTTTTGGCGAAGGGCTGCTTTTATACGCGCTAGCAATGCACGAGGGCGCACAGGTTTCATTATGTAGTCGCTTGCACCTACTTCTAGACCAATGACCTCATCCATTTCTTCATCGCGTGCGGTGAGCATTATGATGGGCGAATTATAAAAACTACGAAGTTCTCTACACACGCTTATACCATCTTGCCCTGGAAGCATAATATCAAGGAGCACGATATTTGGATTTAACGTTTTGACTTGGCTAATTACTTCGTCACCTCTGTGACAAACATGCGTTGTGTAGCCTTGCTCTGTTAAATATTCAGCAACCCATTGAGCAAGTGATACATCGTCTTCAACGAGTAAAATAGTGCCATAGTTATCCATGAAAATATCCTTAATGCGATTGGTATTAAAATAGTCGCCAGCGGCGCTTTTTTTGCCTGTTTTGATATACCCATTGAAGCTTTACTTCGGCAATACTAATTATTTTAGAGGTATTGCTGTCAAATAGTTCAAATGAAATACTTTGCTGTGAATCAAATGCATAATTAAAGGTACCGCTCTGTTGCTTGAGCCAACATTGCATTATGTACTTTGAGGTGGCGTCACGTAGGCAGTAATTACCAATGATAGGTTGCTCCCACGTTAGCGTTACGTCAGCATAGCAATTTCGCCCTTCGCGCAATGCAACGCAGGTGTCTGGAACTGCTATAAGTGCTTCAGGAGGTTCCTGCGCTTTAACAGTAAAAGTACTGGGGAAGATCAGTAATACACAGATCCATCTAAAATACATAACGTAGGCCTACCTTGGCTTTGTGTTGATATCCTTGGGAAATAATTGGACTGTCGTCAATCTCTTTTGAAAACCATGTGGTAAGCCAGCCGGATAAAAACACCCAATCTTGGCTTATTGGGTACTCAGCATGGAACTCAAAAATAATACTAGTACTGGCATTGCTGCTATAAACCGGGCGAAGGCTGGTGGCTTCATCGCTATCAATACCAAAGTAATAATTGGTAAAGTCAGCAGAGTAGGCGCTTAAACCAACACCAGATCTAAACTCCCAGTTTCGCCATGGTAAAATGTGACTAAAAAAGCTGTTTATAACCCAGCCATTGTGCGCGCCAGATACATCATGAAGGTATTCAAAAGAGAATTGAGAATTTTCAAATCGACGAGAAAGTCGAAGGCCGACGTCAAAGTCGTAATTACGTTTTTTTATACCTTGGAGTTCTTTTATAACACCATGGTTATAGAATCCGAGGCCTTTTTCGTCAAATCCAGCTTGAGTATTTGTGCCTAATATATCTAGGCCCCAATCAAATTTATCTATAAGACTGTAGCCTATTACAAGGCCGCCACTGAGTTGATTGTGATCGAAATCAAGGTAAAATTTATCGTAGGAAACAGCGAGACTTAAGTCGAGCTCAACGCCTTTATCGTAAGACTCAATGCCGACAAGGTAAGAATCTTCAATATAAAAGCCCGCACCAGCACTCCAATCCCACGCAAAGCCTTGGGTTGGCTCTAACGTATTATCTGCATAATAGCGGTTACTTGCCATACTCGACGTGCTAAAAATGCAGCAAAAAAGCAGTGTTATGCTCAGTAAAGTATGGTTAAGCAAAGCGTTTCTCATCCCTTAGGGCCTAATTATTATTTGTTATTAAGCGTAGTATATTGTTAATTCGTTCCTTTAATCTGTAAAAAAATGTAGTAAGTGTTAGGTCTGTTGAACTTTTAAGGTTAAATTTGCAGCAGTCTGTTTGGTATTTAGGTAAGGCAGAGCCTATGCAGTGTGGCTATTCCCCATAAATGGGCGATAACGTAGCATTAATGCCAAACAGGCGCTGCCCAAAGGGTTCTTCCTAGGGGCTATTTACTCTTTGTTGCTCGGTTTTGACTTAGCCCACTAGGTTACAAATCTCGCGCCGCGATTAAATAGCCCCTAGTTTGAACAAATTTTAATCCGTAAAGATCAACAGACCCTAATTTACTGAACTTTAATTTTATCGATTAATATACTACTCAAGTAAAACTGCATCATAGGTGTTAATGCACTTACTTCTGTTCTGTTACATGGACCGCTAAGTTTGGTAAGGCTAGATAGTTTTGACAACGTTTTGTACTGAGGGATTTGAATATCTTTGCCAAGTCTTTCAATACGGGCCACGTCAGTGTTTTGCTGATGAATAAAAGCGACAACCTCAAGCTCATTTGTGATTTTTTGCTCTTCAGTGAAATTGTAAATTAGTGGTTCACGATGAAAACTTGCGCTGTCGATTGAAGATTTAGCAAACCAAACAACATCACCCGATGACTTGTGCGTGAGACGCATACTAACTTGTGCAAATATTGCAGCGCACTGCTGTGTTGGGTATTGCTGGGCAACATTTGAATATAAAGTAAATGGCTTCTCTGGTTGCTTTATTGCGTACTTAGTATCGTCTGTGAAAGTTAAATCGAGTTGCTGAATAGTCAGTGTGTAGTCACTGTTATTTTTAGTTGTTACTTTTAGTTGTTTATCGTTCAGTGCTTGGCTAATTTGCGATAGAAGTTTGTCGGTTACGCTTGCCTTATCGGTAATGATTTTTACTGTTTGGTTTCTAACTACTTTATGTGCAGGAAGTTGAACCGATTTAACTTTTGGAGATGAGTGCTCTGTAGTGTACTCAAGTTGATAGGTCTGACTTTTTAATGTTGGCTTTAATGGCATAGCCAGTGGTTCGGCCGGTTGCTTTGTAATAGCACAACCAGTTGATAATAAAATAAAAAGTGACACAACTAAAAAACGCATAAGTACTAAACACTCGCTTAAAACCAAATAATCGTCGTATTGTACGTTAGTACAAACAAAACTTCATGATATTATCTGCGCAGATGTAGTTAAAAAGATAAATTTTATAAAAATGAAGTATCTCAACTCTTTATCGTATTGCCTATCTGCTTTGTGTTTGCTGTTTAGTTCTGTGGGTTTTGCAGCAAAAGCGGATCCTGATTGGGATGCATTTGTAAAAAAGTACGGCCGTTACGCACAAAAAAAATTAAAAAGTAAAGGTATACCCGGTGCAGCGCTTTCGATTGTAAATATAAACAACTCAGACTACATCCACACCATGGGCGTAACTAAATCACGAAATGGACAAAAAGTTAATAAGCATACTCGGTTTAGACTCGCGTCTGTTTCGAAGACATTTGCAGGCTCGTTATCAGCTAAATTGGCTGCTAACGGCCTACTGGAATTAGATAAGCCTGTTAGCGAATACATAACTGATTTTAAAGGGACTGTTTATCAAGATGATTTAAAGGTGTTTCATCTTTTGAGCCATTCAAGTGGATTAGTTCCTAATGCATACGACAATTTAATTGAATCTCGTATGGATTACCCAGGTATTGTTGAAAAGCTGCTTAGCGTCAAACCAATTTGCAAACCCGGCGAATGTTATGGCTATCAAAACGTTATGTTTAGTCTTATAGGCGATGTGATATTACAAAGCACCGATAAAAGTTACGGACAGTGGTTACGAGAAGCTATTTTTGAGCCATTAAAAATGAGTGATGCGAGCTTAGGTTTTGAACAAATGGTGCATGACAATAATTATGCTCTACCTCATGTGCGGGGTAAAAAGCGCTGGTATAGCGCTAAGCTTAAAAAAAATTATTATAAAGTGGGACCTGCAGCTGGTGTGAACGCTAGCGCAAGTGATATGGCTATTTGGTTAAGAGCGCAGCTGGGCCAATATCCTGATGTTTTGTCATTGGATACTCTAGCAAAACAAACACGCCCTTATACACATACAAAAAAAGAAATGCATCGCAGGGTGTGGAAAAAACACCTTAATGAAGCTTATTATGGGTTAGGTTGGCGCGTTTATAACTATGCTGATGAAACACTTTACTATCATAGTGGCTGGGTGCAAGGTTATAGAAGTGATGTGGTTGTATTTCCTCACTTAAATATTGGTTTTAGCTTAATAGTTAATGCTGAAACCGGCGTAATCAATGAGCTAACGACTGAATTTATCGACAGGCTATTAGAATACAAACGAGGTAAAAAAATATGAATAATAAAATAATATTAGCAATCACTTTTTTAGTCATGTCATTCAATTGTAGTTTAGTGTTTGCAGCACCTGATGAGATATATTTGTTTCGTCATAGCGAAAAGTTAACGGGTAAAAACCCAGCGCTCTCAGAGGTGGGAAACGCACGTGCAAATAATTTAGTTACTTTTTTCAAAGAGTATCAAAATATACATATTTTCAGCAGCAACTATAAACGCACGTTACAAACAGCGGCCCCTTTGCAGGCATATTTTAATACCGACGTAAATGTGTATAACGCAGGTGAGCTAAGTGATTTAAAAAATGAGTTACTAAAACTAAAAGGTGTAGTTGTTGTTATTGGGCACAGTAATACAACACCGCAACTAGCCGAGCTACTTTCGAATGAAAAAGTGCCAGCAATGAGTGAAACACAATTTACTCAGTACTTTATATTGAATAAGAAGCCCAGTAGTAATGGTAGTGAATATGATTTAACCCATCATAAAATGAGTTTTTGATTTAAAACGTTAAATAATAAAAAACCAGCATTAAGCTGGTTTTTCAATTTAAACGCACTAAATCCTTTAACAGGAATAATTAGTTACGAGGTAAATGTATTTTTTTCTCAACGCTTTGACGATAAAGCACAATAGTGTGACCTATCGTTTGTAGCTTAGTCGCACCAGTTTCACGTACGATTGCTTCAAAAATTAATGCTTTTGTTTCACGATCGTCAGTTGGAACTTTAACTTTGATTAATTCGTGAATTTCTAATGCACTTTGAATTTCTACTACTACGCCCTCGGTTAAACCGTTAGAACCTAGTAAAACTACAGGCTTAAGGCTATGTGCCTGACCTTTTAAAAACTGCTTTTGTTTGTTTGATAATGTCATGTTTATACAAATTTTGCTGAATATGGCTTGAATTAAGGGTATTCTAACGCCATCTAGAGAATATTACTAATTAGTTGCGTGTTAATTTATGACAAATAAAAAACAGTCAGCCAGTTCACAGCGATGGCTGAAAGAACATTTTGATGATAAATATGTTCAAGAAGCGCAAAAAAAAGGCTGGCGTTCCCGAGCGGTTTTTAAATTAGATGAAGTACAAAATAGAGATAAAATACTTCGTCCAGGTATGACAGTTGTTGATTTAGGGGCGGCTCCAGGAAGTTGGTCTCAATATTTGGCTGAAAAAGTAGGTGACAAAGGCCAAGTGATCGCGTGTGATATATTGCCGATGGATTCACTTGCGGGTGTTGACTTCTTACAAGGTGACTTTCGTGAGGAGGCTGTATTAAATGCGTTGTTAAAACGTATTGATGGTAAAAATGTTGATGTGGTACTCTCTGACATGGCACCAAATATGAGTGGCAATAACTCAGTAGATCAAGCGGGTAGTATGTATTTGGTAGAACTTGCGCTGGATATGTGTAGTCAAGTACTAAAGAAAAATGGCGCATTTATTGTTAAAGTTTTCCAAGGAGAAGGCTTTGATCAATACTTGCAAGATGTACGTAATAGTTTTAAAGCAGTGAAAATACGCAAACCTGATGCCTCACGTGCCCGTTCTCGGGAAGTATATATAGTAGCGACTGGATACAAACTGTAGTACAGTTGCTTGGCGTTTAGTTGAATTTAAATTAATTGGATACAAGAGGTTAACCCCTTGAGCGATATGGCGAAAAATTTAATACTATGGCTGGTGATTGCAGTTGTGCTGATGTCAGTCTTTCAGAGCTTTAATGGCGGCGAGCAAGTTGATCGTCAAACAAGTTACACTCAATTTGTAAAAGATGTTCGCAGTGGCTCTTTACAAGAAGTTATTATCGACCGCGGTACAGGAAATATTACTGGTACTAAGAGCAGTGGTGAGCGTTTTCAAACAACGATGCCAATGTACGATGAAGACTTAATAAATGATTTACTTAAAAATGATGTAAATGTGAAGGGTGTACAACCTGAAGAACAATCATTCTTAGCAAGTATATTTATTTCTTGGTTCCCGATGATACTGCTTATAGGTGTATGGATATTCTTCATGCGTCAAATGCAAGGCGGCGGCGGTAAAGGCGCTATGTCATTTGGTAAGAGTAAAGCTCGCTTAATGAGTGAAGATCAAATTAAAACAACGTTTGCTGATGTTGCAGGTTGTGATGAAGCGAAAGAAGATGTTACTGAGCTGGTAGACTTTTTGCGAGATCCTTCTAAGTTTCAAAAACTTGGCGGTAGTATTCCTAAAGGTGTACTAATGGTTGGTCCTCCAGGTACCGGTAAAACGTTACTTGCGAAGGCTGTTGCTGGTGAAGCTAAAGTGCCATTTTTTACAATTTCTGGTTCAGATTTTGTTGAAATGTTTGTGGGTGTTGGTGCGTCACGTGTACGAGACATGTTTGAGCAAGCTAAAAAAGCGGCGCCTTGTATTATCTTTATAGATGAGATTGACGCTGTTGGTCGTAAACGTGGTGCTGGTATGGGCGGCGGTAACGACGAACGTGAGCAAACACTTAACCAAATGCTAGTAGAAATGGATGGTTTTGGTGGTAACGAAGGTATTATCGTTATCGCAGCAACTAACCGACCAGATGTATTAGACCCTGCATTACTTCGTCCAGGTCGTTTTGACCGTCAAGTTGAAGTAGGTTTACCTGATATTCGTGGTCGTGAGCAAATACTTAAAGTACACATGCGTAAAGTGCCATTAGGCGATAACGTAGAAGCTGCTCTTATAGCACGTGGTACTCCAGGTTTCTCTGGCGCGGATTTAGCAAACTTAGTAAACGAAGCTGCACTTTATGCAGCGCGTGGTAATAAACGTGTTGTAAGTATGGCTGAATTTGACGCTGCTAAAGATAAAATCATGATGGGCGCAGAGCGCAAGACCATGGTGATGAGCGAGCAAGAAAAAGCAATGACAGCGTACCATGAAGCTGGCCATGCAATTGTTGGTCGTATGGTGCCAGAACATGATCCGGTTTATAAAGTATCTATTATTCCACGTGGCCGTGCGCTGGGTGTAACAATGTACTTGCCTGAACAAGATCGTGTTAGCCATTCAAAAGAGCTTTTAGAATCAATGATTTCTAGCCTTTATGGTGGCCGTATTGCTGAAGCGCTTATTTACGGCGCAGATAAAGTAACAACGGGTGCAAGTAATGACATTGAACGAGCTACAGATATAGCGCGTAAAATGGTTACACATTGGGGTTTAAGTGAAAAACTAGGTCCGTTACTTTACGCTGAAGATCAGAACGAAATGTATATGGGTGGTGGCGGTAGTCGTTCATCTAGCATGTCGGACGACACGGCAAAAGTAATTGATGCAGAGGTTCGATTACTTTCAGATCGTAACTATCAAAGAGCAGAAGAAATATTAAAAGAAAATATTGATATTCTTCACTCAATGAAAGATGCGTTAATGAAATACGAAACTATTGATGCAAAGCAAATTGATGATTTAATGGCACGCCAACCAGTACGTGAACCGCGTGATGCACATGACCGTCATGAAGCTAAACCGGTAAAAGCGGAAGAACCTCAAGAACCAGTTGCTGATGAAAGTCAAAAGACTGATGATTCATCAAAAAAAGATGAAACAAACCTTGATGACAAAGCTGAATAATCGTTAAAATAGTAATGAAAGCCCCGAACTTCGGGGCTTTTTTGTATCAGCTATTTAGAAAAAGAATAAAGGTTGGCAATGACTAACATATTAAAGCTTCCGAGAGGGCGTACGCTTAATCTTGAAAAGCCCGTTATTATGGGAATATTAAATGTAACGCCGGATTCATTTTCTGATGGTGGGCAGTTTTTAGATCCCAAAATAGCGCTAAAACGCGCAATGCAATTATTAGATGACGGTGCGACAATTTTAGATATAGGGGGAGAATCTACTCGCCCAGGCGCGCCAGATGTTAGCTTAGAAGATGAACTTGCTCGAGTAATCCCCGCTATTAAAGCGATACGTCAGCACAGTGATTGCGTTATTTCAATTGATACCAGTAAAGCACAGGTAATGGAACAAGCAATACTTGCAGGGGCAGATATAGTCAATGATGTTAGAGCTTTACAAGAAATAGACGCCTTAGAAACGGTTGCGCAGTATGAAGATGTAGCAATTTGTTTAATGCATATGCAAGGGCAGCCCCGGAGCATGCAATCGTCACCTCATTACGATAATTTGTTTGCTGATATAAGTATGTTTTTTAGTGAACGTATTAAAGCATGTGAAACAGCTGGGATTAAGTTTGAACGACTTATTCTAGACCCAGGTTTTGGATTTGGAAAAACGCTTAGTCATAACTATCAAATATTGGCTAAGTTTGACGATTTTAATAAATTAGGTTTGCCATTATTGGCCGGATTATCTCGTAAATCGATGATAGGTAATTTATTAAACAGAAATACAAATGAACGGTTAGCGGGCAGCTTAGCGGGTGCGTTAATCGCAACGCAAAATGGCGCAAAAATTATTCGTGTACATGACGTAAAAGAAACCGCAGATGTACTTGGTGTATATCAAGCCTGCGAACAAGGAATTTCACAATGAAAGAAAGAAAATATTTTGGCACCGATGGCGTGCGTGGACTTGTAGGCGCTGCTCCAATAAACCCTGAATTTGCAATGAAGCTAGGCTGGGCCGCTGGGCGTGTATTATCGCAAAGTGGTACTAAAAAAGTAATTATTGGTAAAGATACGCGTATTTCGGGCTACATGCTTGAAACCGCACTTGAGGCTGGTTTAATTGCTGCTGGTATTGATGTTGTATTATTGGGTCCTATGCCGACACCGGCCGTTGCTTATTTAGCGCAAACATTTCGTGCTGAGGCAGGTATTGTAATTAGTGCCTCACATAATCCGTATTACGATAACGGTATTAAGTTTTTCAATGGTCAAGGCTTAAAGCTTGATGATGCAGTAGAACTTGAAATTGAAGCGATGCTTGATGAGCAAATGACATGTGTTGCTTCAGATAAATTAGGCAAAGCATCGCGTTTAGTCAGTGCGGATGGCCGCTATATAGAGTTTTGTAAGAGCCAGTTCCCGCAAGGCCTGTCTTTAGA
Organism: Pseudoalteromonas sp. S8-8; assembly: GCF_000497875.1. Taxonomy (NCBI): domain Bacteria; kingdom Pseudomonadati; phylum Pseudomonadota; class Gammaproteobacteria; order Alteromonadales; family Pseudoalteromonadaceae; genus Pseudoalteromonas; species Pseudoalteromonas sp. S8-8. The sequence continues at coordinate 13,779 of NZ_AUTR01000040.1, forward strand.
AGGTCTTAAAATTGTTGTCGATTGCGCAAATGGCGCAACTTATCATATTGCACCTTCTGTTATGCGTGAACTTGGCGCAGAAGTAATAACACATGCGTGTGAGCCTAACGGCGTTAATATCAACCATGAATGTGGCGCTACTCACGTAGATACCCTTAAACGTAAAGTGCTTGAATTTAAAGCCGACGTAGGTATTGCATACGATGGTGATGGTGATCGCGTGATGATGGTTGATCATAATGGCCGTGTTTTTGATGGTGATGATCTGGTTTATATTATTGCTTGCCAAGCAGCCCAAGATGATAATTTGGGTGGTGGTGTAGTTGGTACTGTTATGTCTAACATGGGTCTTGAAAACGCTTTAAAAGCAAAAGGTATCGAGTTTGCTCGCAGTAAAGTGGGTGATCGCTATGTTATGGAATTACTACAGCAAAAAGGCTGGAAAATTGGCGGTGAAAGCTCAGGCCATGTACTGAATCTAGACTTAATTAGCACGGGTGATGGTATTATTTCAAGCTTACAAGTACTTGCTGCTATGGTTGCACAAAATCGTACATTGCAAGACTTAGGCGCTGGTTTTACCAAGTATCCAATGAAGATGATTAACGTGCGTTATACAGCTGGAACTGACCCGACAAAAGCACCAGAAGTGCTTTCAGCTGTAGCAGAAGTAGAGCTTGCTTTAGGCGATAAAGGCCGTGTTTTACTGCGTAAGTCAGGCACTGAACCTGTGGTTCGTGTTATGGTTGAAGCCGAGCAAGAAAAGATTGTAATAGACAGCGCTCAAAAAATTGCAGCTGTTGTAGAATCTATGAGCAAACAAACTGATTAATAACAATAATCTCTTGTAACTTTGGGCGAGAAAAGTTAATATCTCGCCCGCTTTCTAATGTGGAGTGGATAATGGCAATACGCAAGGCGATGGTCGCAGGCAACTGGAAAATGAATGGCTCTTTAGAGTTAGTTAAACAAATGTCTGACGCTATTAACGATGTAAAATCACAAGAGATGGACATTGTTTTATTTCCTCCATTCCCACTTGTACCAGCAATGGTAGCTAGCGGTGTTTCTACAGGAGCTCAAACTGTTTCTGAAAATACACCTGGCGCATATACTGGTGAAGTTGATGCGCAGCTTATAAAAGATTTAGGTGCAACTTACGTACTCGTTGGTCATTCTGAACGCCGCAGTATTTATAACGAAAGTAATGCAACAGTCGCTGAAAAGTTTGCTAGAGCACAGCAAGTTGGGTTAACACCAATATTATGTGTAGGCGAGAGCGAAAGTGAGCAAGAAAACGGTCAAACCGAACAAGTAGTTGCTGCACAAATTGATGCAGTAATAGAGAAATTAGGTGTAGCAGCACTGAAAGATTCTGTGATAGCATACGAGCCCGTTTGGGCCATAGGCACAGGTAAGACTGCATCGCCAGAGCAGGCACAAACTGTTCATAAATTTATCCGTGACAAAATTGCATCACTTGATAGCAATTTAGCACAAGGGCTTACCATCTTATATGGTGGTAGCGTTAATGAAAAAAATAGCGAATTATTATTTGCACAAACAGATATAGATGGCGGCTTAATTGGCGGCGCAAGTCTAAAAGCAGAATCTTTTACTGCAATCTGTAACAGTGCAAAAGGGACTGTATAAGATGTACGAAATTTTATTAGTAGTTTATTTAGTTGTGGCTTTGGCTCTAGTTGGAATGGTTTTAATTCAACAAGGTAAAGGCGCAGATATGGGTTCTTCATTTGGCGCTGGTGCATCAGGCACAGTTTTTGGTTCGTCAGGTGCAGGTAACTTTATGACAAAAACAACCACAAGCTTAGCAACGGTATTTTTTGTATTAAGCATTGTGTTAGGAAACCTAACTGCTGGTCAAATTAAAAAGACTGACGAATGGGAAAACCTAGAAGCAGCTCCAGCAGTAGAAACAGTAGTTCCTGTTGAAGAAGATGTTCCAGTAACATCTACTAAAGAGCAAAGCTCTGACGTACCAAACTAATTTAGCGTAAAGCTATCGTTAAACGATTTATAGTCCTCAAATAAATCACATGTTTAACAATTAAGCGAAAGCTTAAAAAATGCGGATGTGGTGGAATTGGTAGACACGCCACCTTGAGGGGGTGGTGCTTTAGGGCATGGGGGTTCAAGTCCCCCCATCCGCACCAAATTTAGAAACCAGTAGCAGTGATGTTACTGGTTTTTTTGTATCTGTAATTTATTGTGATTGTTTTTTGGACAGTGTGTGGTTGTTGTTAAATAATCCTTCTATTTGTTAGAAAAAACTAGAAATATTACAAATTTAGCTCACACTTATAGATATCAAGCCGATAATAAATATAGACAATAAAATAAGGTAGCACAGTATGGCTTCAGGCTTCTCTTTTCAAAACCTAAGCATAACAAAAAAAATACATGCAATAACATGCATTGCGGTAGTGGCTTTTATAGTGATCGTATTGATAAACTATTTAGCTATGAATGATAATAAGGTTTCTCTCGATGAAATGAGTAACTCATCGTATAAAGTTGTAAAAATAACGTCGCAAAACGTAGGGCTTTTAGAAAAACTTGATGAACTTTATACCCAAGCGGTTACGTTTGGTGAGCAAGACCTTATCGTTAAAGCAGACGAGGTATATCAAACTTTAGAGTCTAATATTACCTTAATAACGCAGCTTAATAACTCCTACATTAATAACGATATTATTAATGAGTTGTCAGATTATGAAAAAATATCCTCAAGTATTGCTACAGGTATGGTTAACGGTACTGCTGATTTTAGTAAGATTCAGCAACAAGCGCAGCTTAAAACAAGTTTATATGGATCTGTTTTAGAAAGTTTTAAAGGCGCTCAACAAAAAGCGGATAATCGTTTTTTTGAACTGGTTGCCAACACTAAAGCGCGCTCTGATGAAGCATTAACTCTAATGTTAGCTGTATCCATTATTTCATTAATTTTATTATTGTTTATGGCTATTTGGATTGCTAAGAATATAGGTTCATCTGCGAGTGATGCAGCTAACAACCTTAGTTTATTAGCAAGCGGCAATGGTTCTTTAAGCACACAGCTATCTGTTAACTCAGAAGACGAAATTGGCCAAGTCTCTATTAATTTTAACGCATTTATTTCCTTACTAAGAGAAACAGTTCTTGAAGTTATTGCTGTATGTGAGCCTTTAATGGAAAACTCAACACGACTAGTTCAAGGTATGGAACAAGCTGAGCGTGCTACAACAAAGCAAACCACTGATGCTGAAATTGTTAAGCAATCTATGGAAGAAATGAAGCAGAGTGTTGGTGATATATCAGAATCTGCTGCTAACGCTTCTCACGCTGCTGAAACGGCCGAGAAAGAAGTTGAACAAAGTCGTACACAAGTACAGATGTCAGTTACCGCTTCTCGTACGCTCAGTGATGAAATTAATCGAGCTGCAGGGACTATTAATAAGCTTGCGGACGATACAAAAAATGTATCGCAGATTTTGAATGTAATTACGTCTATTGCAGATCAGACAAACTTACTTGCTCTTAATGCTGCTATTGAAGCTGCACGAGCAGGTGAACATGGAAGAGGCTTTGCTGTAGTGGCAGATGAGGTTCGTGAACTGGCTTCTCGCACTGCACATTCTACTAATGAAATACGTGAACTATTGGGATCATTAACGACTGCCGCAAATGAATCTGTAGCTGCTATGACTTCAGCACGTGATATGGCAACAGATAATGCTACAGCCGCAGAAAAAACAGGTATTTCAATAGAGAAAATCGCAGAGCAAATGTTAGAAATTAATGGTATGAATTCGCAAATAGCAGCAGCAACTGAAGAGCAAACATCCGTTGCAGCTATGGTAGTAGATAATGTGTCAAATATGCATGTATCGTTCGAAGATACTATGGACTCACTACTTGCTGTACGCGACGTAGCCAAAAACCTACATTACCTATCTGATAACCTATTAGATGCAACCGCTAAGTTTAGAATCGAGTAAAGCTTAGTACTGAGCCAGTATAAAAATCTACCCTAGGGTTGATGCCAGTTAGTTAACCGCTGACTGGCTTTTTTGTTTGGATATCTGGTTTGACATACCTAGTATATGTCCACTCCCGCTTTATTAGTAATATGTGATGCTCTACTTTAGCTTACTATTGCTCTATTTATTTAGGGATACTCCCTGAGTTCTCAATAAACATAGTCTGAATTAAGTTAATAATATTAATTGCACACGTCGTAACACTCAGTTGACAGAAGTCTTCTGAATTGGGTGCGTAGCTATTGGCTAGAGAAAGTGTTGTAGTGGGTTGCAAAAAAAGGCCTCTGAATAAATTCAGAAGCCTTCATAAAGGAACCCGAAGGCCGGTTTATCGATTAGTTAAATATTTCTCAACCTATCTGTATTAACCTCTGGGTGGTTTTTTATATCAATTTCACTGCTAAAAGGTCGCAATAACTTTTACTTTATCGGTCACTTTAGCGCTATCAACATAGCCAATTGCATTTCCATTAGCTGCAACAAAATCAATAACAGCTTGGTCAGATGTTAGTTTTTCAGGCGGGGTACCTTTACCTGTAAATACAAGCTTTGACCAATATGCATTTAACTGACTGCTAGACTTACCCACTACTTTGTCGTTAAATTCATCAGCTACAGATGTACCGTCTTGATTTATAGGATTAACTTTATCGCCATTACTAAATGACTTACTTTTTCCCAGATAAATCTTTTTTATTGTGTCAGCATCTACAGAGCTAGCATTGCTTGGATTAATAATCACAGCAACTTCTGCAAATACATTAATTGAGCACAATGAAAGTGCACTTACTAAAATTAATTTTTTCATCATAAGCTCCAATTAAAAGACAAGATCTACACCAACAGCTACAACATCCGTCTCTGTATCAGTTATGTCATCTTCAAAACGACTAAAGTCGATCTTGAAAGCAGCGGAAGGATGAAAATCATAACGCGTACCAATTGTATACACATTACTTTGTGATTTAACTCCATCTAATGCGCTGTTTAGAGCACTATTTAGTGAAGGGATAGCTTGGATTTGATTGTAACGAGAGGACTCATGCTCATCGTCATTATCTTCATAAGTGAAGTGTACAATTACGTCATCCATTCTGTAACCAACAGAAGCATAATACTGAGTCTGTTTAGCTAAAAGGCTATTGTCAACTTCAAATTGAGTATACTCGGCATCAAATAACACATTGTTATAATCAATTGAAAAACCAATGCCAATAAACGTACCGTCGTCTTCATTAATATCAAGATCATCTGCTTGTGCTGTTAACCCGCTTTGACGCAATACGTTTTCAAGTTCATTTATTTGAGCACCAACTATATCGTCAGTATCATTCTGACCAAGTGCTATTGATGTGTCTGCGATTAAATAAGCAGCACGTGCACTAAACCAGTCATAAGATAGCGTCCAATTGATACCGGCGATATCAGTTAATTCAGCTTTATCATGGTAAGTGACGGCTTCAATTTCACCATCGAAGCTACCATAAATGACTTGTACTGTAGAATCCCAGTCACCAAGTTGCGAATTATAAAGTAAGCTTAACCCTTCGTAAGTAGAAAAAGGGATGCTGTATACTGACTCTGGTGGACGCACCCAACGGTATGCATAACCTACATCAATAAAGTCAGAATAACGGTAAAAAGGCACTCGCATTTTACCAGCGCTTAATTGAAACTCATCATTAAATTCATAAGTTAAGTAAGCCCACTCAAATTCTGCATCAAAATCATTATTACCACGAGCTACAATTTGTGCTGTCGCACTTAATTTTTCTTGTAAGTCAGTAGATAACTGCAGTGCAAACACACTTTCATTTTTAAACGAAATGTCATCATCATAGCCATAGCGGCCGCGATCATCTTCCAGACTTTTACCACCGACAATTGATGCAAAACCATTAATTCTTACCTCAGCACTAGCATAGCTAGATGCTAAAACTGCACATACAGCCACTGCTACAGATAGCTTTTTCATATGTTGTTCCTATTTGTTATTTACATGTTGATTTCTTTATTAGTATAAGTGCATAACGAGTATTTATCTAATAAACAGAATGGTTTAAAGTTTTTATTTAATTTTTAGTCAATATTATTTTGTTTTTTAAATTAATCAGGTGCGAATGTTTGTGTTTAAAAATGTTTAGTACTGGGGTTGGATATAAAGCATACGATTGGTGATTCTTGTTTATAACGTCTTAATGTAACTTACAAGCCGTAAGTATTGCATTTACTACCATATAGATTTGTTAACATTTAATTATAAGTGTTTTACATAAGTTATTTAGTTTAAATGTTTATATTTTATAGTGTTGCATAGTCGAAATTATTAATAAGTAAAGCTAGATATAAGCAAATAGAAACTTTCTAAACGGTGTTTTTATCATAAGATTACTCCTGTCTTAGCTAGGTTGTTCAAAGGAAATGGCGCTGATGAAGAAGCTAACTTGGTTTTTATTATGTTGCTTTGCAATGAATGCATTCAGTAATGATGAAGTAAGTTTAACTCTGGTAGGTCATATTTCACCAGTGTGCGGCTTTACTACTCAAAATAACAACCTTCAGTTTTCTTCAGATGGCCTTGCGAGTACAAAGCTAGTGATTAATTGTAATTCACCTATGCGAGTATCAATGCAATCTGAAAATGGTGGCCTGCGCCACCAGCAAAGTACTCAAATAAATGCTTATAATATTAATTGGTCAATAGAGGGCGTTTCAAGCGACGTTTCCGCAACAGCACTTGAGCTCAAATCTATGTACAATTTTGATGTTGATAAGATTTTATTTAACAGTGTAGCTAAATTACAGTTAAAACTAGATGAGCCTTTAATTTATGCCGGAAGCTACCAGGATGTGCTTCGCATAGAAATGACACCATCGGTTGTATCTGGTGGAGTTTGGTAAACACTAACTATAAAATATAAACAAATATGTCACATGGATAAGGAATATTAAAATGAAAAAGTTAATCGTGTTATCAGCAATTGCAACTCTAACATCTGGCGCAGCATTTGCTGAAAACCTTAATGTTGGTGGTGCAGTGTCATCGGTTTGTGCAGTGAGTAATATTAACACAACACAATTCTTCCAAACATTAACAAATGGTGCGACTAAAAACGTAGGCTTTGATTTGCAATGTAACGATGCCGATGGTGCTACTATGTCATTAACGACATCTGAAGGGCATTTACAGAATGCTGATCAAGAAAATCAAGGTGTTGGCTACACAGCAATGTTAACTGCAGACGCATTTAATTTTACACTTTCAGCTGAAAATGGTCAAAATGATCAGACAGAATCGCAAAGTCAGCCTGGTTCGTCAACGCTTGCTGCAGGAGGAGTCACAGGTAATATTTTATTAACTGTGACTCAAGAGCCTGTTTATGCCGGTACTTATGCAGATACGCTGATGTTGGCAATAACAGCTAACTAATTAGCATAATAAAAGGCAGTAATTACTGCCTTTTAATTTAGCAGGAGGGACTCTATATGCGTTATATCTTTTTAATGATACTTTTACTCAGCTCTTATTCTACACTGGCTTTTCAAGTTAAACCAATGGTCGCAGAGCTTGAATCATCAGGTAGCCAATCACAACAAACAATTCGTATATCTAACCCTTCAGATAGTTCTTTAACTATTGAGATATCAGCTTTTGATTTACTAATAGCTTCCAACGGTGATGAAACATTAAAAGCGAATGAAGAAGACTTTTTAATTATTCCCATGACTACAATTATTCCGTCCGGGAAAAGTCAGTCGGTAATTGTTCGATATATTGGCGAACCAATGTTAGAAAACTCAAAAGCATACCGAATAGCTATTGATCAGGTATCTGTTGATTTAGAGAAAGCGGGGCAATCAGGCGTTGGTATGTCAGTTAGCTTTAGAACTTTGTTTAATGTGGTGCCTAAAGGTGCTGAGGCAAAATTATTAATTAAAAATAAACGCCAAGTAGATACAGAAACATGGAATGTGCTTCTGGAAAATACAGGCAATAAATATATTCGCTTATCGCAGGCACAGTGGCTTATTAAAGGCGATGATCAAGAGCTATTATTAGAAGGGACCGAATTGAGTAAAGCATTGACTGGAAAAATTTTATTACCAAAATCTAGCCGTGAGGTCTCAATAAAAATTCCAACAAAGTTTAATGCAGCTAGTAGTGATCTAGAGGTCAATTTTTAATGCTGCGGATATGCAGTTACTTTCTTATATATGTAATTGTAATTGCACCGACCTTTGCTGTAGAAGTAACGCCTATGGTGGTTACTTTCTCCCCTGATAGTCGTTCAAGTAACGCTTCTAGCTTGGTTCACAATCAGTTACCAAGAGACATTGCTTTTGATATACAAATTTACGAAATTGACTTTTCTCAAGGCACGCCTAAATTAATTTCTTTAGATGACTCTCCATTGTGGGTTTTTCCTCCATCGCTATTTTTGCAACCAGGGCAAAGCCAGCAGTTGCAATTTAGATGGTTAGATAAAAAACTTCCTAGTACAGATAAAAGCTATCAAGTTAGTTTGATTGAGCAGCCCATTGCAAAGCAGTCTATAAATAAACAGTCACAACTTACGATGCTGTTAAATGTAAATTTAATTGTTCATTTGGATCAACCTCGATTAGTTCCTAAACTGACTATAAAAGAACCTCATGTTGAGGATGGCTTTATCGTCACTGAAGTATTAAATGAAGGAAAAGGGGCAGGACGATTAAGTGATTATGAAATAAAAATCACTAAAAATAAAACCCTGAGCGATCGAATTTTAAAAGATCAATTAAAAGCAAACGGATACGATGTTTTTTTTGCTCCTCATAGCACCAGTGTCATAAAAGTCCCTATGCCACAATCTTTACAGGAAGGAAGTTTAAATCATCTACGTTTAGTGCTGGCTCGCTAGTTATGCGAGTTTTATTATGCATATTTTTATTGAGCTTTACTCAATTATGTTATTCAAAAATTAACCCGTCTAAAAGAACCATCGAACTCAGCGTTGAAGCAGAACTGAATAAAAATGCTATTGGTAAATTAACTCTTGCAGTTGACCCAAATGATAATTTATCACTTAAATGGAGTGAAATTAAAGTTTCATTCGAACGACTTTTATTTTCAGAAGATTTTGATTCTTTAGAGTTTAAAGTTAATAATAATGTTATTGATACAAAAGCATTAGAGTCATTTGGATATAATATTTCATTCGATATGAGTGATTTTAGCTTAGAAATATCAGTACCTCTTAGACTGACTCGCCCTCAACAGCTAAGTTTAAAATCTGATTCAAGGAATTTAACAGCATCGGAACCCGCTAAACTAAGTGGATTTGTTAATGCTTATTCAAGTTATTTTTATCAGCAAGATAAAGGCGAGGACACAACAGATGAGCTCTTAGCTATTCGCTCTGAAATGGTAGTGAGCTGGGAAGGGTGGGTTTTAGAAAACGAAGTGGAGTATTTATCTGAAGTGACTCCTACTTCATCAAATATTAGGCGCTTAGGTACTCGTATAATACATGACCTACCGCTTAGTGGGTTACGTATATCAGTCGGTGATAATTATAGTTCAGGTAGTTATTTTCAATCAACAGCACGGGTACTCGGTTTGTCGCTTTCACATGATTTTTCGCTAGTTTCTGACAGACCTATCAGACCCAGTGCTTCTCGTAGCTTTACCTTAGAGAGTCCATCCTCTGTAGAGGTGTTAGTTGGCGAACGTATAGTACAAAAACTTAATTTAGCCGCAGGTATATATTCTCTTGATGATATTCCCCTTAATGAAGGAAGCAATAATATTACTCTGAGGATCACTGATATAGCAGGAGTTGTGCGTTTTGTTGATTTTGACGTAACGACAGGTTTAGATCTTTTTGCTCAAGGGCAACTTGAATATGAGTTTCATTTAGGCGTTCCTTCACGCTTAGGTAGTGAGCTAGATTATGATTACGACGAGCCACTAGCCAGCTTTTATCTTGATTATGGCATTACACCTAGCTGGACAGCGGGTGCGGCAGTACAGGGTGATGAGTATTCTCAGCAGGTTGGTTTTAAAAATATTTATGCAGCTAAAATTGGACAGATTGCGTTTGAAAATGCGATAAGTTTCAATGAAAAAACAGGCCATGCTTATCGCATTGTTTATAGTAACTATAGAAATCATAGTGATAATAACACTGACATAACGGTGGGTTATGAATACTCATCAAGATATTTTACAGGACTTGGTTATCGGCCTGATTCTCAATCTAGTTCTCGTTTAAGAGAGCATTATATTCAGGCTAATTATAGTTTTTTTTGGGGCGATAATACGCAAACATCTTTTTTTACAAGCTTATCAAGGTCATATGATGAAGCTCAATTTGATAAATCAATTGGGGTTAGTCTTTCTGGTGAGATCGATAATAGCCAATGGAGATATAGTTTAGGTGGGCAGTGGGAGGGTCTCGCTGAAGAAAGTCAATGGGATGTAAGGTTGTCTGTCACTTATAAGTTTTCTAATACTCGACGGGCTAAATTATCTCATCAATCTAGGCGTGACAAAACACGTTTAGAATTCTCTCAAGATAGTAATCAGCGCTATGTTGGAGCTTTGAACATAAGAGCTGGGCTTGAAAAAAATGATCAAAATGAAGCTATTTTTGATTTAAATACTCAATATAACGCGAATCGTTTTGTTATGAACTTTGATCATGGGAGTTTTTACGAGCAATTTAATGAGGACTCAGCTTACCATCAGAGCCGATTAAGCTTGGCGTCAAGTATAGCATTTGCAGATAAGAGTTGGGCTGTTGGGAAACCCATATACGATAGCTTCGCTTTAGTAAAACCTCACTCTAGCCTTAAAGGAAAAAAAGTTATATTGGGGCAATATGAAGATGAATATAGGGCCGATAATGAAGACTTCGAGACTATTTTATTGAACGATATAAGTTCATACGCCTCAACCAACGTTGCAGTCGATATTGATAACTTAGCGCCAGGGTATGATATAGGTTCTGGTATTATTACTCTTTATTCACCTTATCGAACGGGTCATGCAATTACAATAGGGACTGCCGCTAACATATCAGTCATTGCAACGCTGTACGACCAACAAAAAAAGCCACTATCGTTACAGGTTGGAACGGCTATTTGTTTAGATAATAGTAGTAAGAAAGAGCATACATTTTTTACGAATAAAAAAGGACGATTTGCATTAACAGGTTTAACCGCCTGTAATTATGAAATTACACTTAAGAATGCAGAAAAGTCACATTTTACGATTGAAGTATCTGAAGGTGAACAATTACAGCGCAAAGGAGCTATTTATGTACAATAAAAAAGTAAGTTTATTATTGGGTGGTTTAGCACTATTTATTTTTACGCCTTTAATTCATGCGCAATGTGCTGCTAGGTTCGATAAGGTTGAACATATTTATGATGATTTTGAAAGCTACCATGCCTTACAGCAAGTAGACTCTAAGAAAGAGCTACGTATAAGCGTTATTAATGATGAGAGTTGTCAATTACAGCTCTTGATTACAAGTGAGAACCAAGCTCAGTTGAAAGGGCAATTTCAAAGTGTTCCGTACCAAATGCAAAGTATACAGAGTCAGTTAGTTAGCACATCAACTTTAAAGTTGAGCTTTACTAATTCTTCGACGATATTGTCGTTACTAATACCATCAGGAACGCCGATTAAAGCTGGTGTCTATACAGATAGACTCCAAATGAAATTATACGATCAGGGGAGCAAGTTGTTAGATGAACGAGAATATAGCATTCAAGAAAATATTGTGCCTAGAACAAGTCTTTCTGTACTTGGGTATAATACATTTTCAAATACTATTAATTTGGGAGAGCTAATACCGGGTAAGGAATACACTATGTTACCTAGTTTACAAGTTGTTACTAATTCAGATATTCAATTATCTGTAAGTTCAGATAATAATGGTAAATTAATACACAGTCTCTATAGAGATAAATATGCAATTAATTACAGTCTAGAGCTGGCAGGAAGTTGGCTTGAACTAAATAACGTATCACAACATAAATTCTCATATTCAGGACAAACCGTTTATTTGTTACCTTTGAAAATTCAACTAAATGATTTTGAAAGGCAAGCTGCCGGTGAATATTCTGACATAATAAGGTTTCAAATAAGTCCGCTTAATTATTAACCTTATTTAAGTTTTTTTGGCACCAAAGTAATGCTTGTTGTTTATTTTTCACAGCAATCTTTTGATACACTTTATGTAAATGGACGCGAACAGTAGCCTCACTGATAAATAGGGTGTCTGCAATTGCACTTGAATGTAAGCCAGAAAATAATAAGTTTAATACTTTCATTTCTTTGCAGGTTAAGTTGTTTGATTGCAGCGTAGTTTGTTGTTCACTCGCTAGCATTTGCCTCATCCAATCATCGGTTACTGCACGAGGGAACCATAACTTTCCTTGTTCAATGGCTTCTAATCCTTGTTGAAGTAGTACTTCGTCAGTGCCTTCGTAAAACAATCCTTTTAAATTTGGCCACTCTTTTAATGCCAGTACATCGCAGTCTTTTGGGACATCAAAAATTACCAGTCCTTGGTGACCATTTTTTAGCATGAATTGATTAATAAGTTCATAATTGGTAATGACGTTTAAAGCTTGATAATTAACAAGTAAAACGTTGAAGTCAGCTGCAACACAAAAAAGTGAAGTGTAATTTGGATTTGTGAAGCATTTGAGGCTTTTATCAGCTGTGTTTTCGATATTCATAATATTCTATCCATAGACTACATTTTAGTACTATATTCTTATTTTTAGTTAATTTCAATGGTAGGAGAATGTGTTGCAGCTCTTTTTTTATACACTAAAGTACATGTGTAAAGTACGTTTTATGTGCTTTTTAAAATTGTATTTATGCGGTTTTTTGTTTTAAAACAGCTTTTTAGTGAGGTTGATATTAATGTTCTTTATTTATGATAATCCACCTAAAGCTAACAATGCCTGAATTACTTTTATTCTTTATACACTTATTTAAATATTTTATACATTTCTTCACAATTCTGTCATATAATACCCATCCAGAGGAAAGATGCATTACGCATCTTTTTTTATGCCTGAAATTTATACTCTTAAGTATAAATGCATAACTAAATCACACGGTATCCTTTGGAGAATATTTTGAAATTACGTAACCTCTCACAGCTAAGTCTAGCAATTTTTGCTGCACTCACTACCTCTGTAAACGCCGAAGAAACTAAAACAACAGCTAAACAAGACGCATTTGAAAAGATAGAAGTCACAGCTCGTAAACGTACAGAGAGCCTGTTTGAATCTCCAACCGCTATCACTTCAATTGGCGCTAACCTAATTGATAAAGCCAATATGAGTAACCTAGAAGATATTGGTAAATATGTTCCAAACTTAAATATTACCCGCTATGGTGTGGGCAATTCAGCGCATGCGTCTGTATTTATCCGCGGTATAGGTTTGCAAGATCACATAATAACTACCGATCCGGGTGTGGGTGTGTATCTTGATGGTGTGTACTTAGGTCGTCAAATGGGTTCTAACTTATCATTACCTAATGTTGAGCGTGTTGAAGTGCTTCGTGGCCCACAAGGTACTTTATATGGCCGTAATACATTAGGGGGCGCTGTAAATGTAATTACAAAGCAACCTGGTGATGAAGGTATTGTTACTACTGCAGCTAAGCTGGGAAGCCGAGGACGTATTGCCGGTGATGTTTATTTTAATAACTCACTAACAGATGATGTAAGTATGTCTGCAAGTGCATCGTACAAAACACGTGATGGTGTGGGCGAAGCTGTTAATTTAGCAAACCCAGAAAAAGAAATTGGTGAAGAAGAAGAATTTAGTGGTCGTGTTGCACTTAAATGGCAAGCAAATACCGACTTAGCATTCACTTTTTCTTTAGATGGTGTTGATAACGAATCTGGCCAATCGCCTTATACTATTGAATTGACAGACCCACTAGACTCAAATGATGTTTTTAATGGCGACTTCCCATTATTGACTCAAGATTTAATTCCATCAGACCCTGATGATTTAGGCACAACTGTTGCGGGTATTGAATCTACCTCTTACTCAGGTTGGGGCACATCGTTTTCAGCCGACTGGGCAATTAACGATACTTATACCACTAAGTTTATCTCAAGCTACCGTACATCTGAGTATGAAGGTGGCCTAGATGATGATGCATCACCTTTAAACTTGTCTGAGTTTCCAGAGGAGGGCGGTGCTGATCAGTACTCATTTGAAGTTCAGCTAAATGCAACATTCGATAATATGGACTTTGTATCTGGTCTTTACTTTTTTAATGAAGATGGCTTTACACGTTCAGGCCCGTTTGTATTTAGCCCATTTAATACACCTAATGGCTTGTTGAATGATGGTGTAACAGAATCATTTGGCGGTTACGGCGAATTTGAAATTAACCAAGAAACTAATTCGTATGCAGCATATATAAATGCCAGCTACGATTTAACTGACGATTTAACGGTTGGTGGTGGCCTTCGTTATTCAAAAGATAAGAAAGATGCAAATGCTATATTCCCATCATTTCCAACTCGTAAATATGTAAGTGCAGATTTTGATGCAGTTACATGGGATGTAAATGCATCTTATCAGCTTAGCAATAATATGAATGTTTATGGCCAGATTCAAAAAGGCTATCAAACAGGTGGTTTTCCACCGCGTCCATTTGGTGGACCAGATCAATTTGTATCGTTTGACGAAACAAAAGCGATTAACTACGAAATGGGCTTAAAAGGCCAAGTACACGAAAATGTATCTATGATGCTTGCGGTATTTGTGACTGATTACACCGATTTAGCATTACCGTTTTCAGATCCAACAGCGGGTGGTGGCTTTGTAACAATTGTAGAAAATGCGGGTCAATCTAAAGCGCAAGGTATTGAGCTTGAAACAACTGTTGCTATTACCGATGACTTTACTATTCGTAGTGCAGTTGGTTATTTAGATTCTGAAATAACAGAAGTGGCTGAGGGCGTACAAGGCATAGGTAAAGGCGATTCACCAGCACTGACGCCACGCTGGACTGTCATGGTTGCACCTTCTTACTTTATGGATTTAGAGAGTGGCGCAACACTTGCGTTTAATGCTAATTATTCGTATCGCAGTGAAATGCAAGGTCAATCAGTTTACAACCAAAGTGAGACCATTGATTCTCGTGAACTAGTTGGTTTTAATATTTCGTACACTAATCCATATGGCGATATGGAAGTTACACTGTATGGTGAAAACGTTCTAAACGAAGTTTACGATGTTGGTCGCCTACAACAATCAGGTTTTGTTGGTGTAATGCGTAGTAATGACCGCAGTGAATTTGGTTTGAAATTCAAAAAAGATTTTGAGCTATAAACTAAAATCAAGTAAATAAAATTCAATGTAATTGACGTTTATTTTTCATAACAAAGGCCGAATCATGCTGTGATTCGGCCTTTATATATTCAATAGTAAAATTATTATCCACATAATTTAAATCCCTAATTTAAATTGCTGATTTAAAACAATCAACATAACCACTTTTAAGTATTTGTATCAGCTAAAATGCGCCTTTTTAGTTTGTGTAAAGGCTTGGTTGTTCGTTACAATGGCGCCACTTAATTGCCAAACGGACTCAGTGATGAAAATTCTTGCCGATCAAAATATGCCTTTAGTTGAGCAGTACTTTGCAGACTTTGGTGAGGTTGAGCGTTTTGATGGTCGTAAATTAACGCCTGAACAATTAATAAATGTAGATGTACTCCTTACTCGTTCAGTGACTAATGTTAATCATGAACTATTGGCACAAGCTAACAAGCTGAGCTTTGTGGGCACTGCGACAATTGGCATTGACCATATTGATACGCAATTACTACATGAAAGAAATATTGCTTTTACTAGTGCTCCTGGTTGTAATGCCGTTGCTGTAGCTGAATATGTAATTAGTAGTTTATTTGCATTAAGCCAAGAAAATGCGCGCCCATTGTGTGGTCAAACAATTGGTATTGTAGGAATGGGTAACATTGGCACGTGTTTGTCGCAAAAATTAAAAGCATTAAATGTCGACGTACTGTTATGCGATCCAATTAAGCACGAACAGGGCTTATTACAAGAGCATGTAGCGCTTGATGAGTTATTAGCGCAATCAGATGTTGTTACTTTTCATATTCCACTTATTAAAAGTGGCGAGCACAAAACGCTGCACATGATGGGTAAAGAGCGATTACAAGCACTTAAGCCTGGAACCACGCTAATTAATGCAAGCCGAGGCGACGTAATTGATAACCAAGCATTGCTTGAGGTAATGGAAGCTGGGGCTGATTTAGATATAGTACTTGATGTATGGGAAAAAGAGCCCAATATTCTAACTGAACTACTAGAGCATGTGCGTTATGCCAGTGTGCATATCGCAGGGCATACACTTGAGGGGAAAGCACGAGGTACACAAATGTTGTATCAAAAATTGTGTGACCTAAAAGGTGTAGAGGTGAGTAAATCGTTGGATGATTTTTTACCAATACCTGCTATTACAAATGCAACTGTTACGCAAAGCCTAAGCGAGCAAGATATTGCCCGTTTGGTGCATTTAATTTATGACGTACGCCGCGATGACGGAATTTTACTTCGTCATTTAGAAGGTGAGGGCTTTGATAGTTTACGTAAAAACTATCCGGTAAGGCGAGAATTTAGCACCTTATTCCTACAAGGTGAGAGCCCACAACTAGCAGCACTTAGTCAACTTGGCTTTAGCATAGCTAAATAATTATTTAACTAACGATGTTGTTTTAATGTCGTTTATAGAGGAAGAAATATGTCGCAAAAATATAACGTTGCCGTACTTGGCGCTACTGGTTTAGTAGGCCGTCAAATCATTGAAACGCTAGCAGATCGTAAGTTTCCTGTAGATCAGCTTTTTTTACTTGCGAGCAGCCGCAGCGCAGGTGAAGACATAAAGTTTCGTGGTGAGACCATTGAAGTACTTGACGTTGAAGGCTTTGATTTTAGCCAAGCGCATATAGGTTTGTTTTCTGCTGGTGGTAGTGTATCTGAAAAATATGCTCCTATTGCTGCTGATGCCGGCTGTATTGTAATCGATAATACATCGCACTTTAGAAATGATTTTGAAATCCCACTAGTGGTGCCAGAAGTTAATGCTTCAAGCCTAGCTGATTTTAGGAATCGTAATATTATTGCTAACCCTAACTGTTCAACTATTCAGATGATGTTAGCACTTAAACCAATTTATGATGCTTACGGAATAGACCGTATTAACGTATCTACTTACCAAGCTGTATCGGGCGCAGGTAAAGAAGCGGTTGATGAACTTGCAAAGCAAACAGCTAACTTGATGAATGCACGGCCTATGGATAATAAAGTATTTCCAAAGCAAATTGCATTTAACGTTATTCCTCAAATTGATAGCTTTGAGGATAATGGCTATACACGCGAAGAAATGAAAATGGTAAATGAAACTCATAAAATTTTGGGTGATACCACTATTGCAGTAAATCCTACATGTGTACGTGTTCCCGTGTTTTTTGGTCACTCAGAATCAATTAATATTGAAACGCGCATGCCTTATGACTTTGAACACGTTAAGCAACTTTTAAAAGACGCGCCTGGTGTCGAGCTAATTGATGATGAAGGTGATTACCCTACAGCAGTGTCTGACGCTAGTGGTAACGATACTGTTTATATAGGCCGATTACGTGCTGATATTTCTCATCCTCATGGATTAAACATGTGGGTTGTAAGTGATAACACTCGCAAAGGTGCTGCAACTAACAGTATTCAAATTGCAGAAGAGCTTATTGCTAATTACATGTAATAGTTAATAGCGCTAAACACACATTCGAAGCGGTAAACATTATTTGTTTGCCGCTTTTTATTTATAGAGCTTGTCAATTTTTTGCCGTTTATTTTTAAAAGTATAAAAACTGATTGATAACACTCAATAAATTAATATTTATAAAGATGTTTTAAGGCATTTATTTTCAAGGTGTTGCGATGGATATTAAGCCTTAACTGGTTTATAGTTTGTAATTGGAATAGAGCTTGCAATAAAAATAGATTGTAATAATAAATGCGAGTCAGTCATTTGGCTGATAACAGCAATAATCAACAATATTTATGCACTTAAGCTTTAAGTGTTTTGTTAATATTTAAATATTAAAGGATCAGCATGCGCGGTTTAGTTACACTTATTATATTAGCGTCTGCATTGATAGTAACGCCAGTTTACTCTCAAGACAGTACCCAATTAAAGGGGCCTAAAGGCGTTGACTATGGTGCGCAAGGGCGATCTATTGGGCCAATTAAACCAACAGACACACTTTGGCGTATAGCGGCTAAAGTGCGCCCAGATAACTCCGTCAGCATTTATCAAGTTATGCAGGCCTTGTATAACAAAAACCCCAACTCATTTTTAGAACAAAATCTTAATCATATTCAAAATGGTGCCTATTTAAAAATCCCTACTTTAGCCGAAATAAAAGGTGTAAATACACAGCTTGCAAAACAACGCTCAGAGCAAGATGATGCATTATGGGAAAAGAAAAAAAATGGCACACTTACGCAAAGCGAAATTACCTCAGCACAAACAAAAGTAACCCAAGCTCGTAAAGTCGACGTAGACGATGCCAAAAAAGAGATACAGAAAGAATTAAATGAAATAAAAACAGAGCAAAGTACTAAGCTGGTTGAGTTACAACAACAATTTAAAAATTCTGTAAGCAATGTAGAAGAAATTTTAGTTGAGAATAATAATCTTAAAAAACAATTATCAGGTATTTCAAACGAACTCGAAAACTTACGCTTACAGTTAGGACAAGACAGTGAAATTCAAAATCAATTAAAAGAACTAATTGTTAAGCAAAACGAGATTATTGCACAGCAAAAAAAACAAGAGATAGTACCAAAAGAATCGTTTGATTTAAGCTCATTATTTTCAAATCCGATAGTGCTGGGTTTATTAATGTTTATTCCTGGTCTACTGATTATTTTTGCAATTGTTATGTTTTTACGCAAACGAGCAAGTAATCAAGAAGAGCCACAAAACGATGATGACTTTTTACCACAAACCCCAATTTACACTGGCGATGATGATTTAGGCCCAAGTTTAAATGACGATCCAATTGTACCCGACCCTTTAGATGACTTGAGTGTTCAACTTGATGATAATCTCGAAAATGATATGTTGCCTGATGATGATTTAGATGACGGCCTAGATGATTTTTCAGGTGGTGAGAATTTACTCGATCAGGATGAGCTTGAAAGTCTACTAAGTGATGACATTGTTTTTGATGATGAAAATACCGATGACGATGATGAACTCGATATTTTTATGCAGCAAGGGTTTGATCAACCTTCAGATGAAAACGCTGAAGATATTGATTTAGACTTATCTGATGACTCAATAAACAATGATGAAATTCTAACTAATGACGATTTAGATAGCTTGTTTGATGAAGACGATAGTCTACCTGAGTTTGATGCACCGCAAACAAGCGAAGCTGTAGAGGATGATAGCTTAGAGTCTCATGATGAAATGGCGGCTTTAAGTGAGGAGCTTGCAGATGATGATAATTTTGATATAGATGAATTATTAGATCAAACATCAACAGAATTAGATACCTCAAGTAACACTTCAGCTGAACTTGATACAAGCGACGACTTTGATTTAGACGATATAGATAGCTTAATTGATGAAGCGAATGACCCAAAAAGTGATGTGGTAGATGACTCAATTGATGCAGAGTTACTCGACGAAGATGAACTTCTAGAAGAAAGCGACGATTTTGATTTAGATGACATAGATAGCTTAATTGATGAAGCAGCGGTTGACACTGCAGATGATTCATTAGTTGAGGAAAGCGACGATTTTGATTTAGATGACATAGATAGCTTAATTGATGAAGCAGCGGTTGACACTGCAGATGATTCATTAGTTGAGGAAAGTGATGACTTTGATTTAGACGACATAGATAACCTAATTGATGAGGCAGCAGTTGATACTGCAAATGATTCATTAGTTGAGGAAAGTGACGACTTTGATTTAGACGACATAGATAGCTTAATTGATGAGGCAGCGGTTGATACTGCAAATGATTCATTAGTTGAGGAAAGTGATGACTTTGATTTAGACGACATAGATAACCTAATTGATGAGGCAGCAGTTGATACTGCAAATGATTCATTAGTTGAGGAAAGTGACGACTTTGATTTAGACGACATAGATAGCTTAATTGATGAGGCAGCGGTTGATACTGCAGATAAATCATTAGTTGAGGAAAGTGACGACTTTGATTTAGACGACATAGATAACCTAATTGATGATGAACTAAAAAATTCAGATGTAAGAGATTCAGAAATTGATAATGCATTAGCAGACTCAGTTGAGGATTTAGCAGATGCTCAAGAAGAATTAAATGTTGATGATATTGAGTCGCTTGCTTCATCATTAAATGAAGAGCCAGAGCTTGAAGAAGAGCCTGAACTTGCAGAAGAGCTAGAGCTTGCAGAAGAGCCAGAGCTAGTAGAAAAGCCAGAGCTAGTAGAAAAGCCAGAGCTAGTAAAAGAGCCTGAGCTTTACGATGAGCCTAAGCTTGAAGAAGAGCCTGAGCTTGAAAAAGAGCCGGAGCTTGAAGAAGAGCCGGAGCTTGAAGAAGAGCCTAAGCTTTACGATGAGCCAGAGCTTGAAGAAGAGCCAGAGCTTGAAGAAGAGCCTGAGCTTGAAGAAGAACCAGAGCTTGTAGAAGAGCCAGAGTTTGCAGAAGAGCCCGAGCTTGAAGAAGAGCCAGAGTTTGCAGAAGAGCCCGAGCTTTACGATGAGCCAGAGCTTGAAGAAGAGCCTGAGCTTTTAGAAGAGCCAGAACTTATAGATGCAACGGTTGATGATTTTTCAGACACATCAGAGTCGCTTCTTGATCCTGACGATGCACTTGAAGAATATACAGATGATACTTTAAAGAGCGTTGATGAGCTTTTAAGTGAGCTACAACAGGCCACTGATGACGACTATATAGAAACACCTGATTGGTCTTTAGATGAGCTTGATGATGATCTTGAAGAAATAGAAGTTGATCTTGGTGACGATCCGCTAGCGGGCGACGATGACTCAGATCTTACTGAAATTGAAGAGCAGCTTGATAGCGAGCTTGTAACGCCAAGTGAAGAGTTGGATGAATATCCTGAACTTGAATTAGACGATGATCAATCATTATTAGAGAATGAGCCTTCGTTTGAGCCGCAAGAGCTTAAAGGAGATGTATCGAGTGATGAAAATGCAGTAGCACTTAGTCAAACAGAGAAAGATCTCGCAAATGCGCTTATGGCAGATGTTGATTTAGATAGTTTAGAAGATGATTTTGATGATGAACTATTAATTGATAATGACTTCTCTGAATTAGAAACTGAAACGGAGATTGAAGATGAGTCGCTTGATGATGATTTACTTCAAGAAATTAATAATGAGGTTGATTCTGTTGAACCACCAAGTATTGAAGATGACATCAAACCTCTTAACCTTGATGAAGTTCAAGAAACATTAGAAAGTGAGTTGCCATTTACCCCTGAAGAATTACAAGGGGATGATTTAGATGGTGAGGCACCGGGAGTCGCTTCCAGCCAAGCTGAGCAAGATTTAGCAAACGCACTTATGGCAGATGCTGATTTAGATAGTTTAGAAAATGATTTTGATGATGAGATTTTAATTGAAAATGATTTTTCTGAATTAGATGCTGAATTTGACGAAGATAGTTTAGAGCAAGCGCTAACTGATGAGTTATCAGACGAATCGCAAGAGCAAACAAATGCAGAGCGCGAAGTACAGTTAACAAGCTTAGATGAAGTGGGTAGCACTGATATTAGCTCTGACGACGAACTTGATGAAGAGTTTATGTCGAATTTGACGCAAACTGATTTTGATTCATTACTTAGTGAGTTAGCAGAGCCTGAAGACTTAAGTGTTGATGACAGCAGTGAATTTGATGTTGACTTTGACAGCTTGCTAAAAGAAGACTTAGAGACAGATGATTCATTAACTACAAAAGAGTCACTTGTTGAAGGTAGTGATGTTGAGCAACTTGATA
The DNA here is from genome assembly GCF_000497875.1 of Pseudoalteromonas sp. S8-8. Taxonomy (NCBI): domain Bacteria; kingdom Pseudomonadati; phylum Pseudomonadota; class Gammaproteobacteria; order Alteromonadales; family Pseudoalteromonadaceae; genus Pseudoalteromonas; species Pseudoalteromonas sp. S8-8. The sequence continues at coordinate 35,896 of NZ_AUTR01000040.1, forward strand.
ATGACGAATTTGTAGATATTGATTCATTATTAGAAGAAAGTGACGACGCTGAACTTGAACACGAACCTTACACCGACGTTAATATGGATGTCGGTTTGAGTGAGTTTGATGCATTACTTGCAGGTGATAACCCAACGGATGTTGATGCTGAAAGTGGTGGCTACTCAGCTAAACTTGATTTAGCGCGTGCTTATATTGAAATTGATGATTTTGATTCTGCGCTTAAAGTTATTGAGGATGTCATTAACAAAGGTCCTGAAGAAGTTCAAGAGGAAGCACTTAGCTTAAAAGCTAAACTAAAATAATTAAAATGTTTATAAGAACCCGTATCTAGCTTAGCTAAATACGGGTTTTTTTATGTGTATTGGTTTGATTACGACAGGTCTCCTTTTATTGCATCGTTAGATAGCATAAAATGCCTCGTTCATTAGCACAGTAGGTAAAACAGTAATTATGCGAGTAGCACTTGGAGTTGAATACAACGGCGCACGTTATAGTGGTTGGCAGCGTCAATCACATGTAAATAGCGTACAGCAAGAAGTAGAAAAAGCGTTGTCGCGTATTTGTAATCATCCTGTTGAAGTTATATGTGCAGGGCGTACAGATGCTGGTGTGCACGGTACAGGCCAAGTAATACACTTTGAAACGCAAGCCGATCGCGATATGGTCGCATTTACACTAGGTATGAATACTTTAATGCCTAAAGATATTGCTATTCGCTTTGCCCAACCGGTTGCTGATGACTTTCATGCCCGTTTTAGTGCTACAGCCCGTCGTTATCGCTATGTTATTTATAACTCCCCCCTACGAGGTGCGGTATTAAACGAGGGTGTTACGCATTTTCATCATCATCTTGATGAAACAAAGATGCAAGAGGCGTGTCAGTACTTAATAGGTAAACACGATTACACCTCTTTTAGAGCGATACATTGCCAAGCGAATACACCGACAAGAACAATTCATCATCTGTCGGTACAGCGCCAAGGTACTTACGTTATTATTGATATTAAAGCGAATGCATTTTTACATCACATGGTACGTAATATCACAGGCAGCTTAATGGATGTTGGTTTACATAAACAACAACCTATATGGATAAAAGAGTTACTTGATTGTAAAGAACGCGCAAAGGCCAGTGCTACCGCTAAGGCTGCTGGTTTGTATTTAGTGGATGTTGACTACCCTGAGCAATTTAATATTCCTCAAACACCTTTAGGCCCTTTATTTTTGCCTGATATAGATGTGGTATAAGTACTTTTTATGAGCACTTTTAACTACTAAGACCAGTTTTTTATACCGCGTTAGTGTAATTCATGTTTTAATTGAAAAAATTTGTCTGCTAATTGCTATTAGCAGGCTCGCGACACAGAACAGTATTAAGAGAGTTGCAAATGAGTTGGCTAGAAAAAATCTTACCTAAAACGACAAAATCATCAGGTCGTAAAGAAATCCCAGAAGGTGTTTGGGCTAAGTGTACATCGTGTGATTCAATTTTATATAAAGCTGAATTAGAAAAGTCATTAAACGTATGTCCTAAGTGTGACCATCACATGCGTGTTAGTGGCCGTAAGCGCCTAGAGCACTTTTTAGATGAAGGTGATCGTCAAGAGCTTGGTACACAACATGAGCCTAAAGACATTCTTAAGTTTAAAGATTCTAAAAAGTACTCTGACCGTATCAGTGCAGCCCAAAAAGCAAGTGGTGAAAAAGATGCACTTGTAGCTATGAAAGGCCGATTAAAAGGTATTCCAGTGGCAGCGGTAGCATTTGAGTTCTCATTTATGGGTGGTTCAATGGCTTCTGTTGTTGGCGCTCGCTTTGTTGATGCTGTTGATCAATGTTTAGAGCATAACATGCCGCTTATTTGTTTTTCTGCATCAGGCGGAGCACGTATGCAAGAAGCGCTTATGTCGCTTATGCAAATGGCTAAAACAAGTGCTGCACTTGCAAAAATGACGGAAAAAGGTCTTCCATTTATTTCAGTAATGACCGACCCGACAATGGGTGGTGTATCTGCATCACTTGCTATGCTGGGTGATATTAACGTTGCTGAACCTAAAGCGTTAATTGGTTTTGCAGGTCCTCGTGTTATTGAGCAGACTGTTCGCGAAACATTACCTGAAGGTTTTCAGCGTAGTGAATTTTTGCTAGAACATGGTGCAATTGACATGATTATTGACCGCCGTGAAATGCGCGATACCCTTGCACGCATTTTAGCTAAATTTATGAACTTGCCTTCTACGGAACAAGAGCATAGAGTAGCGTAAATTTCAGCTTTACTGATTACACGCTATGACAAAAACAATTCCTAGCCAATCATCAAGCCTTGATGATTGGCTTTTTTATTTAGAAAGTGTTCACCCAGCTAACATTGCAATGGGCCTAGAACGAGTTGCTAATGTTGCCAACAATATTGGCCTTTTAAACACTCCAAGTAAAATTATTCTTATTGCCGGTACAAACGGTAAGGGCACCACTGCACGTTGCTTAGAGTCGCTATTGCTAGCGCAAGGTTTTAGCGTGGGTACTTACGCATCTCCTCATTTAATTCGTTATAACGAGCGTGTACGAGTTAATGGCGAAGAACTGGCAGACCAATTTCATATAGATGCTTTTCACCAGCTTGAGCAAGGCCGTAAAGACACTCCTCTGACTTATTTTGAATATGGTACTTTGGGTGCGTTGGCAATTTTTAAACGCTGTAAGGTCGATTATGTATTACTAGAGGTTGGTCTAGGCGGGCGCTTTGATGCTACAAATATAGTAACTCCCTTTGCAAGCGTGATCACCACTATCGATTTAGATCATAAAGAGTACCTAGGTGATACACGAGAGTTAGTGGCTTATGATAAAGCCGGTATTTTTCGTGAAAATACGCCTGCTATTATAGGGGATTTAAATATTCCTCACACAATGACTGATTACGGCAAAGAAATTAATGCCAATATGACGTTGTCGGGCAGTGACTTTATTTTCAAAGAGAATGCTGAGAGCTTTAATTGGCAATATAAAGAACATAATCTTGTAATAGATAAGCCAGCAATACCGTGTCAAAATGCAGCAACTGCGTTAACTGCGCTAAGTGTTTTAAGCTTATTACCTAGTGAGCAAGTCATACGAAGTTGCCTCGCTAATTTAGTTGTAGAAGGGCGGTTTCAGCAGTTAAGCGCTGAGCCTTTAGTCTTTACCGATGTAGCACATAACCCTGAGTCGGCGCGTTATTTAGCCAATAAGTTATCAAGCTATAAAGATAAAGGCTTTAAAATTCATGCATTAGCCGCTATGCTTGCTGATAAAGATAAAGTGGGTGTACTTAAAGAAGTAAGTCACTTGGTCGATGAGTGGTCATTAGCGAGCTTAAGTGGTCCGCGAGGCGACACTGCAAGTAATTTACAAAATGCGCTGCAGGGTATATCTCATCATAATACTATCAATAGCTATGATAGTGTGGCACAGGCACTGAGTGTAATTTTACCAAAACAACAAAGTGATACTATGTTGATTGTATTTGGTTCATTTTTTACAGTGGCCGGCGCTATTAATTACTTTAAAAAATAGAGAGGATGTCGGTGAACTCAAGTTTTATTAATCGCTTAGTCGGAACAAGTATAGTAGTGATCGCAGCAATTGTGTTTATCCCTAATATACTCGATGGCGAAAAAGTGCATTATAAAGAGGGCTTTAAAGCGATACCTGATCGCCCTGAGTTCAAAACAATCGATCTTCAAGAGTCAATTGATGAAAACATGGCTAATGCTGAGCCACTAAAACAAGATGAAATTGAAGATATTCAAGCTGACGATGAAGCTTTTGAGCAGCAAAACGCTATGGATGAGAGTGACTACGCTGTAGAGAATAAAGTTGTTGAAGCGACTATTGAACCCAAAGCTACACCGATCACTAAGGCACCGGTTCAGGCTAAACCAAAACCTATTGCGCCTCGTAAAAGTGATGAAAACCTAACAAGTATGGCTTACGTTATTCAATTAGGTAGTTTTTCACATGTTGCAAATGTAAAAGCATTACAGGCTAAATTAAAAGTTGAAGGGTTTAAAACGTTTACTAAACCGATTAAAACCCCAAATGGGACGTTAACCAAGGTATTTGTTGGTCCTTCGCTTGATAAAAATGAATTACAAAAGCAGCTTCCCCAACTGAAAGAGCTTACTAAATTAAATGGTAAAGTTACGCAATACGAAGTAACAAAATAATTAAAAAAAGGCTTGTATCACAAGCCTTTTTTTATTTATTTATATTTGTTTTTACCATTATCTTTATCTCACAATACCCATTCTATAATGTTAATTTTTTGTATTGACTACAACCCAGTAATCTCCCGTTTAAACTTGCATACTAACGATGTTTGGGTATAGAATGCGCCCCAAATTAGCGACTAATTGGTTCTTATGATCTGGGTTGATTACGCCATTATTGGCATCATTGCATTGTCTACCATCATCGGTTTAATACGCGGCTTTGTAAAAGAAGCAATGTCATTAGCGGTATGGGCTGGCGCCTTTATCATCTCTAGCTTATTTTACCAATATTTAGCTTCCTTCCTAACAACCATTTCTGAACCCCTTTTAAGAAATGCTGCGGCCATAGCCATATTATTCTTTGCGACGCTACTGTTAGGCGGTTTACTAAACTATATTTTAGGTGAGCTTGTACATCGTACTGGTTTATCGGGTACCGACCGTGTTTTTGGCATAGTGTTTGGTGCTCTACGAGGCGTGTTGGTCGTGAGCGCGTTACTCTTCTTTCTTGATGCTTTTACTGGTGCACCCAATACGCACTGGTGGGGCAATTCTATTTTGATTCCAGAATTTGGCTTTGTTGTTGAATGGTTCTTTTCGTACCTAGAAAACAACTCGAGCTTTTTAAATTCAGTAAACCGTTAATCGGCGAGGATAAATTACATGTGTGGTATCGTTGGAATAGTCGGAACATCCCCTGTGAATCAGGCGATTTATGATGGCTTAACTGTTTTGCAGCACCGTGGTCAAGATGCCGCGGGTATCATTACCATTGAGAATAATACGTTTAGCTTGCGCAAAGCAAATGGCTTAGTGAAAGATGCCTTTCACACACGTCATATGAAACGACTACAAGGTACAATTGGTCTTGGCCATGTGCGCTATCCTACAGCAGGATCTTCAAGCTCATCTGAAGCACAGCCTTTTTATGTTAACTCACCGTTTGGTATAGCACTTGCCCATAATGGCAACCTTACTAATGCAGAAGCTTTAAAAGAGCAGTTATTCTCAGAAGCACGTCGTCACGTTAATACAACATCAGACTCTGAAATTTTACTTAATATCATGGCACATGAATTAAGCAAATCTGATAAGTTGCATTTAGACCCTGAAGATATTTTTACTGCGGTAACCGAAGTAAACAATAAAGTAAGCGGTGGTTATGCAACTATTGCTATGATTATCGGCCACGGCATTGTTGCTTTTCGCGACCCTAATGGTATTCGCCCACTTGTATTTGGTAAACGCGAAACCGAAAAAGGTACTGAGTACATGTTTGCCTCAGAAAGCGTTGCGTTGAAACCGGACGGTTTTGAGTTTGTACGTGATGTAGCCCCTGGTGAAGCTATATATGTTACAGAAGAAGGTGAATTCCATTCACTTAGTTGTGCTGATAAGGCATCTTACTCGCCGTGTATTTTTGAATTTGTTTATTTTGCTCGACCTGACTCAACAATAGACCGTATGTCTGTGTACGCAACACGCGTAAACATGGGGACTAAACTAGGCGAAAAAATTGCACGTGAATGGGCTGACAAAGATATTGATGTAGTTATCCCAATACCAGAAACTTCATGTGATGTAGCACTGGAAATTGCACGTGTGCTTGATTTACCGTATCGCCAAGGTTTTGTTAAAAACCGTTATATTGGTCGTACATTTATCATGCCTGGCCAAGAGATGCGTAAAAAATCAGTGCGTCAAAAGCTAAACGCAATTGATCGCGAGTTTAAAGGTAAAAACGTATTATTAGTTGATGACTCAATTGTTCGTGGTACAACATCAGCACAAATTGTTGAAATGGCCCGAGAGTCTGGCGCTAAAAACGTTTACTTTGCATCAGCGGCACCTGAAATACGCTTCCCTAATGTGTACGGTATTGATATGCCTTCAGCAGCTGAGCTTATTGCTCACGGACGTGAAGTAGAAGATATTAATGCAAGTATTGGTTCTGACGGTTTAATCTTTCAATCGTTAAAAGATTTAATAGCTGCGGTTAGCCAAGAAAATCCTGAAATTACTAAGTTTGAAACTTCAGTATTTGATGGCCAATATATTACTGGCGATATTGATCAAAACTATTTAAATCGTATTGATAAGCTACGTAACGATTCAGCAAAAAGCACCCGAGAAAGTGCGATGTCTTCAGGTTTAGAGATACACAACCAAGACGAAAATGAAGCTGATTAATAGTTAGTTAACAAAAAGTCGTTACACAAAAAAAAGGAGCTAATTAGCTCCTTTTTTGCGAAGGAAAGAAAGGGAACATTTCTATCAAACACGACTCTTTATTAGGTGAAATTTATTAAGTAAACATTGGGCTAACAATCCCATTTGTCCAAAGCATAGCTGTTACAGCTAAAATAATAACCAGTAATATTAATCCACACGTTACTACCGAGCTGGCGTAAATAAAGCCACGCTCTTCTGGGATATGCATAAGTATTGGTACGCCGGTGTAGAGTAAATAAACCGAGTAAGCCAGTGCAATAATTCCAATACACACTACAAACCAAAGTACAGGCCAAAAAGCGGCGAGTGCCGACATAAACACTGGTGTTGCAGTATATGCTGCAAGTTCAAGTGTTTGTGTAAATGTAGGTTTAGAGCCAAATGTAACCGCCATCCAATGGGCTAAATACGCCAATGCAAAAACACCCGCTATTAAAGCAAAATACATTGCACCTGCAATTAGCAGTGCACTATCGTGCGTTAAAAATACGGGATTGCCTGCACCTATACTCCATCCTAAATAAACAGATGAGTAGTAGCCCATTATTGAAGGAAATAAAGCAATCAGTAAAATATGCGACAAACTATAGGTTAAACTTTCATGGCGATTATCTATTGTTTGCCATTCTTCAAGTGGGTGAGCATAAATGCCCCAGAGGTGATTTAGTATCATAGTACTTACTCCATAAAAGGAACGTATTATTGTTTTGGTTGGTTTATTTTTATACAGTCTATGTACAGTTATGGTTCACTTATTTTGCAAAGTCAAGTTAACTCGTTATTAACATTTAGACGCAGATAAGGGCTTTGATTTATCCCAAGCAAAATTTCGTGTTAAAATAACGGTCTATCAAATTTATTTAGTAATGAGCAGTCAACGTGCCACATAGCCAACTTTTAGAGCCGATTAATAACTTTTTATTGTGTACCACCCCAGAGCAATGGGTAGAGCAAGCAATTAAAAAAGAAAACTTATCAGTCATTTTAATAGATCACTTAATTTGTGAATTAAAAGCAGCTCAAAGTGCGATGTTTTTAATACGTAAATACGCGGTAGATAAAGAGGGTAGTGATGCATTACTCGAGTGGCTAAAGCCATTTGAAACGCTTATTTACAAACGAGAAGGGAATTGGCGCGATCTGGCTGCTAAAAATAAGCTCACTAAATCAATAATTCCTAAATCGAGTTCTCCATACGGGCAAGGTCTAATCGATAAAATGGTTTTGCTGATAAAAGAAGAGCTGCATCACTTTTATCAAGTGCTCGAAATTATGGACGAGTACGGTGTTGAGTATCAAAGTATTACACCATGTCGTTACGCAAAAGGTATGCTTCGTCATGTTAAAACGTTCGAGCCCGATGCATTAGTCGATAAGCTAATAGTAGGCGCTTATATTGAGGCGCGTTCGTGTGAGCGTTTTGCAAAGCTTGCACCGCATGTTGACAAACGTTTATGTGATTTTTATATTTCGTTGTTACGTTCAGAAGCGCGTCATTACCAAGATTATTTAACTTTAGCGCAAGAAATTGCTGATTTTGATATTACCGAACGCGTAAACTTTTTTGGTGAAAAAGAAAAAGAGCTAATTTCTACAACCGATACTGATTTTAAATTTCACAGCGGTGTTCCAATAGCGCAAAGCTAATTTTCTTTTAAGAAATTAATATACTCTGCTATTTTCTGATTGCTGAAATTATGTTTTTTCATAATTTTAGCAATGCATCCATTTTTAGTTATTATATCAATTCCTCTATTAAATTTTTGTAAGTATTCTTTGGCTCTATAATTTGATTTAGAGACAACTAAATATAGTTTATGAGAAGCAAGAACTGGCGATAAGTACTCAATATTATTATCATCTGAATCTTCGGTTTTAGTGTGTTCAAGCCAGTAATTTCCAACCTCTTTAGTACCCGCGACTAAATCAATACGCCCTTGTTGTAGTAAATATAAGCTTGTAGGAAGGCTTTTAGTGGACGTTATTGCCAGCTCCGTATTTCTAGCAAACTCTTGGCTTACAACGGCATTGTCTTCTATACCAATACTATAAGGTGTTAATGATTGAACTGTACCGTCGAAATTAATAACACTCTTTTTTCGTTTGAAAACTCCTGAGTGAGCAACTGCAAGTGGACGAGAGTAGTAAAAAACTTCATTTCTTTTTAATGAATAAAAAGCACCTAAAATAGCGGTTTTTCTGTTTTTTTCTAATAGCTTTAAAGCGCGATCCCATGTCGTGAATTCTGGTTCGCTATTAATACCTTGCGTTTTAAGAGCTGATTCGGCTATTTCATATAGCCAGCCATTACTAGGTAGGTTTTCGCTAAAATAGGGAGGATAGTTTTCTGTAACAATTTGCCATGTTTGCTTGCTAAATACTTGTGTAGGAATGGCAATTACTACGATGAAAATTAACAGCTTAATCATTCAACCTCTCACTATTATTCATATATAGATAAATAATAGTCAGAATTTTAAATTATGCGAAAGGCGTGCTAATTAATTCTTGTGATTGAGGGGTAACGACTAAATAAGAACCTTGGGTATACCAGTCACCTAGCACTGTGCGAGTAAGTGTTTGTTCATTAACTTTATACGTATGAACATTAGGGCGGTGAGTATGACCATGAATCATATTCGTAACGTTATGTTTGGCAAAGGTGGCAAGTACAGCCTCATCGACAACGTCTAAAATTTCGATAGGTTTATCAGCTTGGCTTAACTTACTTTTTTCGCGGGCATTACGCGCTATTTTTTTACGATACCAAAGCGGCATTGCAAGCATCAATTTTGGCCACCACCAACCACGGCTCTTTTTACGAAAGTTTTGATATTCAGTGTCTTGAGTGCACATTTCGTCGCCATGTAAAATAACGGTAGGCGTGCCATATAAATCAATGACCGTTTGTTCATCGAGTAATGTCATTGCGGCCATGTCGGCATATTGCTTGCGCATAATGAAATCACGATTGCCATGTATAAAATAAACAGGTGTGCCACCATCATTAACGGCGCTTAAATGTTTTGCTACATCGGCACTCAGTGCAGTAATGTAGTCATCTCCAACCCATACTTCAAAAAAATCACCCAAAATATAAAGTGCATCTACATCTTTATTTAATATATGTGTATTTAAAAAGTCAAAAAATGCAGCGCTAATGTCGGGGCGGTTTTCGCTTAGGTGTAAATCTGCAATAAAGTAAGTTTGGCGAGTCATAGGTCAGTCTATTCTAGTTTTAAAAAAACGGGCATATACTAATAGTATACACCCGCTTATATACTCACATAATATGAGTAAACGTTACTAGTTAACAGTAACGCTTTCGATGATCACATCTTCAAGAGGTACGTCTTGGTGAAAACCAGTACTACCTGTTGCAACTGCTTTAATCTTATTTACTACGTCCATGCCTTCTACTACTTCAGCAAAAACACAATAACCCCAACCTTGCGATGTTTCGCTGCTGTGGTTTAAAAAGTCGTTGTTGTTCACGTTAATGAAAAACTGTGCTGTAGCTGAATGAGGATCAGGTGTACGTGCCATAGCTAAAGTGCCTACTTTATTAGACAGGCCATTATTAGCTTCATTCTGAATTGGGTCGTTTACTTCTTTTTGTTCCATACCTGGAACAAAACCACCGCCTTGAACCATAAAACCATCGATTACACGATGAAAGATAGTGCCGTTGAAAAAATCAGCATTTGCATACTCTAAAAAGTTTTTAACTGTGTTTGGAGCTTCTTGCTCAAACATTTTAATGGTGATGTCACCAAAATTCGTGTGTAGAACAACCATGTGTTTTCCTATGTCCGGTTTAAATATTGGCGCTATTTTATCGTAGTTGGCTAAGATTAACAAAGTAGATGTTTGGTTTGTTATAAAGCGCTAGAGCAGGGGCTTTTCAAGTGGTAACATAACTGTTCAAGTAAATAGTCAAGGACTCAAAGTAAATGGTAAATATATACAACACACTCACGCGACAAAAAGAGCAATTTAAACCTATGGTCGAAGGAAAAATCGACATGTATGTGTGTGGTATCACCATTTATGATTACTGCCATATTGGACACGCTCGTACTTTTGTAGGTTTTGACGTTATTGTGCGCTACTTACGCCATATTGGTTACGATTTAAAATATGTACGTAACATTACAGATATCGACGATAAAATAATTAAACGTGCGAACGAAAATGGTGAGTCAATAAACGACTTAACTGTGCGCATGACTAAAGCGATGCATGAAGATTTTGATAGCCTAAATATGCTACGCCCAGATATTGAGCCAACAGTTACAAGCCATATGGACGAAATTATCGTTATGGTTAAGCGCTTGATTGAAAAAGGCCATGCCTATGTTGCAGCCGACGGCGATGTTTTGTTTGATGTATCAACGTTTGAGCAATACGGTGCACTTTCTCAGCAAGATTTAACTATGTTGCAATCAGGTTCTCGCGTTGAAGTGGCGCAAGATAAAGACGATCCACTTGATTTTGTGTTATGGAAAAAAGCAAAAGCAGGTGAACCATCATGGTCATCACCTTGGGGTGAAGGGCGTCCGGGTTGGCATATTGAATGTTCGGCAATGAGCTCAAAGCACTTAGGTGAGCATTTTGATATTCACGGTGGGGGGTCTGATTTACAGTTTCCACATCATGAAAACGAAATTGCCCAATCGTGCTGTGCAAACAACGGCAAGTATGTAAATACATGGATACATACTGGCATGGTTCAAGTAAACAAAGAAAAAATGTCTAAGTCGTTAGATAACTTCTTTACAGTGCGTGAAGTTTTAAAAGCATACGATCCTGAATCTGTTCGTTACTTTTTAATTTCAGGTCATTACCGCAGCCAACTAAATTACTCACAAGAAAATTTAGACCAAGCGCGTTCATCACTTGAGCGCATTTATACAGCGCTTCGTGATGTCGAACCGGTAGAGTGCGATTTAGAAGGTAATGAGTTTGTTGCTAAATTTAGAAAAGCAATGAATGACGACTTTAATACACCAGAAGCACTACCTGTGTTGTTCGAACTTGCTAAAGAATTAAACCGCGTAAAAGAAAGTGACGCAGTTCAAGCTGGGCAACTTGCGTTTATATTACGCAGTATTGGTAACGTTTTAGGGGTTGCTCAACAAGCACCGGAAGCCTTTTTACAAGGCGGGCAAGATGACGACGAAGTTGCGACAATTGAAGCATTAATTGTGAAACGTAATGAAGCACGTGCAAGTAAAAACTGGGCTGCTGCTGATGAAGCACGTGATGCGCTTAATGCGTTAGGTGTAATACTTGAAGATTCAGCCGGTAAAACAACGTGGCGTAAAGCGTAAGCGTTTAAAGTAATTCACGTTCAACTAAAAAAGGGTTGCCAAATGGCAACCCTTTTTTGATTTTTTAACAGCTTAGCTGTGATATTTCTCACACGCTTCAAGTGTGTTTTCAATTAAGCTCGCGACCGTCATCGGGCCAACGCCACCTGGTACAGGTGTAATAAAATGCGCTTTTTGTTCAGCCACACTGTATTGAACATCACCAACTAATTTACCCGTGTCTAAACGGTTAATGCCTACATCGATGACTATAGCGCCTTCTTTTATCCAATCTCCAGGTATAAATTCAGGTTTACCTACAGCCACAACTAATAAGTCAGCGCGGCGAACATGCGTTTCTAAGTCTTGAGTAAACTTATGGCATACTGTGGTAGTACAACCCGCCAATAAAAGCTCTAACGACATTGGACGACCAACAATATTTGACGCGCCAACGACAACTGCATGCATCCCTTTATAACGTACACCCGTTGAATCAAGTAATGTAATAATACCTTTAGGGGTACATGGGCGAAGGGCAGGCATACGCTGTGCTAATCGACCAATGTTATATGGATGAAATCCATCAACATCTTTATGTGGGGTAATGCGTTCTAAAATCTTTTCAGCATCAAGACCTTTTGGCAGTGGTAACTGCACTAAAATTCCATCAACTTCGGCATCATTATTTAGCTCGTCAATTAAATCTAAAAGAGTTTGCTCTTGCGTGTCTGCTGGTAAATCAAATGATTTGGATATAAAACCTACTTCTTCACAGGCTTTACGTTTTGAACCAACATAAACTTGGCTTGCTGGATCAAGTCCAACAAGTACTACTGCAAGTCCTGGTGCACGTAAACCATTTGCTACACGTTCACTTACGCGTTCTGCTACAGCGCTACGTACTTGTTTTGCGATTGCCTTACCATCAATGATGTTTGCCGTCATGGGTGACCTTTAATTGGGGTTAATTAACTAGATACCGATACTCTAAAAACGAATGCATAATAAAATAGGGGTAAAAATGCTAATAAAGAAAACATACTCTTTATTTAACTCGTTTTATAATGTGCCTACTATTTTCGCAGAAAAGCATAGCAGCGCCAAGTTGCTTTTAATGTATATAACATTTGAGTTATTAAATAGTTTAAATTTCAGCCTACTATTGTAATATTTAACCATTGTGCACTAAAAATGAGCACTTGATTGGTTTTATTAAAAAAACGTTTGACCTAACCCCGTCAAATCACTATTATGCACCCCGTTGTCAACGAGGTCACTCGCTAACAATAATAAGTTTCGGCGATTAGCGCAGTTTGGTAGCGCACTTGGTTTGGGTCCAAGGGGTCGCAGGTTCAAATCCTGCATCGCCGACCATTTTTATAATTTATTATAATCGAATAGCTTATTGGTAAACTATGAAGTTTTCGATGCGCCCATAGCTCAGCTGGATAGAGCAACGCCCTTCTAAGGCGTGGGTCGAAGGTTCGAATCCTTCTGGGTGCACCATTTGAAAACATGTAAATATAGCGGTGATTGTAGCTCAGTTGGTAGAGCCCCGGATTGTGATTCCGGTTGTCGTGGGTTCGAGCCCCATCAGTCACCCCATTTACAACGAATATCGGCGATTAGCGCAGTTTGGTAGCGCACTTGGTTTGGGTCCAAGGGGTCGCAGGTTCAAATCCTGCATCGCCGACCATTTTCTTAAAATGGTCTTAAACTCCCAGTTTAAGTGTTCAGTATGAAAAAAGAAGTTAAATCTTCAATGTCGGCGATTAGCGCAGTTTGGTAGCGCACTTGGTTTGGGTCCAAGGGGTCGCAGGTTCAAATCCTGCATCGCCGACCATTTTCTTATCTAATAAGAATAATAAGTAAATTCCTCTAAGTTATAAATCTAAATCTGTTAGCCTATAATTCTATTAAATAATTTCTACTTTAATCCATTCAATGTCTAGTTAGCCTGTTTTTTATTCAGTTAGTCTCTATAGTCCCTTATCTAGTCCAAATAATTGCCCCCTATACTCGACTATCATAAATATTAGGTTATAATGCCGCGTCTATTGTTTAACATAGTGCCCGAAGGGCAAAGCAGCAATGGTATCTCATGGTAGCGACGGATGCTTTTAAGTGTGAAAAACCGCTTAAACTTTATCAAGACTCATGCAGATCACTTTGTTTGTAAAGGAAGGCGAACAGTCGCCAAAATTGAATATTGAGGTAAATCATGCAAGTTTCTGTTGAGACGACCCAAGGCCTTGAGCGCCGTATAACTATCACCGTTCCTTCAGAGAACGTTGAGACCGAAGTAAAAAAACGCCTACAACAACTGTCAAAAACACAGCGTATAGATGGTTTCCGTGCTGGTAAAGTTCCAGTATCTGTAATTAACAAGCGTTTTGGCCCTGCAGTTCGTCAAGAAGTTGCTGGCGAAGTAATGCAACGTAATTACATTGAAGCAATCGTTTCTGAAAAAATCAATCCAGCTGGCGCGCCTACATTCGCACCTAAATCACTTGAAGCAGGTAAAGATTTAGAATTCTCAGCAACGTTTGAAGTTTACCCTGAAGTTGAAGTTCAAGGTTTAGATAAAATTACTGTTGAGAAACCAGCGGTAACAGTGACTGACGAAGATTTAGCTAACATGCTAGAAACACTTCGTAAGCAACACGCAGCGTGGGCTGATGTTGATGCAGCTGCTGGCGAAAACGACCGTGTAACAGTTGATTTCGTAGGTACTATCGACGGTGAAGTATTTGAAGGCGGCAAAGCTGAAGACTTCCCATTAGAACTTGGCCAAGGTCGTATGATCCCAGGTTTTGAAGATAACATCGTAGGTAAAAAAGCAGGCGAAGAAGTAGTTGCTGATGTAACTTTCCCTGATGATTACCACGCTGAAAACTTAAAAGGTAAAGCGGCTCAATTCACTATCACAGTGAAAAAAGTTGAAGCGCAAGAATTACCAGAATTAAGCGAAGAGTTTGCAACTAAATTCGGTGTTACCGAAGGCGGAGTAGACGCGCTTAAAGAAGAAGTTAAAAAGAACATGACACGTGAGCTAGACCAAGCGGTTAAAGCAAGCGTTAAAGACCAAGCAATCAAAGGTCTTTTAGCTAACAACGAAATCGAAGTGCCTAAAGCACTTGTTGATCAAGAAGTTGATGCTCTACGTCAGCAAGCAGCTCAACGTTTTGGCGGCGACGCTCAAAACATGCCAGAGCTTCCAGCTGAATTGTTCCACGAGCAAGCTGTAACACGTGTTAAAACTGGCCTTTTATTAGGTGAAGTGATTAAAGCTAACGAGATTAAAGTTGATGACGCTAAAGTTGAAGCATTAATCGCAACGGTAGCTTCTGCATACGAAGATCCAACTGAAGTAGTAGAATACTACAAAGGTAATGATCAACTTATGCAGCAAATGCGTAATGTAGCAATGGAAGAGCAAGCTGTTGAAGCTATTTTAGCTAAAGCAGTTGTTACTGATGTTGAAAAAGCATTTGATGACATCATGAATCCACAGCAAGGTGCTTAATAAGTCATTGACTTAAGCTCTCGCTAACGATTAAATGGCTCGTGCTACTCTGTTTATACAGCGTGCCCGGGCCATTTTAGTTTTTGGCTCTAAATTTGCGAAAAACGATAACTATGCTTCCTTATAATAAGGATAAGTATAAGCGCATAAGGAATTAAATAAGTATGAATACTGGTATTACAGATCCCCTAAATGCATTGGTCCCAATGGTTGTTGAACAAACACCGAAAGGCGAGCGCTCGTATGATATTTATTCGAGATTATTAAAAGAGCGTATTATCTTTTTAACAGGTCAAGTTGAAGACAACATGGCAAATCTGATTTTAGCGCAAATGCTATTTTTAGAATCAGAAAATCCTGATAAAGATATCTTTTTATACATCAACTCACCAGGTGGTTCAGTAACTGCGGGTATGGCTATTTACGACACAATGAACTTCATCAAACCAGATGTAAGTACAATATGTGTAGGTCAAGCTGCAAGCATGGGTGCTTTTTTACTTACTGCTGGCGCTAAAGGTAAGCGTTTTTGCCTACCAAACTCACGTGTGATGATTCACCAACCATTAGGTGGTTTCCAAGGTCAAGCATCTGACTTTGAAATACATGCTAAAGAAATTCTGTCTATTAAAGCTAAGCTTAATCGCTTAATGGCTGAGCATACAGGCCAACCATTAGATATTATCTCTAAAGACACAGATCGTGATAACTTTATGAGTGCCACGCAAGCTGTAGATTACGGCTTGGTAGACTCTGTGTTTACAAATCGCGACAAAAAGTAAGCGCTTGGCGAGCAGGATTGCCTGTTTGCCACTTTGAGTTACTATGCGAAAACTAATAAATTTTGGTATAGTTAAAGCGTATTGAAATAGCCGCCAACAGTTTTGGTGGCCAACGTAATAAAATGAGGTAGCTGAATGTCTGACACTCCTACAGACGGCGACAAAAGTAATAAATTGTTATACTGCTCTTTTTGTGGCAAAAGCCAACATGAAGTGCGTAAATTAATTGCAGGCCCTTCAGTATACGTTTGTGATGAATGTGTAGAGTTGTGTAACGATATTATCAGGGAAGAGATCAAAGACATTGCTCCTAAGCATGATACGTCTGACAAACTACCTGTACCAAAAGAAATTCGTAAACACTTAGACGATTATGTTATTGGTCAAGATCATGCTAAAAAAGTATTGTCTGTTGCCGTTTATAACCATTATAAACGCCTACGTAACCAATCGACTAAGCAAGACATTGAATTAAGTAAAAGTAATATTTTGCTTATCGGCCCAACAGGTAGTGGTAAAACATTACTTGCAGAAACATTAGCGCGTCTACTTGATGTGCCGTTTACTATGGCCGATGCCACTACATTAACCGAAGCAGGTTATGTAGGTGAAGATGTTGAAAACATCATTCAAAAGCTTTTACAAAAATGCGATTACGATGTTGAAAAAGCGCAACGTGGCATTGTTTACATTGATGAAATTGACAAAATTTCTCGTAAATCAGATAACCCGTCAATTACACGTGATGTATCGGGTGAGGGCGTTCAACAGGCGCTACTTAAACTGATTGAAGGCACCGTTGCTTCTGTTCCACCGCAAGGTGGTCGTAAACATCCACAACAAGAGTTTTTACAAGTAGATACGTCTAAAATCTTGTTTATTTGTGGTGGTGCATTTTCAGGCCTAGATAAAGTAATTGAGCAACGTAGCCATAAAAATACCGGTATCGGTTTTGGCGTTAGCGTAAAAGAATCTGCGGCGAGTCGTTCTTTAAGTGAAACATTTAAAGACGTAGAACCAGAAGATTTAGTTAAATACGGCTTAATTCCTGAGTTTATAGGTCGTTTGCCAGTAGTTGCTACGTTAACAGAACTTGACGAAGCTGCTCTTGTGCAAATATTGAGTGAACCTAAAAACGCGATTACTAAACAGTTCTCAGTATTGTTTGGTATGGAAGACGTTGAACTTGAGTTTCGCGATGATGCCTTAGCTGCAATTGCCCACAAAGCAATGGAGCGTAAAACAGGTGCACGTGGTCTTCGTTCAATCGTTGAAGGTGTGTTACTTGATACTATGTACGAACTTCCTTCAATGGATGACGTAAGCAAAGTGGTTATTGATGAAACCGTTATTAAAGGTGAGTCAGACCCAATCTTGATTTATGAAAATAATAAACAAGATAAAGCTGCATCAGAATAGTTTTTAAGCTATTTGAATGAAAAAAGGAGCCTTAGGCTCCTTTTTTTATAATTAATTTAATCGAGTATGGGAAAATTGTTGAACTTTAATTAGGTTATCCCCATATACTTGAGTAATCTTTAAAATAAATGAAGTGCGAAGAGAAACTATAATGACGCTTGAGAGAACCGACCGAGTCGAAATCCCAGTCCTTGCACTGCGCGATGTTGTGGTATACCCGCACATGGTGATCCCGCTTTTTGTTGGCCGTGAAAAATCAATAAAATGCCTAGAAGCGGCAATGGACAAAGACAAACAAATTTTCTTGGTTGCACAAAAAGATGCAACTGTAGATGAACCAGAGCAAGATGATATTTATCGTATCGGTACTATTGCCACTGTACTTCAGTTATTAAAATTACCAGACGGTACAGTTAAAGTTTTAGTTGAAGGTACACAGCGCGCACAAATTGAAGAATTTGTAGATAACGATGACTTTTTTGTTGCTAATGCTCAATTTATTGAATCTGATTCGGTAGACGAGAAAGAACAAGATATTTTTATTCGTAGCGCAATTAGCCAGTTTGAAGGCTATGTAAAGCTAAACAAAAAAATTCCACCTGAAGTACTAACTTCAGTTTCAGGTATTGATGAGCCAGCACGCCTTGCCGATACAATGGCAGCTCATATGCCGCTTAAAGTACCTGAAAAGCAAAAAGTGCTAGAAATTTCAAGCGTTACAGAACGTCTTGAATATTTAATGGCATTAATGGAAGGCGAAATAGACTTACTGCAAGTTGAGAAGAAAATTCGTACCCGCGTTAAAAAGCAGATGGAAAAGTCTCAGCGCGAGTATTACCTCAATGAGCAAATGAAAGCCATTCAAAAAGAGCTGGGTGAGCTTGACGATGTACCTGACGAATTTGAAGCACTTAAAAAACGCATCGAAGAATCGGGTATGCCAACAGAAGCACAAGACAAAGCGACGACAGAGCTTAATAAGCTTAAGATGATGTCGCCAATGTCTGCAGAAGCGACTGTAGTGCGTTCATACATTGACACATTAATTAATGTGCCATGGAAAAAACGCTCTAAAGTGAAAAAAGACTTAGCGGGCGCGCAAAAAATTCTTGATAGCGATCACCACGGCTTAGATAAAGTAAAAGAACGCATTATTGAGTACCTCGCGGTACAACAGCGTACTAATAAGCTTAAAGGGCCAATTTTATGTTTAGTTGGGCCACCAGGTGTTGGTAAAACATCACTTGGGCAATCTATAGCGCGTTCAACTGGTCGTAAGTATGTTCGTATGGCGCTTGGCGGCGTACGTGATGAAGCTGAGATCCGTGGTCATCGTCGTACTTATATTGGTTCAATGCCAGGTAAGTTAATTCAAAACATGACAAAAGTGGGCGTTAAAAATCCGTTATTTTTGTTAGATGAAATCGATAAAATGTCATCAGACATGCGTGGCGATCCAGCATCAGCACTATTAGAAGTGCTTGACCCTGAGCAAAATAGCCACTTTGCCGATCATTATCTTGAAGTAGATTACGATTTATCTGATGTTATGTTTGTAGCAACATCAAACAGCTTTAACATTCCTGGCCCATTATTGGACCGTATGGAAGTTATTCGTTTATCGGGTTACACCGAAGATGAAAAGCTAAACATTGCAAAAGAGCACTTAATTACTAAACAAGTAAAACGTAACGGCTTAAAAGAGTCTGAAATAGTTATCGAAGATAGTGCAATTATTGGCATTATTCGTTACTACACACGTGAAGCGGGCGTACGTAACCTAGAGCGCGAAATTTCAAAACTATGCCGTAAAGCAGTTAAAAATATCTTACTTGAAAAAGACACTAAAACAGTGACTATCAATCAAGATAACCTAGAAGACTTTTTAGGTGTGCAACGCTTTGATTATGGTAAAGCTGAAGATGGCGACCGTATTGGTCAAGTTACAGGTTTAGCATGGACAGAAGTTGGCGGTGATTTGCTAACAATCGAATGTGCGGCTGTACCAGGTAAAGGTAAACTTACTTATACCGGTTCACTGGGCGATGTAATGCAAGAGTCGATTCAAGCGGCAATGACGGTAGTACGTAATCGCGCAGATACATTTCGTATTAATAGCGATTTTTACGAAAAACGTGATATTCACGTTCACGTACCAGAGGGCGCAACACCTAAAGATGGTCCTAGTGCGGGCGCAGCAATGGTAACAGGTCTTGTATCTAGCTTAACGGGTAACCCTGTACGAGCAGATGTTGCAATGACCGGTGAAATTACGCTACGTGGTGAAGTACTTCCTATTGGTGGCTTAAAAGAGAAATTATTGGCGGCGCATCGTGGTGGAATTAAAACAGTAATCATTCCAAAAATTAACGAACGTGACTTAAAAGAGATTCCAGAGAATGTGCTGGCAGGTCTTGATATTCACCCAGTTACTTGGATTGACGAGGTGTTAAAGCTTGCTTTAGTGCATCCTGTTGAGAGTTTTTCGGTCGAAACACCTAAAAACCAAGAAAAAAGCTAAAAAAAGTGCTTTTTAGGGCTTTTCAAATCTAAACGGTATGATAAGTTAAGCACTGGTTTTCAAGCCTAGCCCTTATGGGGCGTAGGCTTAAGAAAAATATAATCATGTGAGCATTAAAAGTTTGCTCTACAATTTTCAAAAAAGTGATGTTAGTTTAAAAAACCATCGCTCTTGATAATAACAATGAAAGAGGATGATATTGTGAATAAATCTCAATTAATCGATCAAATCGCAGCTGATGCTGACATTTCTAAAGCGGCTGCAGGTCGTGCACTAGATTCATTCATCGAATCTGTATCTGGCGCGCTAAAAGAAGGCGACTCAGTTGCACTTGTTGGTTTTGGTACTTTCTCAGTACGTGACCGTGCTGCACGTTCAGGCCGTAACCCGCAAACTGGTGAAACAATCCAAATTGCTGCTGCAACTATTCCAGCTTTTAAAGCCGGTAAAGCGCTTAAAGACGCAGTAAACTAATCACTGTTTTAAACACATTAGTTATGGCGAGTGTAAAGTTACTGATTCACCACAACAGATGAATTAAGTAACTTTACCGCCAGTTACTTCAAGTGAAAAAGCGTATCTGGTAAGATACGCTTTTTTTACATGTGACAAGGTAAAATACCTTGATCAAAAAGAGATAAACAAATGCTTGAGAAAATCAGAGAAGGTTCGCAAGGACCTGTAGCCAAAATAATTTTAGGCGCGGTGATTTTATCTTTTGCCTTAGCAGGGATCGGTAGTTACTTAGGTCAAACCACAGAACAACCCGTTGCTGAAGTAAATGGAATTAAAATTAGTCAAACCGATTTTAACCGTGCTTACCAAAATGAACGTAGCCGTTTAGAGCAACAATTTGGTGAATACTTTACACAAATTGCCGCTGATCCAAATTACATGGCGCAAATTCGCCAAGGTGTAGTTGACCGCTTAGTACAACAAGAATTGCAATCACAGCTAGCGGCTGATTTAGGCCTTCGCGTAAGCGACGAAAGTGTACGTAAAACAATTTTAGAGCTACCGTACTTTCAAATTGGTGAAAAGTTTAATAACGATCGTTACTTACAAGTAATTCGTCAAATGAACTTTCAACCAGATGCTTTTCGTGAATACTTACGTAAAGATATGACACGTAGTCAGGTTGTATCAGCTGTTGCAGGTACAGACTTTGCCCTAGAGAGCGAGCTCAAAAGCGCAATTGCTCTACAGCAGCAAACTCGTAGTATTGACTACTTAGTCATTAATAAAGAAGCGCTTGCCGCGGACGTAGAAGTATCAGAGCAAGAAGTGTCTGATTACTACGAGCTAAACGCATCACAATTTTTATCTCCAGAGCTTATTTCAGTAAGTTATATTGAGCTTAAAGCAGCAGATATTAATGTTGAATCGGTAACCGGGGATGACGTTAAAGCGTATTACGAGCAAAACAAAGCGCAGTACATAGAACCTGAAAAACGTCGCGTATCACATATCTTAATTGATAACAGTGAAGACGATGATGCAGCAAAAGAAAAAGCCAATGCACTTCATGCACAACTAGAGCAAGGTGCAGACTTTGCTGAGTTAGCACAATCATCATCTGACGATATCGTTAGTGGCGAAATGGGCGGCGACCTTGAATGGATTGAACGTGACGTAATGGACCCTGCATTTGAAGATGCGACTTTCGCACTGCAAAACAAAGGTGACATTTCTGAGGTTGTTGCTTCTGAGTTTGGTTATCACATAATTAAACTTACAGACATTCAACCACAACAAGTTAAAGCGTATGACGATGTTAAAGCTGACTTACGTGCTGAATTAGAACAAGCTGAAAAAGTAGATGCATTTTACGAAAAGCAAACAGAAATGGGCGCACTTGCATTTGAAATTTCAGACCGCTTAGACGACGCTGCAGAAGTTGCTGAAGTTGAAGTTAAATCTACACCTCTTTTAGCACTTAATGCTCTACCAGAGCCTTTAAACAGCCCTGCAGTTGTAGCAGCACTAACATCAGTTGATTTACTTGAAGATAAAGTAAACTCTGAAGTTATTGAGCTTGGTGAGGAGCATGCAATTATTGTTCGTATTAACGAGCATAAACCTGCTGCTACTAAAGCGCTGGATGAAGTAAGCGAGCAAATTAAAGCGCGTTTAGTTAATGAAAAATCATCTGAGCTTGCTAAAGAAAAAGCGCGTAGCTTATTTGCAGAAGTACAAGCAGGTAAGAGCTTAAACGATGTAGCTAACGAGCAGAGCTTAACACTTCGCCAAGAAGCGCAGTTAACACGTCAAAGCTACACTGTTTCACCTGCTATTGTGACTCAAACATTTAAAATGGCTCACCCAGCAGGTTCTGTGGTAGTTGAGCTTGTTAATTTAAATAATGGTGATGCAGCAATTGTTGCGCTTAAGTCGGTAACAGATGCACAAGTTGCAGCTAATATTGACCCTCAAGCAAAACAAAGCATTACTATGGCGCAAGCTAATAAAAACTACATGGTATTTATTGAAGCGCTTAAAGCAAATGCTGAACTTAACTTACCAACGGCTACACAAACTGTTGAATAATTAATTTTAGCTCATAAAGAAAGGCGCTTTTAAAGCGCCTTTTTTATTGTCTTAAATAAAGTTGGTACATTACCAATTCGCTTAATTAAGTATTATTGCGGATTGGTATTAATTACCTCTGGCAATAAACTCAATTCGATTGCCGCTAGGCTCTCTTATCATCATATGTTGGGTTGGACCTTTACCTAAGTTTTCTGGTGCAAACTCTATAATAATATTATTTTGCATTTTTAAGTGTGTATGTAGCTCGCTTAACTTTTTGATACTTTCTACACTGAGTGCTAAATGGTGTAAGCCCACATTTTCTGCCCGATTAAACTCCACACGTTTTTCATCATTTTTTACGCGCCATAATGTAATGGTTATTTTATTGTTTGATAAAAAATAAGCGGGGTAGGTTGGATCACTTCCTAGCGTTTTAAAACCAAGTACATCAGTAAAAAATGCTTTGGATGCATTTAAGTTTGATACGGTTAAACCTAAATGATCAACGCCACCAACCCAACTTTTAGAGGTAGAGTTTTCGTCAGCTATTGAGGTTGTTGATAGCAGTAGTAACGCTAATGATGAAATGCCTGTGAGTAATGTTTTTTTTAGCATAGATCCTCTTTATGGTTTTAGTTGTTAAATTGCGCATTTAACAAAGACCTTCATAAAGGAGATTACATTACACGCTAGGTTGCGTTTAGCAGCTCAGTAATCGCTGCGTTACTTTTGATTGGGGGTTTTGAAAAACATCTTCAGTAGGGCCGTATTCAACTACTTCGCCTTTATCGAGTACAACCACAAAATCACTGATGTGGCGCACTAGACTTAAATGATGGGTGATCATCACATATGTAAGGCCTGTGTCGCGCTGCAGCTTAAGTAATAAATTCACTATTTGCGCGCGTATAGAAGGGTCTAAAGACGAAACAGCTTCATCAAGCACAATCACCTTAGGATCTAAAATTAATGCACGAGCAAACGCAACACGCTGTAGTTGCCCCACACTAAACATATGCGGGTAGTAGTGTTTATGATCGATTAACAAACCCACCTTTGAAAGCGTTGCATCAATCTTTTCAGTGCGTTCACTAGCATCAAGTTCAGTATTATATTGCAGGCAATCATCAAGCATTTCGCCAATGGTTAACCCCGGGTTGAGCGATGCAGCTGAATCTTGAAAAATCATACGAATATGGCGACATTGATTATCGCGTACGCCATTATCTTCGATAATATTATTCTCGAGCAAAATTTGCCCGCTATCAGCAGTATCAGCTCCAGAAAGTAGTTTTGCTAATGTACTTTTACCTGCACCTGTTTCACCAATTATGGCAATACTTTCGCCTTTACCGACACAAAATGAAATATTTTTAAGTACTTCAAACTTTTTACGTGAAAAAAGCCCAGCTCGCACATTGAATGTTTTTGAAAGCGCTTGTACTTTTAGTAGCGGCTGCATTATTTCATGTCCTTAATTAACGGAAAATGGCACGCATAACTATGACCATGATGCTTAGTAAGAGTGGGAGTTACCACGCAGGCTTTTTGTGCTTGCGGGCAGCGTGGCCCGAGGCGGCAGCCAATAGGCAAATGTTGCAGAGTAGGGATAGTCCCTTTAAGTGCATAAAAAGGTTCTTTATGCGCTAAACCTTGTTCGTAGTCAGGCAAGCTTTTTAGTAATGCTTGCGTGTATGGATGGCGAGGCTGTTTAAATATTTCATGGGTTGGGCCTGCTTCAACCATTTGCCCGCAATATAAAACATGAATGCCATGCGACCAATGTGCAATCTCTTCAAGTTCATGAGAGATCATCAAAATAGACATGTTTTTAAGTTGGTTTAAGCTTTTTAGTAATCTAAATACTTGTGCGCGAGTTGTGCTCTCAAGCGCTGTAGTTGGCTCATCTGCTATCAATAGCTTTGGAGTGCGTGCAATGGCCATTGCAATCATTACTTTTTGACATACGCCTTCTGAGAGCTCATGAGGGTAACTACTTAGTACTGCTTCGTGGTTTTTAATGCCCACTTTATGAATAAGCGCTTTTACTCTGTCTTTTCTCTCGCGGTTGCGCTTTAAAAAGAAACCTTTAGTTGCGATCTCTGGCAATGTTTCGGCAATTTGGTCAAATATTTTAGCGGTTGGGTCAAGGCAGCGACTTGGATCTTGATAGATCATCGCTATATCTTGGCTTACTATTTTACGGCGTTTCTCTGGACTTAAACGCATTAAGTCTACGCCGCGCCAATGAATACGGTCGGCAGTAATGTCCCAGCGTTCGTTCAATACACCAATAATCGCTTTTGCTATTAGGCTTTTACCAGAGCCAGACTCGCCCACAAGCGCATGTACTTCGCCCTCTTTTAAGCTAAAGCTCACTCTGTCTACGGCTCTAATTACAGTTTCAGAGGTACGTAGTTCAATTGTTAAGTTACGAACATCGAGTAATTGCATTTAATCAGCCTTACGTGCTTTTAGCACTTGTCGCAGGCCATCGCCCACTAAATTAGTAGATAACACGGCTAAAAATAACAGCACACCAGGTAGCGCTACAGTCCACGGCGCTAAATAAATAAGGCCTAAGTTTTCGGCTAATATTGCGCCCCATTCGGTCGTTGGTGGCTGAGCCCCTAATTTTAAAAATCCCAGTGCTGAAATATCTAATATAGCGGTAGAAAGCGCCATCGTGAATATAACCACAATATGCTCATAAATATTAGGGAAAATACCGCGCGATATAATATGCCAATTAGACGCACCATCGAGTCTAAACGCAGTAATGTAGTCTTTACTTAATTCATCAACAATCAGGTTACGCACTGAGTGAATAAACTGCGGCAGTAGCGCTAAAATAATTGCCCATACCGTATTCATTAAACCCGGGCCGAGTATGGCGATTATTATTATTGCCAATAACAAAGAAGGAATAGAAAGCGTTATATCAAGTAAGTGATTTAAAAAGCTTGAACGCAGCCCTTTACTAATCCCTGCAAAAGTACCCACTAACACACCAAAAATAGTCGTGATTAGGGCGGCTACAACAGAGAGGCCAAACGTATACGTAGCACCATTCATTAAGCGCGAGAGTACATCACGGCCTAAATCATCGGTACCTAAAAGAAAGCGTACATCGCCCATTTCTCGCCACGATGGCGGAATAAGCAGTGCATCAGTGTGTTGTTGGTTTACACCATACGGGGCTAAAAAAGGAGCGGTGGCGGCTAATAGTGCAAACGCCATAAATATCCATAAACCAACCAAAGCAGGGTGGTTATTTTTAAACTTTCGCCAAAATCGCGCCAGTGGCGATTTATTCGACTCTTCAGAAAATAAATTAAACTTTGCCATGGGCCTGATTCCGCGAGAGTGGATCGAATAAAGTGTAAGTAAGCTCAGCTGTAATAGAAGCTAAAATAACAAATAAAGACACTGCCATTAACCCGCCTTGAATTGCAGGGAAGTCACGCTGATAAATACTATCGATTAACCATCGGCCAATACCCGGCCACGAAAAAATAACTTCGGTAATCATCGCAAGCGTTATTAGCGTACTAAATTGCAAACCAATTTGCTTAATTACCGGCAGTAATGCATTACGCAGTGCATGGTGCATGATAAGTTGGCGGCGGTTAAGGCCTTTTGCCCTAGCTGTTTTAATAAAGTTTTGATCCATTACTTTAAGCATAGACTCGCGAGTAAAGCGCACTAATACAGTGGTTGGATACATAGCCAGTACAATAGTCGGAAGTGTTAAATGGCGCAGCGCATCAACAAAGGCCATTCCTTTATATGGAAAGCCAGCCAGTGCAATATCAATTAAAATAAAACCAGTACTGGCGGGTATTTCGTAAAGGAGCCCCATTCTTCCCGACATAGGAAACCAGCCAAGCTTTAATGAAAAAACCATTATTAATAACAATGCGAGCCAAAATACAGGCATTGAATAACCCACCATAGTGGTGGAATTTATAAGCTTGTCTGGCCAACGTTTATGATACCCAGAGCCTAAAATGCCAGTCGGTACACCAATAACAACCGATACAATTAATGCGTATACGCTTAGCTCTAAAGTAGCCGGTAACAAATCAACAATATGGCTAAACACACTATTACCAGAGGCAAATGAAAGCCCCCAATCACCCTGAAATATTCGCCCTAAAAAGGCAATGTATTGCATAAAGTAATTGCTGTTATATAAATATTTGTCTTCAAGCTCACTATGCTGTGCAAAGTTACTACTTGGTATGCCGCTTAAATTACTTAGCGGATCACCGGGAAATAAATACGCCAGTGAAAACGTAAATACGCTGAGCATCAGTATCATAAAAAAGAACAAACCAAGGCGACGTAAAATATAATCTAAGATCATTATTTCTTCCTCGCATTGGCAAGCGAAATAGCGCCAAACGGGCCAAGTGTTATGCCTTCCACGTCGGCGCTACTCGCTTGAAAGCGCAGGCCATGAGCAATAGGTAATAACGGCAGCTCTTGAATAATTAAGCTTTGTGCGTCTTCGTAGTATTTTTTACGTTTGTTTAAATCAGTGGTGTCTAGTGCTTGAGTAAGCAATAAATCAAATTGGGGATTACACCAGTTTGCTGGGTTTTTACCACTAAAAGTAGCGGTACAACTCAGCAGTGGGCTAAAAAAGTTATCAGGATCGGGTGTATCTGCGGCCCAACCAAGTAATACACTGTCGTGCCTATGCTCGCCAATACGTTGAATAAACGTGTTCCACTCATATTCTACAATGCTTACATTAACGCCCACTTTGCGTAAATCACTTTGCATAAGCTCAGCCATTTTTCGCGCGTTAGGGTTATAAATACGACTCACAGGCATAGCCCATATCGTCATATCAAAGCCATCAGGTAAGCCAGCTTCAATTAGTAACTTTTTAGCAAGTTCTGGATCAAACGTAGGTATATCTTCTTGTGGCTCAAACGCCCAAGAGGTTGGCGGCAAAATAGATTGTGCGCGAGTACCGTTACCGTAATAAACCGCCTGCATTATTTTATCTACATCTATTGCATGTGCGAGTGCTTGGCGTACGCGTAAGTCGTCAAACGGGGCACGTTCTGTATTAAACGCCCAATAACCTATGTTTAAGTTCGTTTCTTTTTCAACGTTTATATCATCACGTTGCGCTAAAATACTCAATTGCGCACTACTTGGATGAGCCGTTACATCGCACTCTTTAGTCAGCATTTTTGCTATACGCGTAGTGCCGTTAGGGGTTATGTCGTAAACCAATTGTTCAAGTGCAACGTCGTGCTTCCAATAAAGTGGATTACGGTAAAAGCGTACAAGGTGATCTCGGCGGTATTCTTTATAAATATATGGGCCAGTGCCAATAGGGTACTGATCAAATAAGTTTTCTTCGTTTTTTTTCTTAAGTTCCATGGCGTATTCTTCTGAAAGCACTACGGCAAAGTCGGTGGCCATATTAGCTAAAAAGCTGCTTTCAGGATTAAACAGTTCAAAACGCACTTGGTAGTCAGACACGCGCACAATTTTACGAATGAGTTGATCAATCCCCACACTTTGAAAATACGGGTAATTAGCATCGCCCACAAAGTGATATGGATTGTATACATCGAATAATCGGCTAAAGGTGAATATAACGTCGTCGGCGTTAAAATCCCGCGATGGGGTAAAATAAGAAGTTGTATGAAACTTTACATCTTTACGCAAGGTAAAGGTAACCGATTTACCATCTTTACTAATTTTCCAATCGGTTGCTAACTCACTTTGAAATTCTGCCGTAACAGGGTCAATGCTAATTAAACGGTCGTATAATTGGTTAGCAATTATATCAATAGTTGAACCGGTGGTCGTGACTTGCGGATTAAACGACACAGGGTTAGCTTCAGCGCAATAAACTAAGCCTTGGTTTTTTTCTTCTATGATTTCTTCTTTGCTATCAAGGCAACCAACTAAAGTGGTGGCAAGCAAAACAAGTAATAATTTATGCACCCGCATAACCTCTGACTATTGTTGATCCAACAAGTTGTATTTTTTAAGATAACCACGTAATTGATGATACGTTAAACCAAGTACTTCTGCAGTTTTCTTTTGATTAAATTGGCTATGTTCGAGCGCTTTATTAATCATGTTTATTTCAAAGTCGTTTGAGCGCTCTTTTAAGCTGCACGGAAATTGAATATCAACGGCTATATTACTGCTTGCTTGAGCAATCGGCGGCGCAACAACAATAGGCTCGGCATTAACAGTTTGAGCCGCTATAGGTGCTTTAATGCGCGCTTTTGGTCTAAATGGGCTATCGAATGGGTCTAAAATAATCTGGTGAACGGGGATATGTTCACTACCGTGACGATACAAACTGCGTTCAACCACATTTTTAAGTTCACGAATATTACCAGGCCAATCATAACTAAGCAGTGTTTCTGTTGCGATTCGGGTAAAACCGCTAAACAGTTCCCACTCTAAATCGCGCGCCATATTCATCGCAAACTGCTCAGCAAGAAGCATAATATCGTCTTGGCGTTCGCGCAGTGGCGGCAGGGTAATTACATCAAAGGCAAGGCGATCGAGTAAGTCACTTCTAAATTCACCTTGCTCAGCCAAATAAGGGAGGTCTTCGTTTGTAGCACACACTAAGCGTGTATCTACTTTTACAGTTTGTTTGCCGCCAACACGTTCAAACTCACCGTATTCTATAACGCGCAGCAATTTTTCTTGTACCATAGCTGAGGTATTAGCTAATTCATCTAAAAACAGTGTGCCGCTGTTAGCGCGTTCAAAACGACCTTCGTGGCGTTTGCTTGCCCCCGTAAAAGCACCGCTTTCGTGGCCAAACAATTCACTTTCGAGTAAGTTTTCGTTAAGTGCTGCACAGTTAAGTTTTACGTAGTTTTGATCCCAACGCTTTGATAAAAAGTGTAAGCGTGCTGCTATTAGCTCTTTACCTGTGCCGCGTTCACCAATAATAAGTACCGGTTTATCTAAATTAGCCAGTTGCGATACCTGATCTAATACAGACAGAAAGCTATCTGATTGGCCGAGTAAATTATCCTGTTGGCGATATTGGCTCATATTTCCTAACTCTTGGTCATTTTTACTAACAGTTAGTGTATTTCATAAGTAGGGATAACTAAAGAAATTTGTATATTTAGTTTAACGTAATGAAAATAAAGTGTATTTTAACTTTTAAAAAGTTGGCAAGCATATTGATACTAGTTATAGCAGACTAACTAAGTTTTAATTACAGAGGTAAATGTTATGGGAATTTTTTCACGTTTTGCAGATATTGTTAATTCTAATATCAACGCCATTTTAGATAAAGCAGAAGACCCAGAAAAAATGGTTCGTCTGATTATTCAAGAAATGGAAGATACGCTTGTTGAAGTACGTTCTACATCAGCTAAAACATTGGCTGAGAAAAAAGAAATCGTACGCCGCTTAGATACGCTTAAAGCACAGGTAAGTGATTGGCAAGATAAAGCCGAACTGGCTTTAAGTAAAGACCGCGACGATTTAGCGCGCTCAGCCCTACTTGAAAAGCAAAAGTCGGCAGATGCCGTTGCTTCAGTCGCTAGTGAACTTGAACATGTAGAGTCTCATATTGAGAAATTACAGCAAGAAGTAACGACACTACAAGAAAAGCTAGCAGATGCGAAATCTCGTCAAAAAGCAATTATACTTCGCCAACGTTCGGCTGAGTCGCGTCTTGAAGTGAAAAAGACACTTGATAGCTCAAAAGTAGAAGACGCACTTAACCGCTTTGAACGTTACGAAACTAAAATTGATGGACTAGAATCTCAAATTGAGTCTTACGATTTAGGTAAAAAGACGTTAGCGGACGAAATTGCTAATCTACAAAAAAATGAAAAGATAGATGATGAGCTAGCCGAACTTAAAAAGAAGCTAGCTGATAAATAATTACATATAAAAATATATGGGGCCCATGTGCCCCAGCTTAAAAACATCAAAACGGATTGTCAGGAGAGGATTATGTTTGATCCAGAGATACTAGTTGCACCATTTATCTTGTTTATGATTTTTGTTGCTCCGCTGTGGCTAATTTTGCACTACCGTAGCAAAAAACAAGTAAGCCAAGGTTTAAGTGAACACGAGCATCGCCAATTACTTGAGCTTGCGCAAAAGGCAGAAAAAATGGCCGATCGGTTAGAAACACTTGAAGCATTGCTTGATCAAGAGTCACCACAATGGAGACGCAAAGTATGAGTGCCAAACGCGAATTATTAAGAGACCCACAACGCGGTAAAATAGCCGGTGTATGTGCGGGATTAAGTGACTACTTTAATATGGAGTTATGGTTAGTTCGCATTATATTTGTTAGTGCGGTACTGCTAACGGGTGGCCCATTATTTGTGGTAGCGTATATTGCAGCCTGGTTCATTTTAGATAAAAAAGAGCCCGCAACAGCGCAAACAAAAAGCTCAACTAAGCATGACGATCCGCTAGAAGTAAAATTTAAAGTATGGCAAAAGGGCGAGCCACCGCGCCGCGCATTGCAAGATTTAAAAGAGCGTTTAACGCGTGTAGATACTCGCCTTCAAGATATGGAGCGCCATGTAACTTCAAGCGAGTTTACGGTGAGCCGTGAAATTAACAAACTTTAAAGGATTTAATAGCACCTTATTTGCAGCGTGATAAATTACGGCAAATTAGGTGCAAGACACTTTATGAGCCAATCATTTGCAAAAAAGACCTTTAAAAGTATTAAAGGCAAAGCACAAAAAGCCCTTCATCGCAGTTTAGACCAACACGTAAAACTTGCCGTAACGGGCCTAAGTGGTAGTGGTAAAACAGCCTTTATTACCGCGCTTGTTAAACACTTAACAACCCAAGCAGACGATAAAAACTTACCTTTTTTTGATGTAATGCGCGAGCACCGCCATGTGGCCACTAAAGTTGTGCCGCAAGAAGCGTTAAAAGTCCCTACGTTTAATTATACGCGCGCGCTAAATTCATTATTACCCAGCGATGGGATGCCTACATGGCCTGCATCAACCGAGCGGATTAATACGCTGCGCTTGGCAATAAAGTATCAGAGTAATGCAGGGCTGCGCGGCCACTTTTCGCCGCAATCAACGCTTTATTTAGATATTATTGACTACCCGGGTGAATGGCTCCTTGATTTACCTATGCTTGAGCAAAGCTATTCTCAATGGTGCGAGCAGCAATACCCGTTATTAACTCAACCTTCGCGCGTAAACACATCAAGTGATTTTTTAGCGGCCGTTGAGCAACTTGACTTAAACGCTCCCGTTGATGAAAACGCACTTGCCCATATTGCTCAGCTTTATCAAAGCATGTTAGTCGGGCTTAAAAAAGACACCAAACTTGCCATGTTACAACCTGGGCGCATGCTAATGCCTGGCGACTTACAAGGCGCGCCATTGCTATTGTTTTTCCCGGTATCGGGTGAAGTAAATAGTGACGATGTCGTTGCGGGTTCTAATTTAGCGCATTTAATTAAGCGCTTTAACGCTTATATAAAAGAAGTTGTAAAACCATTTTATAATGAGCATTTTAGACACTTCGATCGCCAAATCGTACTTGTAGATGTACTTAGTGCGCTAAACGAAGGGCACGAAACACTCCAAGAGCAAAGCTGTGTAATAAACCAATTACTCGCACACTTTAATTACGGTGAGTCAGGCTTTTTTAAACGTTTATTTAAGCCCAACATAGACAAAATATTATTTGCAGCTAATAAGTCAGATCATATAAGTGCTAAGCACCATAAAGATTTAGCACTGCTACTTGATTCGCTCGTGCATGAGCAAAGTAATCATTTAAAGTTTGATGGTGTAAAAATAGAAACCATGGCCATGTCGTCAATTACAGCAACGCAGCCGCGCCAAATTACCGACAAAGGCCAAACGCTTGACTGCATTTACGGTAAACCGCTAAACGAGCCTGATTGGCTTACGTATTTACCGCCGCAGCCCCCCACGCGAATGCTTAATAAAAGTGAGTGGCCAGCACAGGGATTTGAGTTTTTATCGTTCTCTCCAATGCCGAGCCCCGATAAACAACTAAAACATATTCGATTAGATCATGTCATGCAGTACCTGCTAGGAGACAAATTAACATGAGTGAGTCAAACCAACCATTTCAAGCAGGGCGTCGTATAGATACGCAAAACATTGAGCAAAACGAACCCGTTTTAGCACCTGCAAAAATTATTCAGCACGGACAAAGTGATTACGAAGAACTTGAAGATGAAGCACTAGAGCCAGAAATAGATCTGGAACCTGTGTACAAAAAGTCAAAGTGGCAAACACTTAAAGGTGTTTTTGCTATTAGTTTTATAGTACTGGTGCTTTTAGAGTTTGCATACTCGTTATTATTTGCTTTCGAGCAGTCAATTATTTTAGGCAGTGTTTATTTAACCGCGGTTGTAAGTGGTGTGCTGCTAATAGGGCGCTTATTGTGGCGAGAGTACCGAATGCTGCGCAGTTTAAAGCGTAACCAATTGCACCGAGTTGAAGCCGACAGGCTTTTAAACAGCGAGCAAGTAGGCGGTGCATTACCTTGGCTTGAAAAGCTCAATAAACACCAGGAGCTTGATAACTTTGAAACCTTTAAAAACCAAGTAGCGACGCATCACAGCGACAAAGAAATAATGACGCTGTACGCCAATAGTTTATTAATAACCCAAGACACCAAAGCTAAAAAGCTTATAAATCGTTTTGCGACTGAATCTGCACTGCTAGTTGCCCTAAGCCCACTTGCGCTGGTGGATATGATGGCTGTGCTTTGGCGCGGTACTAAGTTAATAGAACAAATTGGTAAAATTTACGGCATTGGTTTTGGCTACGCGAGCCGTATAAAGTTATACCGTATGCTGATAAAACAAGTAATGTTTGTAGGCAGTGCTGAGCTTGTATCTGACCTTGCTGCAACTGCATTAAGTGCTGAGCTTTTAGGTAAGCTTTCGGGGCGGGCTGCGCAAGGTGTCAGTGCCGGTATTTTTACAGCGCGTATTGGTTACAAAGCAATGGAGCTTAGTCGCCCATTACCACGGCTTGAAAACAAACGCAGCTTACTAAAAGGCACTGTGCAAAGCATCGCAGGTAAAATTATGAGCCGCAAAAAGGCGGAACCAACACACTAGGGTCTGTTGAACTTTCAAGGTTAAGTTTGCAGCAGTCTGTTTGGTATTTAGGCAAGGCAGAGCCTATGTAGTGTGGTTATTCCCCATAAATAGGTGATAACGTAGCATTAATGCCAAACAGGCGCTGCCCAAAGGGTTCTTCCTAGGGGCTATTTACTCTTTGTTGCCTATATGGATGTCATAGGTAAGATCTTAAGAAATTGAGTTGAAGCTCAATTCATGATCAAATGGTTGTTACCACACAAACCACAGAATCAAGAAAAGAGCTTCAAATGAATGCTAACATTTTTATTAATAAGTTAAAAAGTATCCTAAGTGAAAAAAAACTGAACCGACTTGGTAAACAAGTAGCATTTACTAAAAGAGAAAGAAATATTACCGCATTTCATATGGTTGTTAGTCTTGTTGCTGCGCTTGG
Source organism: Pseudoalteromonas sp. S8-8 (assembly GCF_000497875.1). NCBI lineage: Bacteria > Pseudomonadati > Pseudomonadota > Gammaproteobacteria > Alteromonadales > Pseudoalteromonadaceae > Pseudoalteromonas > Pseudoalteromonas sp. S8-8. The sequence goes on from NZ_AUTR01000040.1 coordinate 70,007, forward strand.
GGATAAAAAAACGATCTATTTATCCGAAATATTAAGAGTTTATAATCAGCTAACAGGGCAGTCTATTAAGTATAAGCCTTTTCATAACCAGTTAGTTAAACCTGAACTAGCTGAACTAATGCGAGAGGTAACAAATAGAGTTTTTAATTGTTGGATAAATGATGCGCTTAAGTACACGAAAAAAGATTTGTTCAAGTTTGAGAATATTTTAATTCAGGACGGTAGCTCTATTATGCTTCATCGTTCTTTAAAAGATGTTTTTCCTGGGCGATTTTCAAATACGTGTCCAGCAGCGATTGAATTGCATGCTACTTTAAATTTAACGCAAGGTTGCTTTGAAAAAGCAGGTATAACACCAGACAGTTATTCTGAACGTGAAGAACTTCCAACATTTAAAGAGTTGAAAGGACAGTTGTTACTTGCTGATAGAGGGTATTATTCAGGTAGTTATATTCATGAATTAGATAAAGCAGGAGGATTTTACGTATTAAGAGCTAAGGGGTTAAAAGCAGTCAGAGTACATAATGCTTTTAAGCAAAATGGACAGGAATTAACAGGAAGTCATTCCCCAAAGTTATGTGAATTGCTCCCCGAATTACCTAAAAATGATCTTATTGATATGAATGTTAGCATAAAAAACAAGCTAACAAGAGTCGTTGGGTATTGGTCAAAAAAAGAAAAACAATATACATTTTTAGTCACTAATTTATCTATTGATGAATTTACAGCGACTGAAATAGGCAAATTATATAGGTTACGCTGGCAGGTTGAATTACTTTTTAAGGAGTGTAAGTCTTATAATAATTTACGCGGCTTTCAAACATCAAACGCAACCTTACAAGAGGCGCTAATTTATGTAAGTTTAATAGTAACCACGCTTAAAAGGTTTTTAACTGGCTGTATTGAAAAGATATTCAAAACTGAAATGTCTACAATGACAGTAGCAAAAACAACGGGTGTTTGGTGGATTGGCATATTAACAGCGATTATTAGGAAGCATAGGAAAGGATTGTTAAATGCAGTTAATGGAGCATTTGACTTTCTGAGGAAAAATGCTGCTAGGGCACACCCCAAACGCGATCGAAAAACAGGAGTATTTCAGTATGGGGTAGAGCCAAATTTTTAAGGCTGTACTTAATGTTTTTCTTAAGTACCTACCTATGA
>NZ_AUTR01000041.1:0-39143 GCF_000497875.1 Pseudoalteromonas sp. S8-8
TAATGCAGATCGTTTAAGCTAATTGAACGATCTTTCAAAGGGCTCATAATAGGCTACAACAGAAGTTGTGGCCTATTTTTATGTCTGAATTTATTAAAGAATTACACCTTACGACTGAGTTTTGCCAAGATCGTGATATTGATTCGTTCACTAAGCACATTCCCCTTGAGTGGATTGAAGAAGCTGTTACCCAAACAGGAAGAGCCTCTGTACGCAAACGACGCTTCCCCGCCGAACAAGCCGCTTGGCTTGTGTTAGGAATTGGTTTATTAAGAAACCGCTCAATATCTGAAGTCTGTGACAAACTAGAGCTCGCTTTTCCTGACGCTAAAGGAGAGCTTCCACCATTGGCGACCAGCAGTATTATAAAAGGGAAAGAAAAGCTAGGCGCAGCGCCTATGAAACACCTTTTTAAACATACAGCAACGCAGTGGGAGCAGTCGCAAACTTTTGATGACGTGTGTGGTTTAAAGCTGCTAAGCGTTGACGGTACACAATTTAAAACCCAAGATACGCCGAGTAACCGTCATTTTGGCTATGCTCAATCGACAACGAACTTCCCCTCAGTACTTGCTGTAACCTTGATGTCGACAAGAACGCATTTAATATCCGATGCAGCGTTTGGCCCCATTACTCAAAGTGAAATTCATTATGCTCAACAGCTTGTTGGCTCAGCACCTGAACATTCACTAACTCTATTTGATAGAGGTTTCTTTTCGGCTGAACTATTCACGAGCTGGCAAGGTGTTAGCGAAAATCATCATTGGCTTACGCCCATCAAAAGTAAAATGCGCTATGAAATAACGGAATCATTTAGCGATTACGACCACTTAATAACAATGCCTATTTCGCCACAAGCTAAAAAATCAGCCCCTTACCTAGGTGATACATGGCAAGCAAGGCTTATTCAAATTCCGACACCTAAAGGTGAAATAAAAGGATTCATCACCTCATGCGCCTGTCCAGAAAAGTACCCGCTGAAAGCGCTACTCGATGTTTATTGGCAACGATGGGAAATAGAGCGAGGATATGGTGAGCTCAAGCAATATCAATTATCTAATAAGCCAGCGCTACGGAGCTTGAAACAGGAAGGTATTTATCAAGAGCTCTGGGGTATTCTGACGTCATACAATATCGTGAGACTTGAAATGGCAGAGATGGCTAAAGCCCATAAAGTGGAGCCATTACGCATCAGTTTCATAAACGCATTATACCTAATACAAGACGAGTTTTTATGGTGCTCAGGTCGAAGCCCCGGGACAATCCCTAAAAAGCTAAAAGAACTACGTGAAAACGGTAAACGGCTAATATTACCGGAGAAAAGAAAGCGAAAAGCTTATCCGCGAACGGTGCTCGCAAAGACACAAAAATATCCAGTTAGGTATAAACGAAAAAACACCACTCGTTCTTAAACGAGTGGTGTTAAGCACTAGGCTCGCTTTTTAAAAATACAAAACGTACGTTATTTTAGCTTGCTATCAAGCTCTTCTATTTTAGCTTTCCAGATTGCAGGGCCTTGTGTATGCGCATTGGCGCCTTCACTGTCTACTGCAACGGTCACTGGCATATTTTCTACTTCAAATTCATAAATAGCTTCCATACCTAAATCTTCAAAAGCAACTACGCGTGCTTTTTTAATCGCTTTAGATACTAAGTAAGCTGCGCCGCCTACAGCCATCAAATAAACAGATTTATGCTCTTTAATAGACTCAACCGTTGCAGGGCCACGTTCAGCTTTACCAATCATGCCTACAATGCCTGTTTTTTCTAGCATCATATCGGTGAATTTATCCATGCGAGTAGCTGTTGTAGGGCCTGCAGGACCAACTGCTTCATCGCGTACCGCGTCTACTGGTCCAACGTAATAAATAAATTTATTATCAAAGTCTACGCCTTTTGGTAAACCTTCACCTGAATTGATCATATCTTGCAGACGTTTATGCGCTGCATCACGACCTGTTAAAATAGTGCCCGAAAGTAAAACAGTTTCACCCATTTTCCATTCTTGAACATCTTTTTTAGTCAGTGTATTTAAGTCAACACGACGTGTGCCTTCGCCCACTTCAAATGTTACTTGTGGCCAATCTTCTAGCTTAGGTGCTTTTAAATTAGCAGGGCCAGAACCGTCAAGTGTAAAATGTACATGGCGAGTTGCCGCACAGTTAGGGATCATTACTACAGGTTTTGAAGCTGCATGCGTTGGTGCTGTTTTAATTTTAACATCAACAACCGTTGTTAAACCGCCTAAGCCTTGTGCGCCAATACCTAATTTATTAGCACGGTCAAAAATTTCTAAACGCAGTTTTTCTTCAGTCGTTTCTGCGCCGCGTTCCATTAGTTCATGGATATCAACCGGATCCATTAACGACTCTTTAGCCATTACTGCCGCTTTTTCAGCCGTACCACCAATACCTATACCTAGCATGCCTGGCGGACACCAACCAGCACCCATTGTTGGTAGTGTTTTTTCTACCCATTCAGCAACATCATCTGACGGGTTTAACATAACCATTTTACTTTTGTTTTCAGAGCCGCCGCCTTTAGCCGCAACCATTACTTCTACTTTACCACCAGCCACTAAATCAATATGCACAACCGAAGGCGTATTATCTTTCGTGTTTTTACGCGTGCCAGCAGGGTCTGCAACAATAGATGCACGTAAAGGGTTATCTGGATTCAAATATGCACGACGAGTACCTTCATCAACCATTTGTTGAACGGTTAAATCTGTTTTATCCCACTTAACATCCATACCTACTTTAACAAAACAGGTAATAATACCGGTATCTTGGCAAAGTGGACGCTTGCCTTCAGCCGACATGCGTGAGTTAATTAAAATTTGTGCAATGGCGTCTTTAGCCGCTTTACTTTGTTCTTTGTTGTAAGCTTTTTCGAGAGCTTGAACAAAATCAAGTGGGTGATAGAACGAAATATATTGCAATGCATCTTCAATGCTATCAATAAAGTCTTGCTGACAAATTGTACTCATAGTGGTTCCTTAAGTTACCGTTACGCGTTGTCGCGTAATCTAAATCAAACCGGTGACGGTGGTTTGCACTGTTTTTTACAGCTTAGTGCTGCCAAAAAATTTGACTTATGATACCCTCCCAGCCCGTTTCGAGCCAGTTCTTAAAGGGGCAGTAAATGCTAAACAATAAAAAAAATTGTATTAAATTAGGCATAACACAAAACTGCATTGACGTTTTTGCGCATTTTTCACATTTGCCTTATGCAATTCTATTAGATTCTGCAAATAGTAATCATATAAACAGCCGTTTTGATATTATTGCCATTGAGCCGCAAAGTACCCTTGAAGTAAAAAATAATAAAAGCTTTTTAAATAATATGGAAAGTAGTGATAACTGCTTTGAAATTATGAATAATGAGCTTTCGCATCTTGATAAAACAAAAGCCGATTACGATTTACCCTTTAACGGCGGCTGGCTTGGCTACTTTGGCTACGACCTAGGCCGTACAATTGAAAACATCCCCACTCGTGCTATCGAAGATATTAATCTTCCCCAAATGGCTATTGGCCTTTACTTAGATGCCCTTATTTACGACAAGCAGCAACAAAGCTGGTTTTATGTATCGCAGCCAAACACCGATCGATTAGCGCTTTATGAGCAATACTTAAATACACACGCTAACTCCCAAGTTAATACGCAGTCCTTTGCCCTAAACAGCGACTGGCAATCAAATATGAGCGAAACGGAATACGCTGCAAAGTTTGCCCAAATTGAGGAGTATTTAAAAAGTGGCGATTGTTACCAAATTAATTTAGCGCAGCGCTTTAACGCTCAGTTTGAAGGCTCCCCTTGGGCAGCTTATATTAAACTGCGTGAGGCAAATAAAGCGCCGTTTTCAAGCTTTATAAATCACCCTCAAGGAGCTATTTTATCAATTTCTCCTGAGCGCTTTATATCTGTAAACAATAACGTTGTAGAAACCAAGCCTATTAAAGGAACACTGCCGAGAAAAGCAGATGCACTAGAGGATCAACAACAAGCGAAAATACTCGCAGCATCAGCTAAAGATCGCGCTGAAAATGTAATGATTGTTGATTTACTACGTAACGACTTAGGCAAAGTAGCAAAACCTGGCAGCGTTCACGTCCCTTCGCTTTTTGCTATTGAAAGCTTTCCGGCAGTGCATCATTTAGTAAGCACGGTCACCTCAGAACTTGATGAAGGTAAAACAGCGGTCGATCAGCTAAAAGCGGCTTTTCCGGGTGGCTCAATCACCGGTGCGCCAAAAATTAGAGCGATGGAAATAATTGAAGAATTAGAACCGCATCGCCGCAGCATTTATTGTGGTTCAATTGGTTATTTAAGTGCATGTGGAAATATGGATACGAGTATCACTATTCGCACATTGGTGTGCCACAAAGCGCAAATTTACTGCTGGGCAGGTGGCGGAATAGTCGCTGATTCTAAAGTCGAATTGGAATATCAAGAAACTTACGATAAAGTAAATAAAATCCTCCCTTTATTAAAACAGTAGGTCGCTTTGAATAGTGAACACATTATGGCGCGGTTTCTGTTAAGCCCTACAGCTGCGCCAAATCAGTTAAAAGACACACGTAAAAAACGCGCTAGCGCTGTTATGCTGCCAATTATTGATATAGATAACCATGCACATATTTTACTGTGTAAACGCCCTACTTATTTACACCATCACCCTGGGGAGATTTGTTTGCCCGGAGGCAAGTTTGAAGTAAGCGACATTACCCTTCGCACCACAGCACTTCGCGAACTAAAAGAAGAGCTAAATATTGCCCAAAGCAACGTTAATGTATTAGGTCACTTACCTGAGTATTCAACCTTAACGGGTTTTAGTATTAGCCCCTATGTGGGTTTACTCAAAAAAAACACCACCTGGGAAAATGACTATAATGAAGTACAAGCGAGCTTTTTGCTCTCTGTTACTGAATTAAATAACGAAGCTAACTGGCAACCCTTACCTTTTCAACGATTTGGGAAAACGGTTATTTTGCAAGGTTTTAAAACGCCGCATGGTTTACTTTGGGGTGCGACTGCAAGCATTATAAAAAACTTTACAAAACAACTCGCCTTACCAGTTTAAATCTTCGTTATTAGTAGTTACACAATCACAATTCCACGTTATCATGCTCGACCGTTCAAAGAGCAGCTTCGTGCTGATAAAACAAAGTAGAGACACACACATTATGATCAGTGCATTTGATATGTTTAGCATTGGTATTGGCCCTTCGTCATCACACACCGTTGGCCCAATGCGCGCATCACGCTTATTTGTTAATGACCTACAAGAACAACAATTATTAGCAAATGTTACCGATATTAAAGTAGAGCTTTATGGCTCTCTTGGTCAAACAGGTGTTGGCCATGGCTCGGGTAAAGCCGTAATTCTTGGTTTAGCCGGTTACGATCCTGAAACAATTGATGCCGATTTAGTCGACGACATTTTAGCGACCATTGAAAAAGATCAGGTTATTTATTTAAACAAAACACATAAAGCCAAATTCCCAAAACAAGGTGCTATTGTTTTTCATCGTCGTAAAACACTGCCTAAGCATTCTAATGCAATGGAAATTATCGCCTCAAACAACGGCGAAAAAATTTACAGCAAAGTATATTACTCTATTGGCGGTGGCTTCATTGTTACCGACGAAGAGTTTGAAAACGAAAAACAAGCAGCCCTCGATATTAGAGAAGAAAATCCAGCCCCCTTCCCATTTGGTAGCGCAAAAGAACTACTAGAGATGTGTAAAGAGTCTGGGTTTAGTGTTTCTACCTTGATGATGAAAAACGAAAAAACACTGCGCACTGAAGACGAAGTAAAAGACACATTGTTCCATATTTGGAAAGTAATGATGGCTTGTATTGACCGTGGTATGCGCACCGAAGGTATTTTACCTGGCGGCTTAAAAGTAAAACGCCGTGCGCCCAGCTTATACTTAAAACTAAATATAGAGGTCAGTAACGACCCGCTTCGTGCAATGGACTGGGTTGATTTATTTGCCCTTGCCGTAAACGAAGAAAACGCTGCAGGTGGCCGTGTAGTTACCGCACCAACTAATGGTGCTGCGGGTATTTTACCGGCTGTGCTTATGTACTATCACACATTTGTGAAAGAAGTAGACCGCGATATAGCCACGCGTTATTTATTAACCGCTGCTGCTATTGGTATTTTATATAAAAAGAATGCCTCTATATCGGGTGCCGAAGTAGGTTGCCAAGGTGAAGTCGGCGTTGCGTGCTCTATGGCTGCAGGCGCATTAACAGAAATTGTTGGTGGCAATGTTGTGCAAGTAGAAAACGCAGCAGAAATTGGTATGGAACATAATTTAGGCCTAACGTGCGACCCTGTTGGTGGCTTAGTACAAGTACCGTGTATTGAACGTAATGCAATGGGCGCTATTAAAGCAATTAACGCTTCACGTTTAGCTATACGTGGCAGTGGCGAGCAAAAGGTATCGCTTGATAAAGTGATTAAAACCATGCTTGAAACTGGTAACGATATGAAAACTAAATATAAAGAAACCGCTCGCGGTGGATTGGCTGTTAATATTATCGAATGTTAATCAGCTCGCTATAAAAAGAAAAAGCCGCCTATTTTTAAAATAGGCGGCTTTTTTATTATTCATTTAATGTAGTGACATTATTTAACGGGTAACTCTATATCTGCAAATAACTTATCTACGTCATCTTGGTTACGTAATAAGCTTGCTCGCTCTACTCGCTCTTTAGTTAAGTGCGGTGCAAAACGTTCGATAAAATCATACATATAAGTACGTAAAAAGCTGCCCTTTCTAAAACCAATTTTGGTCGTACTAGCTTCAAATAAGTGGCTTGCATCAATACACACTAAATCGGTATCGCTCACTTGATCTATCGCCATTGAAGCAACAACACCAACTCCTAAACCCAGTCGTACGTATGTTTTTATAACATCAGCATCGGTTGCGGTAAATACAATGTGTGGTTCAAGCCCGTGTGCGCTAAACGCTTTATCTAACTCTGAGCGGCCCGTAAAACCAAATACATATGTAATGAGTGGATATTGAGCAATATCAGCAACGGTTAAACTATTTGCCTTTTTAGCCAACGGATGGTCTTTAGCGACAACAATACTGCGATTCCAATGGTAGCAAGGCAGCATAACTAAATCTGAATACAAATGCAGTGCTTCTGTTGCAATAGCAAAATCGGCATCACCGCGTGCTGCAGCATCCGATATTTGCTGTGGAGTACCTTGGTGCATATGAAGCGATACCGCAGGGTATTTTTTCATAAACCCTTGAATTACGTTAGGCAAAGCATAACGAGCTTGGGTATGTGTTGTAGCAATATTTAACTTACCTTGATCAGGTAGCGTATGCTCATTAGCAACGGCTTTAATACCTTCTACTTTAGAGAGTATTTCACGAGAAATATTAATAATATCTTCGCCGGCACCGGTTACATGCGTTAAATGCTTACCACTGCGACCAAAAATTTGCACACCCAACTCATCTTCTAACATGCGTACTTGTTTAGAAATTCCTGGCTGCGAGGTAAATAAACTCTCAGCAGTCGCTGAAACATTTAATTTATGATTTTGTACTTCTACGATGTATCTGAGTTGTTGTAATTTCATGGCTGCAAATTTTAACGTTATTATTCATATTATTTATAAAGGCAATACCGCTTAAAACCAAGTGTTATTTACGTAAAATAGCACTTTAGGTCTTTAGGTGTGCAATTATCTGATTAGAGCTCAAGGCTAGCATAATAAATATGCTTCAGGTAGCGATGATTATTCAGCTTTAGTTTATAAGCCCTTAGGCTTACTGCAGTTTATAAAGAGCTCAACCTATCAATTTTTTGGTATATTTTTTAAGTTAATCGGCGCAAAGCTACCCTGTTAACGTATATTTAATGTAAGATTAAATAATTAGGTTATATATCCGAGAATTACACCATGATCGTTTCTATTATAATAGTGCTTATAGTTGCATTGATTGTGATTGCACTTTGGGTAAGTGCTGTACAACAACACAAAGAAAAACAAGAGGCAGAACGCCGTAAAGAGCTTACAAAACAAAAAGCTATAATAGAAGAAACAGAAGAGGCACTAATGAATAGTGCTAACATCCCCCTTTCTGAAAATCTAATTCGTACATTACAGCGCCGTATTTACGAAGCTTTAAATACAATGGTTACTAACTCGCAAACATCTAAAGCACTTAAAAGCCGCTTAAGTGAAGCAAAAACGCACTTATCTAATCCAGTTCAAGATAATAGCAATGAAGCTTTAACGCTACCTAGTAATGACAAACAACTTGTAGGCCTAATTCAAGGCATTAAAAAATTACGCTCAATTTTACGCTCTGAACACAGCAAAGGTCGTATTGATAGCCAAGTTTTTGTTTTAGAAGATAAACGTCTCGAAAAACTACAACTGCGTATTAATATTGAAAGCCAAATAAAACGTGGCTTATCTGCCCGCTCAGCGAGTATGGTTGGCTCAGCAAGACAGTATTTTGAAAAAGCGCAGGCAACACTCAGCGCAGTTACCTACTCTGATGAATATGTAACAACAAAACGGCTAGAAGTTGAGGGTTACTTAGAGGCAATTAGTGTTGAACTGCGAGCTTCTAATGCAAGCGCACTTAAAAAGAAAACAGAAGAAGAGCAAGACGACTTAGATATACTGTTTGCTCCTAAAAAGAAATGGTAGCGCTTTTATAAAAGCATTAAAAAAGCCTGCACAAATTAAAATTTGTGCAGGCTTTTTTGTGTTTTTTGTTAGCGATTAAGACAAAAATGCAAACTTGAAAACAAACAAGGCTGTTAATATCCAAACACTAATACTGACTTGATCTTGCTTGCCACACAAGACTTTAACCGCCGTATAAGATATAAAGCCAAGTGCAATACCGTGCGCAATCGAAAACGTTAATGGTGTCATTAGTAATACCACAGTAACAGGAATTGCATCGGTCATATCATCCCAGTTTACAAACTTTAAATTTTGCAGCATCAGAACAGCGACATATAAAATAGCACCTGCCGTAGCATAAGCCGGTACCATTTGTGCAAGCGGTGCAAAAAACATCATTAGTAAAAAGCAAATGCCTACAACTACAGCTGTTAAGCCAGTACGTCCGCCAACAGATACACCAGCAACCGATTCTATATACGATGTAGTCGTAGACGTACCTAGCATCGCACCTGCAATTGTTGCTGAGCTATCAGCACTTAATGCGCGCCCTAAACGAGGCATGTTACCTTTTTCATCAGCTAAACCTGCTTTTTGAGTTACCGCAACTAATGTACCCGAAGTATCAAAAAGATCGACAAACAAGAAAGCAAAAATAACACTCATCATTGATATATCAAAAGCGGCTGCAAAATCTAGCTGCATAAAAGTAGGCATTATTGATGGTGGCATAGCCATAACACCGTGATATTCAACAAGCCCCAAACTTAAAGCAATGCCAGTCACTAATAAGATACTAATAAGTACGCCACTTTTAAAATCGCGATATAAAAGCGCTGCAATTACAAAAAAGCTTAATATAGCCAATAACGGTCCTGGAGAAGTAATGTCGCCCAACTGCACTAATGTTGCCGGGCTTGAGACGATAATGCCTGCATTTTTAAGGGCAATTAATGCTAAAAAAGCACCTATACCCGTTGCGATTGCTCGCTTGAGCACCAGAGGTATGGCATTAATAATCCACTCTCTGACTTTAAATAAGCTTAAAAACAAAAATATACAACCCGACATAAATACAGCCCCTAACGCGGCTTGCCAGGTATAACCCATTCCTAATACGACACCATACGTAAAAAAGGCATTTAGTCCCATACCAGGCGCTAATGCTAATGGATAGTTAGCCCATAAACCCATTATAAAACAGCCTATCGCAGCTGCTATACATGTCGCTACAAATGCAGCCCCTTGATCCATCCCAGCCTCTGCGAGCATAGCCGGGTTTACAAATACAATGTATACCATAGTTATAAAGGTAGTTAGGCCAGCAACGCATTCGCGTTTAACTGTTGAATTATTTTCGCTCAGTTTAAATAAGGCTTCGAACATAATAAACTTGTGATAGTAAAAAGTGGCGAGATTTTAACATAAAAATTATCTTTTACAGGACATTTTACCTTGCTATATACTAAACTGTTAGAGTAGTTAAAATAATAAATGAACCAATATGCTTAAAACAACACCTTGTGAGCAAGACTTAGAGCAACAGCTAGATAATATTTTAGGTTTTGTTACTCAACCCGAAAATACCTCTGTGCCCGTTGATAATAAAAAAGATGAGCAAAGTACGTTAAATAAAGCCCTATATTATTTAAAAAATAATCAAGCTCCATTGGCTGCAAAATGGATGCGGCTTGCTGCAATGGCGGGAAACCATAGAGCACAGTTTTATTTAGGTTTATTCTTTGTGAAAGGTGAAGGCGTGCCACAAAGTGTATTTCATGCTGTAGCTTGGTTAAGCTTAGCAAGTAGCCAAGGGTACGCCCCTGCCACTGCAGCGGTTACAGATATACGCAAACATATCGAAACTAAGCGATTTAAAGATGCTCAATGTTATGCGGCAAGTTTGTACGAACAAATCCACCAACTCCAGTTTTCTCATATGATCCCTCGCACGAGTGAAAACACATAAGCTAACCATGATAGAAGTACTGTATGCAGTGTAAAAAAATACTGTATATGGTTACAAAGATAATCCTATACAGTATAAAACCCCAAAATGAAGACACTGCTCAAAAATTTATTTTTAGAATACCTTCTCAAAAATAATTCCATAACAAGCTGATTAATAAAGAATTATAAATCAAAAAAATAAAAACAATGATCAAAAGCTGAATAACTGTACAAATAAATAGCATAAAAGGCTTGCACGAAAGCACTGTATAAACTACTGTATATAAATACTGTATAAAAACCCAGTGAGTGAAATTATGTTACAGCCTATTACCGTAAGAACAGTTAAAAGTTACCAACAAGATGAGCAAAGCGATTGCGTGAATTTGATTCAAATTGAAGATGAAATTTCAGCGACCTTTGAGCTTTTAAAAGTATTACACCAATACAATAGCTCTAATGCATGGACGTTACTAATTGCTCCAGATCACGTACCTAGCAAAGCTTTACTTGACTCATGCTCTATTGATACAAGTAAATTACTTGTTATTAGACAAAAGCACCTAGTAAATTTAGAGTATGTATTAAATTCTGCATTACATAACGGAAACTTTGCAGCGGTAATTACCTGGACCGATATAGTTAATAACCAACTACTTACGAATCTATCGTTCGATTTAAGTAAAACGAATACAAAACTATACTGTTTTACTAAAAAGTCTCAAACAACAGAGATATCACTCGCCCAATAAGCTTGTTAAACTAATGTTTTAGACTTTGTATTATTATTATGACTTCACTCAATACCACATTATGTTTTTGCAGCAGTGGGCACAATTATGCCGATTGCTGCGAGCCGCTTCACTTATCTGTTAAACAGGCTGATTCTCCTGAACAACTTATGCGCTCACGATTCAGCGCTTATGTTATTAAAAATGCAGAATATGTTTATCAAACCTACGCAAAAGAAAAACAAGCTGAAAATCCGGTTAAAGAAATCAATGATTTTGCTAACAGCTGTCGATTTATAAATCTTGATGTAATTGGGTCAAGCCATGATGGCGATACCGGTACTGTAGAATTTAAAGCCCAATATTTTTATCAAAACTTATTTTGTGAGCTTCACGAAAAATCGCAGTTTATTAAAGAAAACACTCAATGGCGTTATTTAGATGGCACTATATATCCTGTTGAAGATATTAAAGTGGGCAGAAATGATGACTGCCCATGTGGTAGCAATAAAAAGTACAAAAAATGTCATAGCGTGTAATAAATAATCTTATTTAATATTTATCACCTACAAGGTGTTTTTAAGTGGCAAAGTGATTTATTAGCTAGCTAAACTTAAAAACACACTTGGTTACGGCCTTGCATATTGGACTCATACATTTTTTCATCTGCGATCTGCAAGGTGTTTTTGTTATTTACGTACGGTTGTAGGGTTGCACCGCCAATACTAATAGTCACAAAGTCATATTCTGAATATCTGTGTAATATTCCTAAATCGACCACATTTTGTTTAATTTTATCAGCAACACAAATTGCACCTTCAGTGCTTGTATGCGGTAGAACAACTACAAACTCTTCGCCGCCGTAACGCGCAACAAAATCGGTTGGCCTTTGCAAACTATTAGTAATAGTTTGTGCAACAAGGTTTAAAACCGTATCGCCTTGCACATGACCATAAAGATCGTTGTATTGCTTAAAGTAGTCTATATCGATGAGTAATAGTGCGTAGTCGACTTTTTCTCGTAAGGCGCTTCGTTCCATTTTAGAAAAATGCGCATCAAAATAACGACGATTGAATACCTTTGTTAAATCATCTAGAAATACTTTTTGATTGAGTAAGTCATGTTGAAGTTTCATCGTAATATGGGCGCGCACTCTTCTATATAAAGTTTCCGAGTTAGTTGGTTTCTTTATAAAATCTACAGCTCCGGCTTCCCAGCACTCTTCTTCTTGATTTTCAGATGAGGTTACAAAAATAACGGGGATATCTTGTGTTTCAGATATATTTTTTAATTTTAGACATGTTTCAATACCACTCATTCCTTCCATATTAATATCGAGTAGTATTATATCTGGCGGATTATGTTTACAAATTTCAATCGCATCCTCACCACAGCTCGTTGTTGTTACACTAAAATGCTCTGATAATATTTTTTTTAATACAATTAAGCTTAATAGCTGATCGTCAACGACAAGTACCTTAGAGCTCTTTAAGCTTAATTTCAATTGGTGGTCAGAGTAATTTATAGGCATGGTACAACTGTTTTGTTTTTTTAATTAAACACACCCTATATCACTATATTTTGTTATGCAAATGTTAATAAATTAAAATTCTACTTATTAGTTACTAATAAAAATGATTTATGGTGAATCTTTAATGCATAAAAACAAAAAATGAGCCACTTGGGCTCATTTTAAAACTTCGAACACTTAATTAAATTAAGTGTTATTCGTCATCATCTAAATCTAACTGTTGACGTTGAGCAGGTCGAGCTAAAATCTCTACATAGAAAGAGGTCAAACCTTGCTTTTCAATTTCGCCAATTTGGTTACTTAATTCAGCAACGTGCACAACTTGCGCATCTTCAGCTGTGTTACCAAACTTACAGTCAAATGCCCAATAGTCAGCATCTTCAGGTAGCGTTTTATTACGCTCTCTTTTCAAATATTTTTTCACTTCGTGCTTTGCAGCATCAACCATACGAGGGTATTTGATTTTCTCGTGATTTAGCGTGAATGTTTTCTTCATTACGTTCCTAATTACCTTGGTTTAATGATAATGGCATTTCATGTCATACCATTTGACGCCATTATAGCAATTGCATTTAATTTTTGGATGCTTTTTTTTCATTAAATCAATTATTAGCAAATATATAAAGCAGACCCGTTGTAAAGCATATATTAACTGGTGATTATTACAATCATATATCACACAGCAATAAGTTGAAGTGGTTGATGTATTGCATCATTATTAAGGCTGTCGTAAAAAGCAGCTGCATCTATAGGGGGATTAGCTAGTTGGGTTTGTTCGCTTTTAATTCTTCTTCTGACGGCAAGCTCACAGTTATCTATTATATTAAGTGAAATATGCTTATCATCATTTCTAATCGCAAGTGGTTCAGGGCTTAAGCATTGTCTTAACTTAATACTTGTCATACCACAGCGCGCTCCTTCTTGAGATATTAATGATGCATTAAATTGTCCAACCAACATATTATATTCATCAGGGGCTAAAAGTTGCTTTGGACCTGCGCCAAATTGCTTTCTTAACGCCTCTTCTTCTATAACTAAATTATCTGTTTCAGTTTTTGGTAAATGAAATTGACTAAAGTCGAGTGCGTCATGTGACAGCATCGCTAATAATAGTGCAAATTCGCCACGGCGATTTTCATGCACACTATTATTGAGTCTACTGTTTAACTGACTCTCTGTGATTAACAAATCATCTATTTGCATAGTCTTTAGCCGATTGTGGTAACTGATAGATATTTATCGGCTTTATTTCAATTTTCTTTAGCTTTTTTCTTTACTTAAATACGCAATTTGCTATTATCAGCGCCGTTGCATTGGAGGGGTTCCCGAGCGGCCAAAGGGATCAGACTGTAAATCTGACGGCTCAGCCTTCGCTGGTTCGAATCCAGCTCCCTCCACCACTTTTCTTACCGCTAAGTTAAGTGGGGCCAAATGCAATAAAATTAGTGTGGAGGGGTTCCCGAGCGGCCAAAGGGATCAGACTGTAAATCTGACGGCTCAGCCTTCGCTGGTTCGAATCCAGCTCCCTCCACCACTTCTCTACTATTCCTATATTCCTATATTCCTATATTCCTATATTCCTATATTCCTATATTCAGTAACATCAAAACACCCACTGTAAACTCATACCATTTTGTTTTAACCAATTAGATGATGTTTTGTAATCGGGGAAAAACGCCTCTACTCGCTGCCAAAAAGCTTTGCTATGATTTAAATACTTTAAATGGGCAAGCTCATGAACAATCACATAATCTATGGCGTGGTAAGGAGCACCTATAAGATGTAAATTAAAAGTGAGTTCTCGCTTGCTATTACAACTCCCCCACTTTCGTTTATAAACACCTATTTTTAAATCATTTGGCAACTCTTCACCCATTTGAGTACAGAAATACGCTAAACGCATCTCTATGTATGCAATAAGCTGCTCTTTTAAATAAGTCTCTAATAGCTGTCGATACTTTTGATTAGTGTTTTTAACTCGAGGAGATATTGTAATAAGTAAGTGGTCATCATACGGGGTTACTTTGGAATCTTGGCCTGAGTCCAGTTTCAAACAAATAGTTTCTGAAAAAACACTGATTTTTTTAGATTCAAAGGGGTACTGCTTAGTGTCATCAATTGACGATTGTTTTTTTAATTGTTCTGCAACCCACTCTTGTTTGTCAAATAACCAAGTATCAATGTGTTTTTTTGCGACAAAATGTGGCGCATACACAGTTACCTTTTGACTATGCACTTTTATTGCGACTGTTTTACGTCTAGTACTCTTTTTCAATTGATATTCAAACACGACCTAAACTCTAAATATTGCATCCGTTTATATAATCCATATTACCATCAATTTTAAACTCTTAAGCATAAAGTCGCACTTAACTCCTAATCCGCTTTATTATAATAAGCTATAGATTGAGCCGTCTGTTTTATTTGAATTGAAAGTTAAAACATTTTATTTACTTCAATAACAAAACAATAAATAAACTTGCTTAAAATTCGTCACTTTATGGCGCGATTAGAAATAACGGTTCATTTATTAGTAAATTAGATTAAACTTGTAAAATAAAGATTATATTTCGAGCCGTTATGCTATCAGCTTTCTTCATTACAGACCAAGATCCAAGCCTAATACTCAATGGGGTTTACGACCCTCTTCTAGTCTCAATGTCTGTATTAATAGCCATTTTTGCTGCTTTTTTTACTACTAAGCTCATTGATTTAGCAAAAGAGACTAAATTCCCTCGTTATCAACGTTTAGCAAATATAACTGCAGCAACTGTATTTTCTTCTGGTATTTGGAGTATGCACTTTATAGGTATGTTAGCTTTTTCGCTATGTACTAATATAAGCTACGATCCAACAATCACACTACTCTCTTTTCTTCCTGCTTTATTAGCATGTCAGTATGCGGTATCAATACTTGTAAATAGTGATGGAAACTTTAGAGTGCTCAGCATTTGCTCGATCTTACTAGGGGCTGGTATTGGTACAATGCATTACAGCGGTATGGCTGCAATGGAGCTTTCCCCAATGTTGCGCTATGACCCACTGACCTTTGGTCTTTCAATTTTAGTTGCCGTCGCTCTTTCGTTTATAGCGTTATATAGCCGCTTTAATCTTGAAAAATTTTTTCCAAAACTATCATACCTACAAAATAGAGCCATCAGCGCTATAATATTAGGCTTTGCTGTTGCTGCTATGCATTATATGGGCATGGCATCTACACGCTTTGTTGCAACATCTCCTCTTTTATATGACGACGCAAATGCTTCTGCTGGGCTCACTTTTGTAGCCATCGCGGTTGCAACTGCAACGATTGCCATTACAAGCGTAGTAGCGGTACTTAATGGCATGGTCAGATATAAAATGTTACTTGAAGAAAAGTCAGCCGACGAGTCTCGCTTAAACGCAATTTTAGGCACAGCCATTGATGGAATCGTAACGATTGATCACACCGGCATTATTTTAAGTTTTAACGAATCAGCCAGTAAAATTTTTGGCTGGCACGAAAATGAAGTACAAAATCATAATATTAAAATGCTAATGGATGATGCTATCGCGATGCATCACGATAGCTACCTTTCTAAAGCTAAAAATATTGATTTAGGTAAAGTAATCGGTGTTAACCGTGAAATTTTTGCAAAGCATAAAAATGGCCACTTATTCCCGATTCGTTTGGGGATTGGAGAAGTTAATCAGCCAGGGCAAAATCCTCTATACGTAGGCTTCATAACCGACTTATCAGAGCAACGAGCTTTACAAAAAAGCCTAGAAGAAAAAGAGCAAAAATACCGCTCTTTAATGGATAACATGCCAGGTGTGGCTTTTAGGTGTAAATTTGATGATAACTGGACCATGCTTTTTATCAGCCCGAGCATCAACGAGTTAACGGGTTATAACCCTAATGAATTTACTGAACATTGCATTGAATTTAACGATCTAGTTTTAAAATCAGACCAGCAACCTATTGTAGATGCCGTCACAAAAGCCGTAGAAGAAAAACGTCAGTATTCAATCGAATACAGAATTCGCCACAGAAGCGGTAAAATCTTATGGCTTTTAGATAAAGGCAGCATCGACTTTGATACCCAAGGCCAAGCAAAGTGGATTGATGGTGTTTTAGTTGATATTACAGAACGCAAAGAATATGAAGAAAAACTAGAGCAAGCTAAATTTAAAGCTGAAGAAGCTGCTTATGCAAAGCAATCTTTTATGGCTAATATGAGCCATGAAATACGCACCCCAATGAATTCTATAATAGGTTTCAGCGACTTATTAATGGATACCCCACTTGATCAAGAACAACAAAAACATTTAGTGACCGTAAATAATGCAGCGCGTTCATTACTTAGATTATTAAATGAAATTCTCGATTCCGCAAAACTAGAGCGCGGTAAGCTCACTATTGAGCCAATACACTTTAGTTTAAAGCCAGTAATAGACAGTATTATTTCTACTTTTTGGTTAGAAGCTAAAAAGAAAGATTTAGAACTTAAACTCCATATTAAAGAATCAGTAAGTGCTACTTATTACGGTGACCCAGATCGACTCAGGCAAGTACTTACTAATTTAATTGGTAATGCTATTAAGTTTACCGAAAAAGGCTCTGTTACCGTAACCGTTGGTATAACACAAAATCAGCATCTGTTTTTTGAAGTGCAAGATACCGGTATTGGTATTGCAAAAGATCGTATTCAAGCAGTGTTTCAACCTTTCGAACAAGCCGATGGTACTACTACTCGCCGCTTTGGTGGAACAGGTCTCGGTACTACCATAAGCAAACAACTTGTAGAGCTTATGGGCGGAACAATAAACTTAGTAAGTGAACTAGGTAAAGGCACCTGCTTTTACTTTTCATTGCCGCTTACTTTAGGTGACGAAACTAAAATAGATCATTTTGATGGTCTACACACACAACTGCCTGCACTTAGGGTGTTAGTAGTTGACGATATAGAACAAAATACAGAACTACTTTCTTTACTCCTGTCACGCGATCAGCATGCAGTTACCAAGGCATCTAACGGACTTGAAGCGATTAAAGTATTTGAAGAACAAGACTTTGATGTCATTTTAATGGATATACATATGCCATTGTGTGATGGCATAGAGGCAACACAAAAAATAAGAGCAATAGAAAATCAAAGACAAATTAAATACACGCCAATTATCGCGCTCACAGCCAGTGTATTACAACAAGATAAGCTTACGGCTAAAAAAGCAGGCATGAATGGCTTTGCAAATAAACCCGTCGATATAAATCAGCTAAACCAAGAAATAGCACAAGTGCTTGGTCTTGGTATTGCAAAAGAAATGGTTATATCGCAAAGCGATCCTAAAGCGCAGCATATAGATTTTGAAAAAGGGTTAGCCCTTTGGGGTTCTAAGTGTAAACAACTTACAGAGATTACTAAATTTATTAGTGACAGTAATAAACGGTTCGAAACATTATTCAGTGATAAATTATCAAACATAAAAGATGTCGATAGCACCATTCACACACTTAAAGGTGTTGCTGGTAACTTAGGCCTAATAACATTAATGAAGTTATTAACCGATTTAGAGCAAAAACAAAGTGACGCTAAAGTTATTAGTACTTTAGACGATATAAAAAACGAGCTACTTGTCATCTCACAACTGCTGTCATCTAATACTTGCGATAAGCCAAGTAGTAAGCCTGAAGATAATAGTTCTGACACGCTATCAATTGATGAAATTAAGTCACTGTGTAAGACGCTTTATCAAGATGCACAAAACGCAGAGCTAAATGATGAGCTATTAGCAAAGCTGCAACGCGGCGCACCTGCTAACTGTCAAGATGATGTTGATGCTATAGCCGAGGCCTTTGATGAATTTGATTTTGATAAAGCACACGTAATACTAGAAACCTTACTTGAAAAACTAACAAACAATGAGTATTAATTAATGGATTTTACAACAGATAGGCCACGAGTATTAATTGTTGACGATGAGCCTGCAAATCTAAAAGTAATGCGCGAAGTGTTAGGTAATCAATATCGTATGTCGTTTGCTAAATCGGGTGATGCCGCATTGGCACTACTTGAAAAAGAACTACCAAAGCTAATTTTGCTCGACATAATGATGCCAGATATGAATGGGTTTGAAGTCTGCCAGCGGGTAAAAAACAATCCTAAAACGTCTCATATCCCCATTATTTTTGTGACAGCTTTGGGGGACGAAAATGATGAATTTAAAGGTTTTGAACTTGGTGCCGTAGATTATATTACTAAGCCAATAAGCCCTGCTATTGTAAGAGCTAGAGTTAAAACTCACTTATCGCTAGTGCAAGCTGAGCAATTAAAACAAGCACATGTAGATTTAGTACAACGCCTAGGCCGTGCTGCTGAATATAAAGATACTGACACTGGCGAACATATAGTGCGTATGAGCCAATACAGCAAAGTATTAGCATTAGCGCTAGGTATGGATGAGCAAAGTGCAGAGCTTTTACGTCAAGCCGCCCCAATGCACGATGTTGGGAAAATAGGTATCCCTGATGCTATCTTACTAAAGCCAGGCAAGTTAACTTCTGAAGAGTTTGAACATATGAAGAAACACGCCATAATTGGTGCACAAATATTAGCAAATTCTTCATCGCCATTATTACAACTCGCTCATAAACTTGCTATTGAACACCACGAAAAATGGGATGGTTCAGGCTATCCTAACGGGATCAAAGGCGAAGAAATATCAATTGAAGGTAGAATTGTTGCCGTTGCTGACGTTTTTGATGCTCTGACTTCAAAACGCCCTTATAAAGAGGCATGGAGTGTAGAGAAAACAGTTTTACATATGCAAGAGCAAGCAGGAGCTCATTTTGATCCCGCTCTAATCGAACTATTTGTGAAAAAATTAGACGATATTCTTGCTATAAAAAATTCAAATCAAGAAAGCTAATTCTTTTTAGCGCTGTGAGAGCCAAGCTCAACATTTGGGTAGTAAGACTTTATATAACGATAGTCATGTGAGGTAATTTCATGGCTATTACCGCTTTCATCTTTAAAGTACATAGAAAACGTTACACCATGATCCGCTAGCACTGCTTTTATGTTTAAACCCTCAAGATGATTACGCCATTGAATAAATTGATCCCCTGAGGCCAAAAATGCAATCCCTTTACTACGCCCCTCACCTTCAAAAAGTGCTAAACGAGTTGTTGAACTAGTATCTTCAAGTGTTAAAGGGCCGCGTCCGTCCTCATCCCAAAAGGCAAGCTCGGGTACTACACTAAAACCTAAAACACGCTCATACCACTTAACGGCATCAACCAAGTTATCAACATTTAAATGGCAATGATCAATCCCAGATAATTTAGGTATGCTTGTATTATTCACGTTACTCACCTATTTCTGACTTTAATTGCTCTAAAAAGTCATGCATATACCTTGTACGTCTATTCGCTTCTGCTTTAGCAGATGGCGTATTCATACTATCGGCAATATGTAATAACTTTATAAAAAAGTGATCAAGCGTGTATGTTTTATCATCAGCCTCGCGTTCAATACAAAAAGGGTCTTCTGGGTTATACAATAACCGAGAAATTGATCCGCCTACTTTCATGCATCGACTCACTCCAATAGCGCCCAATGCATCCATTCTGTCAGCATCTTGTACTATTTGCGCTTCAACTGTTTTAATTTTTATATTTGCGCTGAAACTATGAGCGGCAATTGCATGATGAATCTCATCAAAAAGTGACTCGTCATAATTAATAGATTTTAAAAATTCCAATGCCTTATCGGCTGCCATAGTAGAGGCTTTTGCACGATCAGGGTGGTTTTTAGCCACCGCCACACAGTCGTGCATCCACGCAGCAGGTAATACAACTGACATGTTTGCCTGCTCCGCATTACATAACTGTATTGCAACGCGCACCACGCGTTCTATATGGGTAATATCGTGAGCAACATCGGCATGCACTAAAGAGGTTATAAATTCTCTACATTGTGAATTAAGTATTTTTAAATCGGGGCTTAAAACGGCGTCAGGCACTATTAGGTTCCAAAAGCTAATGAATCGATAAATTATCCGTACTTTACCGTGCTTTATGCCCACCTTGCAAAACATTCATTGTATGTTGCTCCTTGCTTGACTAAAATACAGCGCTTATTTATTACTACTGAGAAGCCTTATGTCATCTGCCGTTTACCTACAAGCTGGTCGCGATAAATCATTAAAAAGAAAACACCCTTGGTTATTTTCAAAAGCCATCAAAAAAATTAAAGGTAAACCTGGATTAGGCGACACAGTAACGATTCACGATAGCGAAGGTAAGTTTTTAGCAACTGCTGCTTACAGCCCTCACTCACAAATTCGCGCACGTGTTTGGAGCTTTGACGAAAAAGAAGTAATCGATCAAAACTTTTTTGAACGCCGTTTACGCCGCTCATTAGAAGCACGTAGCCAAGTAATAGAAGAAGGCGGATTAACAGGGTTTCGATTATGTGCTGCGGAGTCTGATTACTTACCAGGCGTTACAATCGATAAGTTTGATAACGTGTTAGTGTGTCAGCTATTAAGTGCCGGTGCTGAGCGTCATAAAGGCGAGATTGTTGGCGCGTTGATGTCTATTTTCCCAGGCTCTAGCATATACGAGCGCTCAGACGTAGAAGTACGCACTAAAGAAGGCTTAGAGCCAATAAAAGGCGCTCTTTGGGGTAATGAACCAACACAGCCGGTACTTATTGAGGAAAACGGTTTTAAAATTGAAGTCGATATAATTGATGGACATAAAACGGGCTTTTATTTAGACCAGCGCGATAGCCGCGCCGCACTTGAGCGTTTTTCAAAGGGTAAAACGGTACTTAACTGTTTTAGTTATACAGGTACATTTTCGTTGTACGCCCTGCGTGGTGGATGTGAGCATGTAACTAACGTAGATGTATCTCAACCCGCTTTAGATACAGCAAAACGTAATGTTGAACATAATAACTTAGATTTAAATAAAGTAAGTTTTGTTAAGCAGGATGTATTTAAGTTACTACGCCAATACCGCGACGAAGGTAGACAGTTTGATACCATCGTAATGGACCCACCAAAGTTTGCTGATAATAAAGCGCAGCTAACCGGTGCGTGTCGTGGTTACAAAGATATCAACATGATTGCCATGCAAATACTAAAACCAGGTGGAACATTACTAACGTTCTCATGCTCTGGTTTAATGGAACAAAACTTATTTCAAAAAGTAGTAGCCGATGCAGCACTTGATGCAGGTAAAGACCTACTTATAATGGAGCGATTAAACCAGGCAGCTGATCACCCAATTGCTGGCAGCTACCCTGAAGGCTTTTATTTGAAAGGCTTAATCTGTAAGGTTTTTTAATATCTACTATTGAGTTTAACTGGATTCAAGTTAGTTAAACTGAATGATTTCAAGACCTGCTGTTACCGTGCCATCATCTTCTTTGCTGGCACGTATTACTTTTGCTGTTGCATTTAAAGGCGCAATACTTGGGTGAGTCGAATCAATGTTCACCGTCAGTAATGTATTAGGTTCAAGTAATTCATCTAAATGAATTGATAAACCTGTTGCACTTAAATCCACGCACTCTGCGGCAAAACTTAAACCCGCTATTGGTTCTATCGTTGTTAAATTTGCAGGTGTATTGATCTGCATGCGTCTAAAATTTCGCTTATCATCAGTAAACATACGTTACCTCTAAAAAACCGTGTTAATTTCTTCCAACAAAGCACCCACTGAAAATGGCTTTACAACATATGCGTTACAACCAGCGTCAAACCCTGCTTGTTTTTCAGATGGAGACTCTAGGCCCGATACCATAACAACAGGAATATTTTTTGTTTCAGGTGTGTGTTTTAGCATTCGGCATGTATCATAACCATCAAGACCAGGCATACAAACATCAAGCAAAATTATATCTGGCGGACTCGCAATTGCCGATGCAAGACAGCTTTGTCCTGAATCTGCATAACTAACATCAAATTTCGACGCGAGTGCTGCTTTGAGCATTTCAAAATTAAAATACTCGTCGTCTACCACTAAAAGTCGCTTTGTTTTATGTTCAATCGATGAGGACATAACTATGTCACTTCCTTTTCAAAACAAAAATAAATCCTCCTATTAAGGTACTAAGCTTAATAGAAAATGCAAGTTTTATTCTATCTCTTTTATCGCATTAAGTACTCGCTTAGCCGAAATTGGGTAAGGAGTTCCAAGCGTTTGAGCAAATAGCGACACTCTAAGCTCTTGTTGCATCCAAAAAATAGCGGTTACTTCTTGTGGAATAGGCAAGCCTTTAGGCGTTTTATTAACTACTTTTTTGTACTCTTGAGCAACTTTATCCAGCTCTAGTACGCATAACCTATCACGATTTGGATCCACAGGCAGCTTTTCTAAACGTTTTTGAATCGCTTTTAAATAACGAATTAAATCCGTTATTTTATCTGCGCCATGCGCGCTCACAAAACCTTTAAATATAAGTGACTCAAGCTGTGATTTTATATCGCCATGCGCGGTTATCATGGTTAAATCAACGCGCCCTTTCATTTTTTTATGCAGTGCGTGCGCAATACTTAATACTTGCTCAACTTGCGTTGCAATCGACACAACGGCATCACCGAGCTCACCTCGTATTTGCTCTTTTACCGTTTCAAATGCTTTTTCATCGCGTATATCGCCGTGTTTCACTAATAAGCTATCAACACCTGCGGCGATACAGTCATCAATTAAATCAGCTATTTTACCAAATGGGTTAAAGTACAAACCCAGCTTTGCCTTATTCGGTAAGTTTTGTTGTAAGTACTTAATTGGCGACGGCACATTTAACAATACTAAACGGCGCAAACCTTGTTGATGTGCTTGCTGCGCTTTTGCTTCACTATCAAAAAGCTCCACTGCAGCGGCTGATTTTTTATCCACCAGCGCAGGGTATGCTTTTATTTCGTATTGACCTTGTTTTTTAACATATGACGCTGGCAGCTCACCAAAGTCCCATTGTGTTAGGTCTGATTTTTCAATGCCTTTATCGGCTACTTTAGACAGTGTTTCGGTTACTTCACCTTGCAGCTCTGCTTTAAGTTTGGCTAAATCAAGTCCACGAGCAAGTAACTTATCGTGTTCATCACGTACTTCAAACTGCAATCGTAAATGCGGTGCAAGCGCGGTTAAATCCCACGCTTCTGCATCAACTCTCACACCTGTCATTCTTAATAAGCGCATAGCTAAAGCATCAATTAAGCTACCTTGCATTGGCTCAATAGCTGCAAGTACTGCATCTGCGTAATTTGGTGCTGGCACAAAATTACGGCGAAGCGATTTAGGTAATGACTTTATAAGCCCACTTATTAGCTCATGTCTAAATGCAGGTATATGCCAGTCAAAACCACTCTCTTGTACTTGATTTAAAAGTGCTACCGGTATTTGTACCGCAACGCCATCAACTGCTTGGCCTGGGTCAAAATGATAAGCAAGCGGCAGTATAATATTGTCTTGCTGCCATGTGTCAGGGTAGTCAAACTCAGTGATATTACTTGCACCATGCTGCATTAGCTCTTCACGAGTCATGTGTAGGTAATGCTTATTTTGTTGTTTTTGTGTTTTATACCATTTTAAAAATGCAGCGCGGTTATTAATTTCTTTGGGTATTTTTTTATCGTAAAACTCAAATAACGTTTGCTCATCAACTAAAATATCACGACGACGCGACTTATTTTCCAGAACTTGAATATCTTCAATAAGCTCACTGTTAAATGCTAAAAAGCCCTCGTTTAAGCCCAGCTCTTGCTCAACTAATGCAGTGCGCACAAAAAGCTCTCGGCTCACTTTAGGGTCTATGTTGCTATAAACACAGCGGCGTTTATTTACGACAAGTAAGCCGTACAAAGTTTGCTGCTCAAACGCGATTACCGCACCTGGTTTTTTCTCCCAGTGTGGCTCTGTATAGCTACGTTTTACTAAATGCTGCGCTAATGGTTCTACCCAGTTAATGTCTATTTTTGCATTTGTGCGGGCATATAATTTACTGGTTTCTACCAGCTCCGCTGACATGATCCATTTAGGGCTCTTTTTAAATAAACCTGAACCCGGAAAAATATGAAACTGACTATTACGTGCACCTTTGTATATTTGCTTCTCATCTTTAAAGCCAATATGGCTCAGCATTCCGCTTAATAACGCTTTATGAACAAGTTCGCCATCAGCCGCTTGGCTGGTTGCTTTCATGCCCATTTCGTTACACACAGTACTTATTTGATAAACAATATCTTGCCACTCACGCAGGCGCATATAGGCTAGGAAATCTTTTTGACACAGCTTTCTAAACTGGCCGTTAGTCAGCTCGCTTTGCTGCTCTTCTAAGTAATTCCATAAGTTCAAAAAAGCGATAAAGTCTGAATCTGGGTCGTCAAAGCGACCGTGTTTTTCATTGGCTGCAGCACGTTTTTCTTGCGGGCGTTCGCGTGGATCTTGAATCGACAACGCCGCCACAATAACAATCACTTCACGCAATGCGCCAAGTTTGTGAGCTGTGAGCACCATTTTAGCTAAACGAGGGTCTACCGGTAATCGGCTGAGTTCTCTACCTGAAGCGGTTAAACTCGTTTTACTATCACGTTTGTCTGGTTTTACTGCTTGTAGTTCTTCTAATAACGATAAACCATCACTTATATTACGGCTATCTGGCGCTTGCACAAACGGAAATTGCGCCATATCACCAAGCCCGAGTGCCAACATTTGCAAAATAACTGAGGCAAGATTAGTACGCAGTATTTCAGGGTCGGTAAACTCTGGGCGCGATAAAAAATCATCCTCAGAGTACAAGCGAATACAAATACCCGCTTCAACACGTCCACAACGACCCATACGCTGATTAGCACTTGCTTGCGATATAGGTTCTATTGGNTGGCAGGCGCTGAACTTTTGTACGATAACTGTAGCGGCTTATACGCGCAGTACCTGGGTCTATGACATAACGAATACCCGGCACAGTTAGTGACGTTTCGGCTACGTTGGTCGATAAAATAATATGACGACGAGAATGTGGCGCAAATATACGGTTTTGCTCTGCGTTAGATAAGCGCGAGTAAAGTGGCAATACATCTGTGTGTTTTAAATTACGCTTGCTAAGTGCATCAGCGGTATCGCGTATTTCACGCTCACCGTTTAAAAATATCAGTATGTCACCAGGACCTTCCGCGCACAGTTCGTCAACAGCATCAAAAATACCTTGTAGCTGATCGCCCTCGGCTTCCATATCTTCTTTATTAATATCGGCCGTTGGGTTGTAACGCACATCAACAGGGAAAGTACGACCCGATACTTCTATAATGGGCGCATCATCAAAATGCTTTGAAAAGCGCTCAGGATCGATGGTTGCAGACGTAATTATTATTTTTAAATCGGGACGTTTTGGAAGTAGGTTTTTTAAGTAGCCTAAAATAAAGTCGATGTTTAAACTACGCTCGTGCGCTTCATCTATAATTATGGTGTCGTATTGGTTTAAAAAACGGTCTTGCTGAATTTCTGCCAGTAAAATACCGTCAGTCATTAGTTTAACGTACGTATTATTAGAAACCTGATCGCTAAAACGAATTTTAAAACCGACTTGCTGACCAAGTTCGCACTTCATTTCTTCAGCAATACGGTTAGCCACCGTTCGCGCTGCTAATCGGCGTGGTTGAGTATGGCCTATTAAGCCATCAACACCACGACCAAGCTCTAAACACATTTTAGGTATTTGAGTTGTTTTACCTGAGCCCGTCTCACCTGCAATAATAACCACTTGGTTATTTGCAATGGCCTCTTTAATTGTTTCCTTTTTTTGACTTACTGGCAATTGCTCAGGGTAAGTCACTTTAGGAAGGCCCGCTAAGCGTTTATCACGTAATTCTTGGCTACGGGTTATATCAGCCGCTATTTTTTCAAGCGCGTTGGCATGCTTGTTTTCATCCGTTATTTTTTTTACGCCATGTAAGCGTTTTTTGAAAATGAATTGATCTTTTTTCAAGCACGTTTTTAGCTCGCCAAACAACTGACCTAGGTTTACCACCCGCATACCTTATAAAATTAGTTAAAGAGCCATAATTGTATCAAATTAAACGGCCGGGGTTAATCCTACAAAATGCATAACACGGGGTTGTTTGTTATATAAACGCTGCGATTCACCTAAACTGCGAATAATAAATCTATCTCAAGCAGTTATTTTCAGCGCTAACTGCACTGAAAATAACTGGCTAGCAATAAATGAATTAAAATATCATTGTGGTTCAATATGTTAGTAAATCTCTTAACCAGAGTTGAGGTTAATTAAATTACTTTGGCTTATTCGTCGTTAAAAATGCCCACGTAGGTCGCTTGCGTATTCGATTTACTTGCCCGATACATGCCAGAGGTATTAAACGGCAAGCTAATATTCCCCTTAGTATCAATAATAATAACGCCGCCAGTGCCACCAATTGGCTTAAGCACACCGTTTATAACTTCATCTCCAGCTTCAGCTATGGTTTTACCTTGATACTTAACACGCGCACATATATCGCTCGCTACGTTATAGCGAATAAAGTATTCACCGTGCCCTGTTGCCGATACTGCGCACGATTCGTTTTCAGCAAATGTCCCAGCACCAATTACCGGCGCGTCACCTACACGGCCATAACGTTTTGCCGTCATACCACCTGTGGATGTACCTGCCGCTAAATTACCGTTTTTATCAAGCGCCACTGCGCCAACCGTGCCCATTTTGTAAGAGTTAGGCAATGCTTTGTGCGCGGCTTGGTACTCTTTACTGGTTGCTTTGGCTTTATCTAATTTTTGTTTTGCTTTTAAAAGCGCTTTGTAACGAGGCTCGGTATCAAATAAGTTATTTTCGACAAGTTCAACACCTTGCTCTTTAGCAAACTCCTCAGCGCCTTGCCCACTAAGCATTACGTGTACAGAGTTATCCATGACCAAACGCGCTAATTTAATCGGGCTCTCAATATGCTTTACACCCGCAACGGCGCCTGCTTCACGGTTTCGACCATCCATTATGGATGCATCAAGCTCATGCCCGCCATCGTAAGTGTATACCGCTCCACGCCCTGCATTAAAATAAGGCGATTGCTCTAATACTGTAATTGCCGCAGTTACCGCATCTAAACTTTCACCGCCTTGGTGCAATACTTTATAACCTGTCTCTACAGCCTCTGTTAATTTAGCGCGGTACTGCTTTTCTTGGGCGGGTGTAAATCGTGCTTTTTCTATTGTCCCTGCCCCACCATGAATCGCAATGGCAAAAGGAGTCTCTGCAGCGAATACGCTATTACTTAAAGCAAAAAGGCTGCTCGCAAAAATTGCTAATAAGGGTGTTTTCATAATGAGTTCTTTTATGGGAAAGTTATAAACTAATGTGAATGGTTGCGGGCTTAATTTCAACTAAAGTGAGTTTAATGGCATAAAAAAGCGCCTTAAGGCGCTTTTAAAATTTTACGTGTTTGTAATACCAATTTTATTAAAAACATGGTCATTCTAGCGTATTAAATAGCTCACTAACTACGTTGAAAATTATTTATATAGAACAACTATGTATCATAATTTTAGCCTTGTTATTGAGCCATTTTCTTATCGCTATAATAGATCACTAATTTAATGCAATTGGTATAATTAAGCTTGTTTAGCTTTTAAACGCGCTAAACGTGCTACTTGATGAGTAGACGTTAAGAAAGAATAAATTGGTGCTAAGTAACCACGTTTACGAAGCTCTAAGAAATCAGCATCGCTTAACTCGTTTAGCTTTTTCTCATCGATAAGGTAAATACCGTTGATGTCTTTTTTCTCGCCTTTAATGTCTACTGTAAGCGTTTGCGCAATTAGTAGCTCTTTATCAGCAAGGAATTTAGTGAACGCTTCAGTTACTTGAGAAAACTCAATAAAAGATACAAGCGCTTCTTTACGACGTTTTAGGTAATCTGTTTCTTCGCCGTTTTCAAATAATGCATTACCTTCGTCTTCACCAACAAGCGTACTTGCTTCGTCAATTACGATACCGTATTGATCTTGATCTGGGTGTTTAACTAAGCCCAGTGGGTAACGAGTAGATGCCATAGGTGCAAATGCTGCAGTCCATTTACCATCTTCTACAAAAAGGTTTTCGCCTGGCTCTAAGCCAAACATAGCAACAGCTTGAAAAGTGCCGCTTTCGTTGTTTTTAACGAATGACATTGGAAACTCGTTTGCTACGCGTGCAAACTCATGTGCAACTACTGGCACTAAATGTTGAGTTTTCATGAATTCTACATTGATGCCGTTTTGAATTTTAGTGTTGGCATGTTTTTCGTTGTGTAAAGGCTGTACTTGTTGCTCCGCCATGTTACTGCTCCGTTTATTTTAATTTATATGTTTCATTGTTAATACCTTTAGGCTAATGCTTTTGAGCTAAAAAAGGAAGGGAAACTTTTATGACAACGACCATGAAAAAATAAAATTTAACTAAATCTGAACGTTGCTAAAAAACATACAGCTCAAACTCATAATTTTTGTTCAAAAACAACACACTTCGTGGTTGATTTTAATACAAACCAAAGTTATTCATTAACATTGGTTAACAGTTCAGGACTGTTTTTTTGCAGTGTTTAGGCTTAAATTTGAGCAAATAAAAAAGGCCGCTTATATAAGCGGCCTTTAAAAGTTAAATTAGCACCTAAATTAAGGCGCCCAATATACTTCAATATTTATACTTGGGTGATTAAGCACAGCGCGTAGTGGCATGTCATTCACATCGCCTCCCGCTTTTGCTTGCTTATAAACAGCGAGTTTTTCTTCACCGCTAATTAAAAGCTTAACCACTTTAGATTGCGCAATGGCATTTAACGTAAGTGTCATTCGCTCAGTAATACTACCCGTCACATCACTTTGTATCGCATTAATTGCACATACTGTTTGCTCAGTTGTTAAACCGTGGTCTAAACCTTCTGCATTTGGGAACAACGACGCTGTATGGCCATCTGGGCCCATGCCTAGAATAGTTACATCGTATGGCGCTTTTAAAGCACTGTAAGCGGCTTCACACACTTCACTGCCTTGCTGCGCGGTTGCAGCATCGTTTTTCATGGTTATAAAGTTTGCAGCACTGCCAAAATTTTGTAATAACGTACTTTTAATAAATGCTTCGTTACTTTTTTCATGGCTTGGGTCTACCCAGCGTTCATCAACCATAGCAACATCAACATGTTGCCAATCTAAATCAAGCGTTGATAAATGCTTATAAGCGGGCGCAGGAGACGAGCCACCCGACACCATTAATACAGCACGGCCATCGTTTTTAATACCATCACGTAATGATTGCTCAAGCGTTGCAGAAAGCTCAGCTGTTAACGCGTCTTTATCGTCAAAAAATTTTTCAACTAGTGTTGCCATGCTTATACCTTATCGCCTGTGTTAAACCACACGTGGCTTTTTTCTGCCAATAATTCATCAGCATCCTCAGGACCCCAGCTACCAGCACGGTAAAGCGCAGGCTTGCCTTTGTCTTGCCAACGGTCAATGATTGGATCAATCCATTTCCACGCTTGACGAACTTCATCACGGTGAATAAATAATGATGGGTTATTTGCAGCGGCATCAAGCATTAAACGCTTGTACGCATCTGAATGGAAGCCATTGCTGTAAGCTTGTGAAAGCTCAATATTCATTGTTACTGGTTCAAGTTGCATTTGAAGGTTATCAAGACGCTTAGACATAAGCGTTAGTTGAATTGTTTCCTCTGGCTGCAAACGAATAACAAGACGATTTGGCTCGATATTACCCACGTTATCTTCGTAGATATTGTGAGATACTTTTTTGTATTCAACCACAATTTCTGCACAGCGCTTAGCCATACGTTTACCCGTACGAAGGTAAAATGGAACCCCCGCCCAGCGCCAGTTATCAATATGCGCACGAATAGCTACAAACGTTTCTGTTTTACTAGAACCTTCATTTAGCTCTTCTAAGTAACCCGGTACAATTTTACCGTTTAAGTCACCTGGCACGTATTGACCACGAACAATATTTTCATCAACATCGCCATCTACAAGCGGGCGAAGTGCTTCTAATACTTTTAATTTTTCGTTACGAATACTGTTAGCGTTAAGCTTATTAGGCGACTCCATTGCAACTAAACAAAGTAGTTGTAATAAATGGTTTTGAACCATGTCACGAAGTGCACCGGCTTTATCGTAGAAACCAGCACGGCTTTCAAGGCCAACAGTTTCTGATAAGCTAATTTGGATGTTATCAATAGATTTAGCATCCCACATATTTTCAAACAATGAGTTTGAAAAACGTAGCGCCATTAAGTTTTGTACTGTTTCTTTACCTAAGTAATGGTCAATACGGAAAATTTGCTCTTCATTAAAAAATTCCGCAATTTTTCCATTAATTGCTTCAGCAGAATCACCGCAATAACCAATAGGCTTTTCAACAACAACGCGTGATGTAGGTGTAATTAAACCTTTAGTCGATAATATTTCACAACATGTGCCGTAAACAGCAGGCGGAAGCGATAAATAAAACACACGAGACTTAGTGCTTTCGTGCTCATCTAAAATGCCTTTTAGCACATCCCAGTTGTCGTCTGCTTCTGTAACATTACTTACCACTGGCACTAAAAAAGTAGAAAATGCTTTCCAATCTTTAGCGTTAAACTCACCTTTGCTTAAAAATTCTTGTAATGCTTTATGCGCTGTTTCTATGTATTCAGCACGTTTCGATTCTTCGCGTACTGTTGGTAGGATACGTGAGCCTTCAGGTAAGTTACCTTCTTGATATGCTCTGTACATTGCAGGTAGCAATTTGCGTAACGCAAGATCACCACCGCCCCCAAAAATTATAATATCAAAAGGATTAAGCATAGTTACTCTCTACGTTGTGATACCCAGTACACTTTATAAATGCGCGGGTATGCCTATTTATTGCTAGATTAGATGGCTTTTATAGCTGTATTTAAATAAAAGCCTGCTGAATTGTTCTGTATCGATGATTTATTATTATTTTTATCATTGCGCTTATTAAATGAGCCTTAGGGGCCCTGTATCTCCTCTCACAAAAATACAGACCCTAAGCACTCCAGCGCTACCCGTTCAAAGGTACTCGGTTTACTTACTTGCGTAAGCGAATTTTTTACTGCGTACGGTTTTGTTTGTAGTACGCCATTAAGCCGTTTGTAGAACTATCATGAGCATGTTTAACGCTTTCATCAGTGAGTTCACTCTCAATTTTAGATGCTAAACCTTTACCCAGTTCTACACCCCATTGGTCAAACGAACATATTTCTAAAATAATGCCTTGGCAAAATATCTTATGCTCATACAGTGCAATTAAACGGCCCACTGTTTTAGCATCTACTGTATCTAATAGCATAGACGTTGTAGGACGATTGCCTTGATGAATTTTATGATTTAATAACTCATCAATCTCTGCTTGCGATTTACCCTTAGCGGTTAAATCAGCAGTAACTTGCGCTGCATCTACACCACTCATCATCGCTTCTGTTTGTGCAAAGAAGTTTGATAATAAAATATCGTGATGCTTATCAACATTCACTTGTGGTTTAACTGATGCAATAAAATCTGCAGGTACAATTACATTACCTTGGTGTAAACACTGATAAAACGCGTGCTGACCATTAATACCCGTCATGCCCCAAATAATTGGAACTGTAGTATAAGGTACCGTTTCGCCTGCAAAGTTAACGTGTTTACCGTTACTTTCCATTTCGCCTTGCTGTAAATACGCAGGCAACATATGCAGTGCTTGGTCGTACGGTAATATAGCTTGCGCTGTGTAGCCTAAAAAGCTCGTATTCCATACACTAAGCAATGCCATAATTAATGGTATATTTTGCTCAAACGGCGCAGATTTAAAGTGCTCGTCTATTTCAAACGCACCTTCTAAAATTGCTTCAAAGGCGTCGTAGCCTAAATATAAAGCAATTGGTAAGCCTATCGCACTCCAAAGTGAAAAGCGACCGCCAACCCAATCCCACATAGTGAATACGTTTTCGTCGCTGATACCAAAGGCTGCCGTTTTTTCTAAATTTGTACTTACTGCAACAAAGTGCTTTGCAATTGTACTTTCATCTTTTGTTGTTTGTAAAAACCAGTCAACCGCTGTTTTAGCATTTGTCATGGTTTCTGACGTAGTAAATGTTTTTGACGAAATAACAAATAATGTTGTTTCAGGGTCAATGGCTTTTAATATAGACGAAATTTGTACACCGTCAGCATTAGATACGTAATGAACATTTAACGTATCATCAGCAAGTGCTTTTAATGCCTCGGTTGCCATTTGTGGGCCAAGGTTAGAACCACCTACGCCAATACTTACAACATCTTTTACCGCTTTACCGGTATAGCCTAACCATTTACCGCTACGAACTTTTTCTACAAACACTTTAATTTTAGCTAATTCGTTGTCTACGGCTTGTGTTACGTTTTCGCCATCAACGATTAATGGAGTGTGAGCACGATTACGAAGTGCCGTATGTAGTACTGAGCGATCCTCGGTGATATTTATTTTTTCACCGCTAAACATTTTATCGCGCCACGATGCAATATCACATTCTTTAGCAAGCGACATTAAGTTAGCAAAAACATCGTTATCAATAAGTTGCTTAGAATAGTCGAATAGTACGCCAGGTACTTGAGTCGAAAACTGAGAAAAGCGCGTGTCATCTTGTGCAAATAACGTTTTCAGATGTGTTTGTTTCATCTTAGCTGCACTTAGTTCTAGTGCTTGCCAACTTGCTAGTTGCGTTCGGTTAGACATGGAAATATCCTCTAGTTTTTTCAATCAATTGATTTAAAAATGTTTTTTATAAAAGCAAAACTCTTAACACTGCTTATTTACACTAAAATAAAGCGCCGATAGTATAACTAAAAATGCAAAAAAAGTGCTGTTTTTATAATTTTAGATGCCGATGATAACGCAATTTTTAGCTTTTGACACCGGTATCATAAAAATTTTATAAATTAATTTACCCGCAATTTTAAAGGCAACGGGATAGCTTAATCAATCAAAATGAAATATTAATGAATTTTTCTCAGCACAATAATTACTTTTTATAGTTATTCACTAATTATTAGGGCCTGTTTATCTTTCGAAGTTAAATTTGCAGCAGTGTGTTTGGCATTTAGGCAAGGCAGAGCCTATGTAGTGTGGTTATTCCCCATAAATAGGCGATAACGTGGAATAAATGCCAAACACGCGCTGCCCGAAGGGTTCTGCCTAGGGGCAATTTACTCTTTGTTACTCGGTTTTTACTTAGCCCACTAGGTTACAAACCTCACGCCGCGATTAAATAGCCCCTAGATTGAACAAATTTTAATCCTGAAAGGTCAACAGGCCCTAGGGCTTGTTTACCTTGCGAGCAAATAAGCCTTAAAAACAAAAAAATCGGCCCTAAAGCCGATTTTGTATAAATTACAATCTTTGTTTAATTACTAAGCGCTAACCCGCCACTTAGGTTATAAACCGTTTTGTATCCTAGTTGCATTAAATTAGTTGCAGCAATTTTTGAGCGGTTACCACTACGGCATAATAAAATGTACTTGTTATTTTTGTTTAATTGCCCTTCAAATACCGCATTTGCCATTCTGCTAAGTGGTATATTTAATGTTTTTTCATCTAGCGTATTAAATAACTGAGCAACATTATTTGCTCCATGCTCATACGGCTCCCGAGTATCTATTAAATATGTATCGCTGGTGTTTAACATTACTTTAGCGTCATCAAAATTTAATTGCTGTGTATCAACCTCAGGTAACGCATTTACATAACCACACAATTGCGTATTATCTACTTGTTTTGAAGCGTCGTACTGCTGTTTTTGTATTGCAAATTCATCAACTGAAATACTGCCGCTCACTAACGCATCAAGAAGTGGCGTTTGGTTTTGCTGTACAGCCCAGTTCATGGCAAAACATTGTTGGTAGTCGTGCCCTGAGCAAATAATACTGGTGCTATTAAGTTGCTCGCTCATTGCTAAAATAGAGCGTGCCATTGCTTTTGCATCCCCACCTATAAGCGATGTATTGCCAAGCCCTGCAGGCAGTATTAAATCACCACAAAAACAGTAACGCGTTTCGCCATTACTGTTTTTTAATAAATAACTTACACTGTCTTTGCTGTGCCCAGGTGTAACTACTTTTTCAAGTACGTCGTTTGCCAAGTTAATACTTGCTGTATTTAGCGGCCAACCTAGCGAATCAACCTCACCTTTTACAACTCTTGAGTCAAGAGCGCTGGTTAGTAAATTAGTCGCTGACTCTCGCTCTTGATGCAGATGAGTATTAAGCACCGCCGATATAGTTAAGTTTTGTGTATTAGCTATTTTTTCAAAGCGCGGAATAAGCTCAATAATAGGATCGATAATTACAGCGTGTTTATCATCGCTTACATAAAGCCAACTACATGCTCCTTGGTGCCTAAACTGAGTAAGGCCCAGTGCGCATACTTCTTGTTGTGGTGTGGTGCTGTCAGATACGATTAAACAGTTTGCCTGTAGTATTGCTTTAAGAGCGCGAATACGCACACAAGCATCATCAATATCGTGTTGTGTTGCAGCAGGTCCAAACGATAGCCTAATCGCGTTTTCGCTTTGCCACTTACTTGCACCCATTGCATCTAAAACAAAACTTGTTGATGCGCCTGTACTACAAGCCGAGCCTCCACTTACACGAATGCCCGCAGCGTCAAATAAATCAATCACTTCTTTGCTCGTTAAATCGTTAACAGCAAAGTTAAGTGTGGTAGGCACGCTATAAGCAAAATCATGATTGAATGTAATATCGCCAAAGGTGTCTTTTATCGCGCTTTGTAACTGGCTTCGATAAGAGTTAAGTATGCTAATTGGTTTAAATGTATCGTCTGATTTATCAAGCAACATACTAAATAGCTTATTTAACCCTGCAATACCGGGTAGATTTTCGGTGCCTGAGCGCATTCCACTTTCTTGACCGCCACCCGCTATAAAAGGTGTGTACGCACTGCCACTACGAATATATAAAAAGCCAATACCTTTAGGTGCATAAAGCTTATGCCCCGAAAAAGGTGCGTAATCTATTGTTGTGTCACTTAGTGCGAGCGCTTGTTTACCGAGCGCCTGCACGCAATCCACCATCCACGATACATTTTTATTACGGCTACGAATCACCTGCTCAATAGCGGGTAAATCTTGATATACACCGGTTTCGTTATTAACGGCCATGGTGCAAATCATCAATGCGTTATCTATATGTTTAGCTATAAAATCTAAATCTAAAATACCGTTACTATCAACCGGAATAGCAAGCACTTCAGCATTAACGTCTAGTACGCTATTCCAGTGCTTAAGTGTATTTGGCACCGCTTTGTGCTCAGTAGCGCCATATAACAATACGGGGTTTTTAATCGGGTGTTTTTTAGCATCAATTAACGTAGAAACCACCGCAGTTTGAATGCCTTCTGTTGCGCCAGAGGTAAATAAAATATCGCCATTACTTGCGCCAATAACTGTGTGTGCTTTTTGACGTGTTTGTTCTAATAAATGCTTGGCTTGAATACCTGTAATGTGCGGGCTTGAAGGATTACCAAAACATATTTGCATGGTATGAGAAACAACATCAGCAATACAAGGCAACACAGGGGTCGTTGCGTTTGCATCAAGGTAAACTTGTTTTACTGGCTCATCGTGCAATAAAAACTCAGACATTAAAAAACGCACCTTATTACTAAAAAATATATCTTATTACCAATAGTACATAAATTTACAGGTAATGAGTAATAATCAATTAGCACTAGAGGTGCGTTTACTATGCTTTTTTAGACTAAAAGTCTGTTTACTTAACTATTCACTGACCTCTTTACTTATCTCTTCATGCGTTGACGACCAAGCTGTTATTAGCGCTTTTACTAATGAAGCCAACGGGATGGCAAAAAATACGCCCCAAAATCCCCATAAGCCACCAAAAAATAATACCGCGACAATTATAAATACCGGATTTAAATCAACCGCCTCAGAAAACAGCAGTGGTACAAGTACGTTGCCATCAAGCGCCTGAATAATTCCGTAAATAATTAAAATGGTCCAAAACTGTGTTTCTAATCCAAACTGAAACAGCGCAACTGCCGCTACCGGAATAGTGACGAGTGCCGCGCCAATAAATGGAATTAATACCGACAAGCCAACAAGCACACCAAGTAGTGCGGCGTAGCGTAAATCTAAAACAGTAAATGCAATAAAAGACACACCACCAACAATTAAAATTTCAAACACTTTACCGCGAATGTAATTCATAATTTGTTGATTCATTTCGTGCCACACTTGCAAAATCAAGCGTCGTTGCTGCGGGATCAGTTTAGCAATACTCCCCGTTAGCTCCAGCTTATCTTTAAGCATAAAAAACACCAGTAACGGCACAAGTACTAAATATATAAGCCATGCAACAACATCTTTTAATGAGGTTAGTGAAAACGACAATACAGTTTGACCAAACTCAATGATTTTAGCTTCTACCGTTGCAACAATAGCTTGTACTTGATCTATGTTAATTAAACTTGGGTATTGTTCAGGTAAAGCCATTAAATAAGACTTCCCTTGCTCTAACATATGCGGGGTTTCTTGCACTAAGTTACTGGTTTGCTTCCAAAGCACTGGGCCAATAACCAAAATAAGGGTGAGCATAATGCTAATAAATATCAACATTACAATAATCGTTGCAGTAAAACGTTTTAAGCCAACGCGCTCTAAATGAACAACCGGCCAATCAAGTAAGTAAGCAATAACCAATGCTACAAGCACAGGAACAATTAACGAGCCAAAAAAGTAAAGTAAGGCCACTGAGGCTAATAATAAAAATAATAAGGTAGACGAATGAGGATCCGAGAACTTCCTTTCGTACCATGTTTTTACGTATTCAAACATGTAATGGCTCCACTAATAACAACCCACGTTGTTTATCAAAATTGTAACTATAAGCATTTTTTTTCAAAAAACGTTCAATATCGTTCGCACTTTCACCTTTATTAAGACTAAAAGTGATACGTTGTTTTGAAGATTGCGCACTTCGTAGCGCAAGTTTAAACTGCACAAATTGCTGAGGGCATTTAAACTCTTTTAAATCGCGCTCTACCATAACTACTTTATCCGTATAGTAAATGAATAATAAGTCGCATATTTACGGTCAATATACTTATATACCCAAACCATTGTAACTTTTTGTTAAAACAATACCTGCAATAGTTTATCCTTATAACATAACTAGCAGTAAGGATAAGTTAATGCCTGGCACGCATAATAAAGCGCAACTACCCAGTAATCCAACACTCAAAGAGATTAATTGGTTTAAAAAGCAAATTAACTGGGGCGAACTACCTCCTTTTTATCACCTTGTTGCCTCATCAATAAGCGAATCTGAAGGGATTTTAGATCATGGATTCGATAATGCAGTTAAACAACTTATAGATAAACGCAATTGGAACTTAGATCTATTAGAAGGCCATGAAGACAGCCTTGGTGTAATACACACTAAACATAAGCCACGTATTGCGCTGCACCAAGTTTTTACCGACAGAGGCTTTGAGCTATGGGCACAGCCTTATGCTAAAGATGTTATTGTTGACCAATACATAAAAAATAATCGCTTTATGGAGTTTAGAGTGTGGGATCCACATTCAATGAAAAACCTGATCAGAATAAGTCAGTTACATAAGTTTATTGGCTTTTATTTTGAACGGGGCGACAAAGCAGATAAAGCCATTATTTTACATGCACATAAAGTAGTACATAAAATTATTACTTTTTTGCAGCGAGAATTGAACGTTGTAAAGCTTGATGGAGTCACAATAAAAGAACTATACCAATTGTGCGAAAAAGACAGCCGTGCAAGCAGTGACGAAATAGACATAGCCAAAATTGCAATTGGCGAACAAATTAACAAGGAATAAAATGCAGCTAAAATCAGCATTTATCACTTTATGCAGTGCCGCGCTTACGTTTAGCTTATTAGTAAGCGAACCTTTAAAAGCGCAAACCAATTTTACACTTCCTGATTTAGGAACATCTGCATTACAAGCACTGCCACTTGAAAAAGAACAAGCTATTGGCGAAGTAATGATGATGCAAATACGAGGTTCATCGCCAGTTATAAACGACCCTGTGCTAGATGAATACCTCACGACTATTGGCCGTAAACTTGTTGCTAATGCTAACGATGTACGTTTTCCGTTTTCGTTTTTTTGGATAAATAACTCAGAAATAAATGCGTTTGCATTTTATGGCGGG
>NZ_AUTR01000042.1:0-24906 GCF_000497875.1 Pseudoalteromonas sp. S8-8
AAGCCGATAACGAGAGCCAGTTTGCGTCGGTACTTGGTCACGAAATTGCTCACGTAACACAGCGCCACTTAGCACGTAGAATACAGCAGCAACAAGATAACAGCGCGCTGACCATTGCCGGTATGATTGCAGGTATATTAGCAACCGTTGTTGCACCCGACGCGGGTATTGCCATTATATCTGCCAGCCAAACACAATCTGCTTTTAGTCAGTTAACGCATAGCCGCTCAGCTGAGCAAGAAGCTGACCGTATAGGCATGCAAACACTTAATAATGCAGGATTTGATCCCCGTGCATCGAGTGAGTTTTTAACTAAACTTGCAGCGCAAATTCGCTATAAATACAAGCCACCAGCATTTTTGCTAACTCACCCATTACCAGAGAGTCGTGTATCAGATGTACGTTTGCGTGCAGAGCAATTTCCTGTGCGCCTTATGAATGCGAGCCTTGAGTTTAATTTAGCAAAAAGTCGAGTGCTTGCCCGCTATGACAACAAACCAGAAAACGCAGAAGATCTATTTAGAAAGCTACTGCGCGAAAATACCTACAACAACACTGCATTAAAGTATGGCTTAGCCATAAGCTTGCTTGATCAAAAAAAGCTTGATGAAGCAGCGCCAATATTAGACGAGCTTTTAAAAAACGATCCTAAAAACTTATTTTATATAGATACCCATACCGATTTACTTATTGCACAAAAAAAGGCAGATGAAGCCGTTAAGTTTTTAGCGGATTTAAATCAGTATCGCCCTAATAATCAGGTAATTACACTTAACTATGCCAACTCAGCACTTGAAGCTGAGCAATATGAGCTTGCTGAAAATATTTTAAAGAGTTTTTTACTCGAAAAGCCAGATCATAACTTAGGCAAACAACTCCTTGCTGATGCGTATAAAAAACAAGATAAATTAGCCTCTTATCACGAAGCTAACGCCGATGTATTAGCGCAATATGGTGCTTATTTAAAAGCCGCAGACGAAGTACAAAAAGCACTAAACTTTGTAGAGCCTACTCAACTTGTAAAGCAACAACGTTTAAAAGCACTACTTACCCAGTATCGACTTTTACAAAAAGAGCTTGCAAGACTTTAAGTCTGCAAGCGGTTACCCTAAAATAGACGCAATTCACACTTTGGAATCATTTTATGTCTGTTACTATTTACCACAACCCACGTTGTTCTAAATCACGCGAAACGCTAGCACTACTGCAAAGTAAAGCAATAGAGCCAAGTGTTGTAGAGTATTTAAAAACGCCTCTTACACACGAGCAAATTTCAACGCTTGTAATCCAACTTGGTTTTTCATCCGTACGTGAATTAATGCGCACAAAAGAAGATGACTACAAAGCACTTAATTTAAAAGATGAAAGCAGTGAATCAGCATTAATAGATGCCATGGTACAAAATCCAAAACTAATTGAACGCCCTATTGTAGTGAATAACAATAAAGCAGCGATTGGTCGTCCACCAGAAAACGTACTAAGCGTTTTATAATGAGTGCAACCATAGTGGTGCTTTATCACTCAAGCCATGGCTCAGTTGAAGCAATGGCTCACGAAATAGCAGAGTCGATAGAGCAACAAGGTGCTACAGCACTACTTCGTACCTTTGTGGCTAAAAATGCGCACGACATTGTGATCACCAAAGATGATTTAATAAATTGCGATGGTTTGGCATTTGGTACACCAACCCGATTTGGCATGATGGCCTCTCAAGCTAAAAGCTTTTGGGAAACCACCAGCGACTTATGGTTAAAAGGTCAGCTAATAGATAAGCCAGCGTGTGTGTTTTCGTCATCAAGCAGTATGCATGGTGGTAATGAAGCAACCTTACTTAACTTATCTCTGCCACTATTACACCACGGTATGATGCTACTGGGCGTGCCTTACGATGTGCCAGAATTACTTGCAACGCAATCAGGAGGCACACCTTATGGTGCAACTCACGTTGCCGGAAGTGCTAACAGTGCACAGCTAAGCAAAGACGAAATTAAAATATGCCAAAGCGTTGGTAAACGCCTTACTCACATTGCGAGAAAACTTAAATGAATACAGCTGACAACCCAGCTAAAAAGCCG
The DNA here is from genome assembly GCF_000497875.1 of Pseudoalteromonas sp. S8-8. Taxonomy (NCBI): domain Bacteria; kingdom Pseudomonadati; phylum Pseudomonadota; class Gammaproteobacteria; order Alteromonadales; family Pseudoalteromonadaceae; genus Pseudoalteromonas; species Pseudoalteromonas sp. S8-8. The sequence goes on from NZ_AUTR01000042.1 coordinate 2,076, forward strand.
ATTACAGTAAAGTTTCAGCGTGCCGCACTATTTGGCTATGTAGGTTTACTTGTTCTTATTCCACTGTGGATGTATTTTGTGCCACCTCTAAATGGTAATGCGAGTTTAGCATCTTTATTTTTGCCCATTATTCCGTTACTACTGCCGCTAAGAGGCATAATTAAAGACAGTACATACACTTATGCGTGGGCTAACTTTGTTGTAATGCTGTATTTTATTCACGGGCTTACCATGCTGTGGGCCGCTCCTGATGAATTAATTTGGGTATTGCTAGAGCTTGTGTTTGCCTCTTCAATGTTTATTGGCTGTACTTACTACGCAAGACACCGCGGACAAGAACAAGGTTTAAAAATCCGTAAGCTTAAAGAAGAATTAGCTGAAGAAAAAGCAGCAAATGAGCACGGTAAATAAGGCTTAACCATAAACGGTTATAAATACAAAAAACGCGCTTAAATTGCTTTAAGCGCGTTTTTTATTAGCTGTTTAAAAGTGACTAAACCAAATCACTTAAGGCAGCTAGCACCACAATGCTCGCCAACCCTATTTGAGCAATTAAGCTAATAAACGAAAAGCCTCTAAGCACAAATAAACCCCAAGGGTGTTTAATATGTGGATATAACGCACAGCGTTTTAAAGTGGTCGCAAAGAAAAAACAAATCACTGCCGCCATAGTTAAACTCAGCGTCAGCTCACTTTTAATGGAGAGTGTTTCATCAAAAAAGAAGAACAACTGCAAAGGCAGCAATATAGTGACAATAGCGTGCAGCACATGTACTTTTTTAATTCGATCAAACTGCCCTTCTGGCGAAAGCTCTTTAATACCAAAGTCACGCTCTAAGCATTTAACTAAGTTATTAGCTTTAATACTAACCGCCAAACGGTAACAACTTAAACCTTCTTTATTGCGCGCTCTAAAGTTATAGCCCGCTTTAATCAGCAGCACCATTAACGATTCATTTTTAGCAAATACAGCGTAATGAAGTGCTGTGTTACCTAAATTATCAACCGCTTTTTTGTCTTGCTTTGCAAGTAGCGTTTCAACCACATTTACAAAGCCTTTTTCGGCGGCCCACATAAAGGCTGTTTTATTGTTTTCATCAGCAAGAACACCTGTAGCGCCTTGCTCAATAAAACGCATTGCCATTGTTTGCTTGGCTGTTTTTTTACGTAGGTGCGTTAATAATGCTTTTTCTAGCAGTACAACAGAGTCAACATCAGGAGAAACCTGCGTAAGCAACGTAAAATAGTCTTTACCCGCTGCTACTTTTTCGCTGGCAAGTTCAGAAAGAGTATCTAAATCAGCAATAGACTCTGGAATAAACGCACTTAAGCGCTCTCTAAAATCAACTTCTTTCCAAAGGGCTAATGTATCTTTTGCCGAAAGTTTACTTTTATTATTTAGCGCATGCTCAATTAACGTGAAATAGCGTTTACTAAAAAACAAATCAACTAAAGACAGTGGCGTATCTATGGTATTTTGTGCAGCCACACTTGCGTATTTTTCAAGGCGTTGGCATAGCATAAGCACTAAGCTTTCAGGGGTGTATTCATTATCGTAGTAATGGCTTTTAACCGCACTAATATACGCTTGTGCGTCTTCGTCATATTCAGAGATATGTTGAAAGTAACATTCTTCAAATGGTTCTAGCGGGGTTAGCCATGCCAAATAATAAATAGGCGGTAACACGGTGGTGCATACACCATCGTCTTCATTTGTAGAACGACAAGCAGGCCAAGCTTCCAAAGCATCTAAAATAAAGGCACCGTTTTGTTCTACCAGTCCTTTAATAAGTAATGGGTATTCCTTTGGCCAAATCAGTACATTTTCCATTAAAACAACACAACTCCAGTGTGGCTTGGGGTGGTAAGTTATATCAGTTTCTAGCTGACACCACGCTTAATCAAAGTGTCGATATTCTAGCACACCTTTGTTTTGCTGCTAGCGCAAAATTACGCAATAACAACAATCCTTTACTTACAAATATAAAAACGGCCAAGTACATAAGTAATTGGCCGTTTTTGAGGTTGGAGTTGGGCTTAATCAGAGCCAGACAAATAGTCTATTTACTTTTTAACTCGCTAATAACTTGATCTAAACCCACTTCAGAAATACGTTGAATAATCTCTTTTTGCTTAGCACTTAATAGTGAAATGCCTTCGGCAACAATATCGTATACTTTCCACTCATCATTTTTACCTAAACGAAGCTTAAAACTTAAGTCGATTGTAGGCGCATTTGGCACAATAATTTGTGTGTTAACTGTTGCGTACTCAGAGTCGCTTTTTGCGTTATTACGCTCAAATACTACTTTTTGACCTGTGTACTTCATTAGTGCACCAGCGTATGTACCTGTTAAGTAATGCTCTACTGCATCTATAAATTGAACAGCCTGTTCGCGCTCAATGCCTTTAATGTGTTTACCTAATAATTTAAACGATACAAACTTAACATCAATATGTGGCATTAAACGTTTTTCAACAATGGCAGCCATCGCTTCTTTGCTTGCTGTGCCTTTTGAATTTACTTGGCCAATGTCTGCAAATAGCTTATCGGCTACTGATTCAAGTAACTGATCAGGCGATTGCTGAGTTTGTGCAAATAACGAACTACTAAAAAAAGCAGTGGCTAAAACGAATAGTTTAAAGAGTTTCATAATTGTATATGTCTGTGTGATTAAGATGGCTGTAATTTACGCGAACTATACGCAATAAAAAAGGCACAAATAAGCAACTTATTAATGCCCAAATCGCACCAATAAAATAACTAAAATAAATTCAAGCAGTTAGAAACCTCCATTAACAGGTCATATACAACCGGCATTTTGTCCTCATTGTAATTGTTAATAGGTCGCCCTTATCATTTAGTTATCACTTGAATCAGACAAAAATTTGGCACCTATGAAAACGTCACTTAAAACACTTATTATCTCTTTTGTATTAGTAGTTTCACTTTTTGGCAAACTTGCTTTTGCTCAATCGAACCACGGTTATGCCGTTGATTTTCTCAAAGGCGAAGGTAACGTAAACGGCGTTAAGCTTGCGTATCAGTATCATGCGCCTAGCATGCAAAATATAATTGGTGATGCACGCTTTTACTTTGAAACCAGCGTAAATATGTGGGAATACCGCCACGGCGATGAAACACAATCAAACCTAGTACTTGCTATGTCACCTGTGCTGCAATTTCCTGCATTTAGTTTTAACAACACCCCATTTTATGTAGAAGCAGGGATTGGTGTATCACTGATTGATGAGACGCAGTTTGCCGGTAAAAACATAAGCACTCACTACCAGTTTGAAGATCGTATAGGCCTCGTTGCCGACTTTGGCCACACTAACGTTGCTCTTAGAGTTATTCACTACTCAAACGCAGGCTTTAAAGAGCCAAACCCAGGGCTTAACTTTTTAACACTTTCGGTAGCTAGACATTTTTAAGGTTATTGATTGTGTTTAAAGTTATTGATTGCGTTTAAAATTATTGATTATGTTTTGAGTAATTTAATTGCTGTTATAGCGTAAAACGGTCACACTTAAACGTACTAAATATTAAGTGATACTGCGATGCAAACTTGGCATATTGTAATTATTGTCGCCGTTGTTTTTGCCATTATTATTGGTAATATTGCGCTAATTAGACTCTCTGCAAAAACGGAGTTTAAAAAGCCCAACGCCAATATTAAAAATGCAATAGACACAAAAAAGCCCTGATTAATCAGGGCTTTTTCAATAATACCAATTCGCTTAATTATATTTTCGTTAATTTAGCCTACTAACCAATGCGCCATTAGCGCAATAACAGGTAAAGTAATTAGCGTTCGCAAAATAAATATAATAAACAACTCTAAAATATTTACCGGTATTTTACTGCCAAGTAAAAGTGCGCCCACCTCAGACATATAAATAAGCTGAGTTACACTCATTGCGGCAATAATAAAGCGCGTTACATCACTTTCAATTGTTCCTGCTGCTAATATTGACGGAATAAACATATCAGCAAAACCAACCATAATAGTTTGCGACGCAGCTGCCGCTTCGGGTACCTGTAATAACTCTAAAAATGGCACAAACGGCATACCTAAATACTGAAATATAGGCGTATGCTCAGCAATGATCAGTGCAAATGTACCTACCGCCATAACCACAGGCAATACACCAAACACCATATCAAGCGCGTTATGTAAGCCCTCTTTTATAGTACCTTTAACACCCGTTGAGTTATCTGCTTTAGCTAATGCAACATCTAACGAATGACCAAATAAGGTTTTATGACCCGGAATTGTTTCAGCGTCTCTATCTGGCTCAGTACCATCAATCAGTAAGTCTTTTTTAAAGCGCAGTGGCGGTAATCGCGGCACAATAATAGCGGCAACAATACCGGCTAAACATACCGTTGCGTAAAACGGTGCAAATAAGTATTCAAGTTTAACTTGCCCAAGCACCACTAAACTAAACGTAATTGAAACCGCTGAAAACGTCGTACCAATAATAGCCGCTTCGCGTTGTGTATAGTGCTTTTGATCGTACTGCCTTGCAGTCATCAAAATACCCACACTACCATCACCTAACCACGATGCAGTACAGTCAACCGCGCTTCTACCAGGTACACCAAATACAGGGCGCATTACTTTAGTCATTAACGTACCAGCAAGCTCTAGTAGACCAAAGTTAATTAGTAGCGGCAGTAATAAGCCCGCTAAAATAAATACCGAAAACAACACTGGCAGTAAGTCATTTAATACCAGCGCGCCAGTATTGGCCGAGGTAATCATCTCGCTGCCTAGGCTTAAGTACGTCATTAAACCAAACGCCATACCAAATAAGCGCACCACCAGCCACGTCCAGCTCACATCAAATAAATGCTTTAACAAAGGTGAGTTACATATAGCGGCGGGTTTAAACACTTTAGTAATTACAGAAATAACCCCTGTAATACAAATAATGAGAGTAATAATTGCTTGAGCAGAGCCAAGCATCATTGCTTGAACCGCTTTTGCCATAACGGCAATAGGAATGGTCATCCCTTGCGAGGTACTAATGGGTGTCATAAATAAAAACACACCAATTAACGAAGGAACCAAAAAAGTAAACCAAGTGCGCCACGTGTAGTGTGAACGATGAGGTAGCTGAGACATATTTATTAACCTATAAAAACCACAAAAAGAGCATATCGCTCTTTTTGTGGTAAAACTTATTATTATTTAAATTTTAATGCCGCGCTGAATGAGTGCTGCTTCTAATGCTTGTTGTAAACCATTCATAGTACCTGGCTCAAGCGTTTCGCCTTTATCATCCATCCACGTTAAGCTAGTACCGCCTTCTTTAGTTTTACTTACTAAAATTTGGTATTGGCCTTCATCAATAGGTAGTTGAGCTACGTCATCACCCCAAATTGAATCCCAAACACTTGTTTCAGGTTTAGTATAATCAGCAGTAATTAAGCCCGTATCTGGGTTAATTTCAACAATAGTGAACGACAAACGCTCTAAAAATCCAGAGAAACGGTCAAACACAGCTTCGTAAGATTGCTCAGTTACAAGTGCTGCATTACCTTTGTTATCAAAGCCCATTTCAAGAGAAATAATACCTTGGCGTTTACGCATATCAACTTCAAGTTGACGGTAACGGTAATCAAACTCGCTCACTACTTGGTTAAGCGCACGTACTTCTAACTGCTGCTTTAACAAATCAGTTAGCGTATGGTCGCCTTTAAAATCAATCAGCTCTACACGTAAAGACGCAGTACGCTGATGTGACTTTTCTTCAATAGTGAATCTAAATTTTTCTAAGTCATCGTTAACTTCATCGCCCCACCACCAAAAACCTTCTTCGGTTTTAATGATTGAGTACCAATCAGTTTCAATAGTACCTAGTAGCTTGTCTTCTTTAGTGGTTCCTGCATTGTTATCAGCGAGGACTGATTGAATCGTGTCCCAAAGAAATTCATCTAAATCAGCAATGCCATCGTTTTTATCAAAATAAATACGCGCTTGTTTATCTGTCTCTTCTACCCAACTGCCTTTAGCAATTGTTAATACTTGTGCCGGTGGGCGGTAATTTGTAGCTTCAGGATTGTTGTCGTATTGACCTACATCCATTTTATAAACTGGGTCTTGAGCTGGTTGAGATAACGACGTTGGTGCTTTTACAGGCTCATGCGTACGATAGTTACGTTCGTCATGTGCCTTATTAATAAATACACTACACCCTGATAAACTTACCAATACACTTACTGCAAGTGCTTTTGGGATCCAATACTGCACAGATATTTCTCCTTAGCATACCCTTTAATTGTTTTAACAAATATATGAGTGGGTAATGCCGATTTGGTTCAGTGTAAAATCAATATTAACTTTACATTTATTATTTGGCTGCCTAAATGCAATAAAGTTCAGCACTTCAACTTAGCAATAAAACTAAGCGCAAATAAGCAAATTTTAGCTATGGTACTTTCCCGTGCCAGTAAAAACAAGAAACACCGCACTTTAAAAGCGCTTAATTAGCGTGTGCTGTAGTTTAGAGCCCTTTTTGTGTTAAACTTCGCCGCCGTGCAACTTCTCGTGTGTATTTTTGGTGTTGCCAACTCGGTTGATATAATCCAAGTAACAAGGTATTTGAACTCATGACTGCATTTTCAAATCATCAAATTGTTTTAACAGCGATTGGCGAAGACAGACCCGGTATAGTAAGTGAACTAACCCAACTGGTTAGCGATTGCCACTGCAACATTATTGACAGCCGTATTGCTATTTTAGGCTGCGAATTTACCTTCATAATGCTACTTAGCGGCGACATGTCGGCAATAAGCCGCATAGAGCACGTACTGCCAACTAAAGCCATGGAACTTGGCCTGCTAACCATGATGAAGCGTACAGCAAGTCATACTCCTAGCGAGTTTTGTGCAGGTTACACCCTAGAATACACAGGCATAGACACCCCTGGCACATTGAGCAAAGTAACGCGCTTTTTTGCCGACAATAATATTAGTATTTGCTCACTTAAGTCAGACACTTATTCCCAAGAAGACAACATTAAAATGCGTTGTGAACTTGAATTCAACATACCTGTTGATGTAGATATAGATCAATTTAAAATTAGTTTTGAGAGCCTTTCTCACACACTAAACGTAGATTATATTTTTAAACGAATTCGTTAAGGATGCTAAACATGAACACAATTAGTCCATTACAAGCTGGCGATACTGCACCCGCTTTTAGCCTACAAAACCAAAACGACGAAACAGTAACATTAAGCGAGCTGTTAACAGAGCAACAAGTGCTTGTGTACTTTTACCCTAAAGCGTCAACGCCGGGTTGTACTGTACAAGCCGAAAACCTACGCGATGAGCAAGCACAGCTTGCTAAATTTAACACCCGCGTTGTAGGTATTAGCCCAGATCCAATTAAGCGCCTTAAAAACTTTGAAACTAAAAAAGAGCTTAATTTCGATTTATTAGCCGACGAAGACCACGCCATTGCTGAAGCATTTGGTGTATGGGGCTACAAAAAGTTTATGGGTAAAGAGTACGATGGTATTCACCGCCTAACATTTTTAGTAGGCCAAGACGGTAAAATAAAACACCTATTTAATAAGTTTAAAACCAAAGATCACCATCAAGTGGTTTTGGATTATCTTGCGGCAGAGTAATCTCGCAGCAGAATAAGCTAGCGGCACAGTAAGTTAGCTACCAGCTATTAGACAAATACAGAAAAGCGTTGCTCAAGGGCAACGCTTTTTTTATGCTGGTTATTAAGTATTTTGGTTAAGTGAAAGCATGATCGAGGGATAAATAGGCAGTCGATAGTTTTGATGTATGAAGTCAAGATTTCCCCCCTTCTGGTTTTAATTTATTATGTTTAAAAACAATCAGTATTTGTCTATTTAAAATTATTAATGCACAATATTCTGACATACAAATCAGGGATGTAGCTAACTACCTTTCAGCCTTTTTATTTAAAAACGGATTTATAATCATGAGCCTTACTCAATCTTTACAGCAAGCCCTATCAAGTAAAAAAATAATACCGTTGGTTGGTGCTGGTGTTTCGATGTCAATCAAGGATAAAAATGGAAATCCAGTGTTTCCTAGCTGGAAAGACTTACTTTTAAGTGCGGCAGAAAAACTTAAAAGTGAACAATTAAATAATAAAGCAAAATTAGTAGAGGCTTTTTTAGAGGAGGAAGAGTATCAGCAAGCTGCTAAGTATGCTTATGAAGGATTGAAAAATGGCCATTGGCATAATTTTATTCAAGAAAAAATAGATATAGACCTTGATACATTAGATGATAAAAGTGCAGAACTGCCTAAAGCCATATGGAAGTTAAGTAAACAAATAATAACACTTAATTATGACCGTATCCTTTCTTGGAGCTACCCAGGAAGTTCAGCTCAAGTATCAATAATTGAAAATAGTAAAGCTGCAAATTTATCAAATATTCATAACGATTCCCAAAAGCCAATTGTCTGGCATTTACACGGTCATATTGATAATTCTGAAAAATTAATTTTAACTCCTGATAGTTACGCAAAATTATACCCAACATCAGAGCAAGCAGAGACTGAATATTTAGCAGCCCTACAAACGTTGAAGAATATAGTTTCTAATCGAAATTTACTATTTATCGGATGTAGCTTAGCAGATGCTGAATTGCTAGCAGAAATAAACAAACAAAATGATCTTTTTTCAGGTAATGGCAAAATTCATTTTGCTTTAATTAAAGAATCTAATAAATGTGAAATTGAGAAAAGACTCAAAGATACTTCAATTCAGATAGTAACCTTTGAAGATTATGGTGAATCTCTTGTTAGCAAGATTAATGAAATGGCAGCTTATATTGATACTCCTGCAGTTATCAATGAAGAAACTAAAATTGAAAATAAAACAACTGCGATAACAGCAAAAGAAACTAAAGTGGTCTTTTTATCCGCTAACCCTTTAGGTCAAAATATAGATTACCACCCTATTATTAAAGAGCTAAAAAAATTACCCTTTAGCATTGATTGCTTCACATTATCTTTAAGTCACTTACAACAACTAGATGACTATGATTATGTTTTTATTGCTAGTAAGATTGTAAAAAATCGTCTAGTTGTAGAAGATGAAGACATATCACTAGCAAAAATAGACCTTATCGATTTACAAAAAAACACCGCTCTTGGTAATAAAAAAGGTGTATTTATTTTAACCGACACCCTCATAGATAAAGAGAAATTACAAGGAATAGAGTTCCCTTTACTTGTATTACCTTTGGTTGAGACCAAGGTGCATAAAAAATTCCTCACTAACTTTATATTTCAAATATTTAATAAGCAAAATATTAAGTATGCTGAAGATATAGGTTTAATCTTAAATTATGAAAAAATTGCATTACCTGATTCGAAAAGTAAAGCTTTAAATACAAGCAAAAAATTCATTAAAAGTGAAACTAGATTACCTTCAGATATAGACAAGTGCCTCCTAAAAAGATTTATAGGTCGTAAAGAGGATTTAGTGACCTTGAGTCGTGAGGTATTAAAATTAGAAAATGACAACGGCTTTGTCAATATCATAGGCAGTGGAGGTTTAGGTAAAACAACTCTAGCAAAAGTTTTAGCTATACACTTAGCTGAACGAGGACGGTTCAATGGTGGAGTTGCGTTTGTTGATTGTGAACATCTAATAAACTTTGATCAATTTAAATCAGGTATTGCTTCACCTTTTAATTTAGAAAAGGCACAGCACTTAGAAGAGCATCTGTCTAATAATTTTGATGGTGAATCTAGGTTAATCATTTTAGACAATTTTGAAACCCTTTTAATATTAGAAGATAAAAAGCAAATATTGCAGCTTTTAAGTTTTATGTCGGAATTCGCTATAATCTTAGTGACATCACGTGAACTTCTTAATATAGCTGGTGAAATCCCTCACACATTGAGGCCAATGACTTTAGACGAAGCTTTCGAATTGTTTATTTCGAATTTAGGGAAAAGAAAGCTATCCATTAAAGAAAAAAAGTTGGTTCGCGACGAAATCATAGAAAATTTACTAGATAGAAACCCCTTAGCCATTAGTGTTATTACCTCTAATATATTTCAAAATACTAATCTTTTAGAATTAAAAAAAGAGCTTCAGTCAGATATTTTTAATGTATCTGAAGATGATTTAAGCTTATTTGATAATGCTGTAGACGTAAACATCGATAGAAAGAAGTCGCTCTACGCTTCAATATTATATTCTTATAATATGTTACTAGATAATGAAAAAGAAGCCTTAGAGAAGTTAGCACTTTTCCCTGATGGCATCAATATACAAAATTTAAAGAGAATAGGGGGTTATTCTAAAAACACAGATATAAAAACAAATATAATAAAAGAAAAAGTTTTAAAAAAATTACAAAACAAATCATTACTTGAGGAAAGCCAAAACAAAGTAAAATTACAATCGATTATTGGACGATTCGCAGAACGACAATTTATTCATAGAGAAAAAAACACGGCTTTTTTTGATTCTGTATTTCACTATAACAATACACTCACCAGAAAAATTCGAGATTTGCTGGATTCAGAAGACCAACCTAAGAGGAGTTTTGCTTTAAAACTTTTTGAAGATAATCAAATGAATATATTAAAAATAATAGATTATTTGAATGAGTGTTCGATACCTGAAAAAGATAAACTATTTTATATCAATACAAACTGTATGCTATTTAATACAATTTGCTCTTTAAATAATATTATAAACACTCTAGAAAGAAATATCACCATATTTTCAGGCACTTATTACCGAGCAGTAGGAACTGCTATTGATATATGCAAGTACTTTAATGGCGATTTTGAACGTGTTTTTCAGAGAGTTAAAAAAAACATACCAATAACTAGTTTAAAACAACTTGACAAGGATGATACTGGCGACTTAATGACATTTGAAAACACGCTTAACATTTATGCTCTGGAAGGAAATCAAGCATATATATACCACCTTATAAGTGAGGATAATTTTCCAGTTACTAAGTCATCAACAGCTATAAATTTAGGAATTTTAGAACAAAAGCCACCAATAACTTTTGGTTTAACGCACTTTGAATATAAATGGTTAACGGACACCTTGGACTTAGCAGAAATTGATGAATATCTTAGTTTAATGCACGCAAAAGAACATTTAGATAAAATACAAATATCTTATGTGAGGGCTAAGCAAAAACCTTACGATAAAGAGTATATTAATTTATTGGTTGATGTTAACCCCTACACCTTTGGCCTAAAGTCCCTTATGCTTGCTTTTTGTGAATCAGACTTAGAAAAGGCTAGAAACTACTACAATCTAGGTATTAAAAATTTAGAACATATTAAGTATTACTACGTAGAAGCCATATATTGGTATGCCAAATTTTTAAAAGAGCATAATCAGCATGAATACAAAGATGTGCATTCAAAGGGATCTGATTTAGCTAAAAAATACTACTATCGTTATTTGCAATTTCTCTTTGATGAGTTAGAAATTCCGACAGGTTTAGTGTACAACCCTGAACATTATCCACTTCCTAACTCTGTATCGCTAGAACCTAGCGATGTATTGTAAGGCTCGGGAACTCCTCCCCCCCCTGATTTAACATACAAAAATTAAATAATGGCTGCTGTTGGCAGCCAATAAAGCCAAAGGGGTCAAATCTTGACTTCATACATCATAATTAATTAGCTGTTGTATTCGCCGAAACTTGAATAGGTTACTGTGTCGGATGGCGCTTCGCTTATCGACCTACGTTTTCAAATATATAATGCGGGGTTGTTGGAGGCGTGAATATGGAGGTCCGTTGGGTTTCGCTGCGCTCTGCCCAACCTTTTATCTCTTCTTGATGAGTGTTTAACTTAAATTTTTACGCAGACGAAAATGGCGTTGCCTGAGCGCTCTGCCCATGGGGTTATTTTGTCGTAGTCATGTTCAAATATGTGAATTTCGAAGTACGGTTTTAATGCTTCTTTAAGCTCGGTATAACTAAAAGCAACCATTGGGTGCTCGTCGTGCCATACGAGTGTTTTATCTGCGGTGGTTTTTTCTATGCTGAGTTTTAATAACTGTTTACTGCCAGTGCCACTGTAGTGCCAGCCAGAGCGAAATGTGAAGAAGCTATTTTCGCTTGTTGCGGTGTGCTCTACAAATGAATCGCTGTCGATTTTGTTTTTATCAACTGTGTTAAAGCAAAATACCCCACCTACATTTAATGCGCTATGCACACTCGCAAGGCATTCTTTTAACTTATTAATACCGTCGCAGTAATGGATTGAATACAAAAAGCAGGTAATTAAATCTACATGCTCAGTTACCTTAAATTCACTCATATTTTGCAATGAAAATTGCGCTTCTGGGCAACGAATTTGTGCTTTATCGAGCATTGGCTGGTTTAAATCAAGGCCACTGCTTTTATAACCGTTATCTATAAAGTGACGTACATGCGGGCCGGTGCCACATGCTAAATCGAGATGGGTATTTGCGCCATTACCAAAAATTTGGTGCAGCCTGTGAATAGAATTGCTTTGGGCTTGATAATCTATATCTGCGCACATTAAGTCGTAGTAATCAGAAAGGTCGGTGTAGAGTGCATTTGCGGACATATAAGCCTAGTCGTAAGTAGTAGAATATTTTTAAGTCGCGCATAGTAAACTAATTAGCACAATTAACGAAGAAGATATGAGCTTTAGGGTAGATGTAATCTTAGGTTATAAATTTTAGGTTATAAAGTACAGGGTTGTCGGATGGCGCTTTGCTTATACGGCCTGTGTATTTAAATATTATAGAGCGTTGTTATAAAACGGTGTGGAATTGGAGGCTCGTTGGGTTTCGCTACGCTCTACCCAACCTACGTACTATAACTTTAAGCTGCGCTTTAACTAATTCCTAAATACTTATGTACTTGTATTGATAGGCGCCAGTTTTTGGCAATGCAGGTGTCGATTGCTAATTTAGTTGCTGATACTTTTTGACTAATTGGCTGTAAATAAACAAGCTTTGGGTTAACGCCTGTTTTAGCAAATAACTCTTCTAACTCTTCTACGTGCTTTTGCATAGCAACGGGGTGTTTAATTTCGTTTGCACGCTTCATAGCGCTGGTAAGTACTTCATAACCGCCGCGCATATTGATTTTTGGCGATACCGTTACCCATGTTTGCTCTGGGGCGAGTATTTCAAACGTGCCGCTGGTTTCTATTTGTGTACTAAAACCGTGTTCGTGTAATAAATTACATACTGGATTTAAGTCGAACATACATGGCTCGCCGCCGGTAATTACTACGTGCTTTGCGGTATAACCACGTGATTGAAACAGCGCTAAAATTTGCTCTGCACTGGCGTTAGCCCAATGATCTGAGTCGGCCTTTTTTTCTACGGTTTCGTCCAGCGATACTTTATATACATTATCAACATCCCACGTTTGCTTAGTGTCGCACCAAGAGCAGCCTACTGGGCAGCCTTGCAGGCGTAAAAATATTGAGGGTGTGCCAGTAAAGCTAGCTTCACCTTGAATGGTTTCAAACACTTCATTAATTTTGTACAAAAGAGATCTCACTTACTACCTAGCAGCCAAATTGCTACTATTAAAAAACCAAAAAGCGCTGTGCAAAAATTGTTATTTAAGCTGCGGCCGTGTAGTATATCGCGCCCTGATATAAACCTCTATTAAAACTAAGAGCAAAACAGATATGACGCAAAAAGTAGTTGTTATTTATTCCGGCGGTATGGACTCATTTACCGTATTAAATAAAGCCCTGCAACAAGGCCATGATGTATATGCCCTATCATTTGACTATGGTCAGCGTCATGTAAAAGAGCTTAAAGTGGCGGCAAGTGTGTGTGAAAAATTAAACGTTCCACACAAAATTGTTGATATTTCGGCGATTAACCAACTCATTGGTGGCTCATCACTTACTGATGATATTGATGTGCCTGAAGGCCATTACGAAGAAGAAAGCATGAAAAGTACGATTGTACCTAATCGTAATATGATTTTGCTCTCGCTTGCTGTTGGTTACGCGGTATCACTTAAAGCTGGCCAAGTTTATTACGGCGCTCACTCTGGGGATCATGCTATTTACCCTGACTGCCGTCCTGAATTTGTGCAAAAAATGGATGATGTATGTCGTATTGCTAACTACGACGCGGTAGAAATTTTTAGCCCATACTTAAACAATACTAAAATTGGTATTTTAACCGACGGTATTGAAATGGGTTTAGATTACAGCCAAACATGGACTTGTTATAACGGCCGTGAAAAGGCCTGTGGTAAATGTGGCGCGTGCCAAGAACGCCTTGAAGCATTTGCACTAAATAACATTACAGACCCGTTAGAATACGAATAAGCACCAATTAATTAGTAATACAATTGCTGTAAACAAAAAAAGGCTATCATCGATAGCCTTTTTTGTTTGTCTAATTTTAACGTAGAGATTACAGCCAGCGTTTTACGCGCGCTTTATAGGCGGTAAACTCTTCGCCAAATAATTTAGTGAGCGCACGCTCCTCGGGTATTATTTGAAAAAACGTTAAATACGCAATAAACCCTATAATACATAAAAGTGCCCACAAGGAACTTAACCAAATACCCCACCCTGCTAAAATAAATGCAAAACCTACATACATTGGGTTACGCGAAATCCGATAAATGCCGCTAGTAATAAGTTTTGACGCTTGCTCAGGTTTATTAGGGTTTACAGTGGTGTTTGCTATTTTAAAACTAACCACCCCTGCAATACAAAAAACACACCCAATAATGACCAAACTTGCTGCTAAGTAGGTAATAAATGCGGTGAAATCAATAACACTGTAATGCGCAATAAGCGCCATTATGCCTGCAAAAAACAGCACAACAATAACGGGAGGTATTTTATTATTTAACATGGCAACTCACTGTATTGGCTAATTATGTTTATTATATGGAGATTAGGGCGTGTTATTCTTTGGTGATTGAATTTGCAGCAGTATGTTTGGTTTTTAGGCAAGGCAGAGCCTATGTAGTGTGGCTATCCCCCATAAATAGGTGATAACGCAGCATAAAGACCAAACATGCGCTGCCCTTTGGGTTCTTTCTAGGGACGATTAACTCTTTGTTGCTCGGTTTTTACTTAGCCCACTAGGTTACAAACCTCGCGCCGCGATTTAATCGCCCCTAGATTGAACAAATTTCAATCCACAAAGATTAACACGCCCTAGCCATTAAACAATATCTAAAGTGTATAAATGATGAACACGCTCAAACCTGAGCTTAAGTAAAGTATACAAATTAAGTTACAATTGTCAGCTTTATCATAAGCGCTTAAAGGTTATACTTTAACCATAAACGAATAATAAAATGATAAGGAATGAGATTATGTCTGGAACTACGATGATTGTACTTATTGTGCTAATTTCGGTTGGCTCAGGGGTGGTTTACGATATGTATAAAAAGCATCTTGAGTTTAAGCATAAAATGCAAAACAACAACAGCGATGCCCATAAACAATTAGCTGAAACAAATGCACAAGTGCTTGCATTAAAAGAGCGTGTACAAACACTTGAGGCTATTGTTACCGATTCAAGCTTTAGCGTTAAAGATGAAATTAATAAGCTTTAAATTGTTATAAGTAATTTGGATATAAATGTGCATTTTCTGGCTGCTCAATGCCGTGAGCAGCTAAAAACCCACCAATAGCTTGCCCGCAGCCCTGTGGTGCTCGCCCGCTGTCTATCTCAAAATTTAACTGGTTAGCATGTTGCTTACCCATAGAGCAAAGCCCTACGGTACTTGGCGAGCGCATAGCGATACTTAAGTTACCTATTTGTTCAACCACAACGTGTTTACTAAAGCGGGCAAAACCTTTGTACTTAAATTGCTCGTTTACGTAGTCATTGCTTGTGGCTACTAATGCTGTAATTAAGGCGTGTAAAAAGCTATTAGCGGATGGATCTTCTGTTAAAAACGCGATTGTTTTTCTATTAAACTCGCTAAGTTGGCAATCTTCACACAACAGCTCAACAGTATATAAATGTTGCTCGGCTATTTGCTGCTGGCTCTTAAGCTCAATACTTTTTCCTGCAAATACAATACGTTTAAGCACTTCATCAACACGGCTTTCAGCACTTTCACTTTTAACAAGCTCAGGGTTTTGCGCCATTACCGGTAAGTCGTGATGGTTATTAAATGGCGTACTTGTTGCGCCGCTTTGCATTAACTGAAAAAGCTCTCTTACTTCATGTTCACGCGCTACTTTTAACGCTAAAAATGCAGTTTGAATAAGTTCTGAAGTAGGTAAGTTTTCCTCTACTATCCAGCGTCTGCCAAATAATAGCTTTTTGGCTTTACCTTCATTTGCAGATGCACTTTTTTGATAGTTATCTGGGCTCAGCACTGCTACCTGCAGGTAAATTTCTTCACCTTTTTGTGCAGCAAGCACTCTAAAATGAGCCGAAAATTCTATACTATCAAGCAGTTCGTTTACGCTTTCAAGCGTGTGCTTGTAACGTAAAAAATGTTGTGGCACTACCCAGCTACTATTAGCCAATTGCACAAGGGGTGCATAAGAAATAGGTTGCTCGTAGCTGTGTTGCCATTTTTGCTCATTGCTAAGCAAATGATTAATGTGACTCTTGTTATCTGACATAAATAAACCAAATAAACTCGCGTTGTGCGATATAAACTATGAACACATTACGTCGTCAATGTCGTAATTAGATCACATGTACGCCCTACTTTCGGGCTTTTTTAACTATCGGTGAGTTCTTGATAGTCTGTTATAACTTTTTGATAGTATGGCTTATCTTTATTGAGCATTTTATTATAATGATTTATGAGTTGGCGCTGGTACATAGCGTGTTCTGCACTACTAAAATCCCACATTTTATTACCGGTGTGACTAATCTCATTATTGCTACTAAAGCTCACTTCAATCACTTCATAAAAACGTTTGTTGTCGTAAACTATTTGCTCACTTACAAGCCCTAAACCTAATTGCTTTAAACCGACTCGCAACTTATAAGTGTGATGCACTGGGCACAAAATAAAACGAACATTATTCAAATGATCCACTGCATTATTAGCAATAATTTGTTGTATTAAACTTAACAACAGCTCACCGCCAACACCTGCGATTACAACTACTTGGCTTTTACTTTGAGCAATTTCAATTTTGCCTACATCCTGACATAAGACCTGCCACTGCGGATTTTTATTACAGGTTTTTTGTAATTTATTAATAGATGATAATTGCGCTTCTAGGTCGTTCATTAAAGTGGCGACTATATCTACAAAAATAACCTGGTTTGCAGCTGCGCGTTTTAATAGCGCCATGCCTAAATAACCATGGTCGCAGCAGCAATCCCAAATAATATCGTGATGCTGCGAAATTAATGTATCAATGGCAGTTAGGCGTTTGCTGAGCTTCATTTAATCAGCAGATTGTGACGTTTTGTAGATAAGTGCTTTTAAGCTTCTGTCGCTGTCTACTTCAATAAAACGCTCGGTAGGGGCTAGGCGCTCAACAAATTCAATTGCGCCTTGGGTGTGCTCGTTTATTAACGCCTTAAACGCCTCTTCGCTAAGCTCTGGGCTATTAGCGCACAATAACAATTGTGTGGTATCACAAAGTAGCTCTGGCAACCTGCGCAGCACTTTTTGATAGTCTTTAGTTAATATAAAGCTGCCTTTTTGAAAGCTTGGCGGATCAACTATTATTAAATCAAACGGGGCTGCTTTTTTTAGTTTTCCAAACGACTTTAAAATATCGTGAGGTAAAAAACTTACGCCGCGCTCAAAACCATTTAGTTGATGGTTTTGCTTGCCGACTTTAAGTACACCTTTGCTCATATCCATGTTCATTACATGATCTGCTCCGCCTTGCATAGCTGCAAGCGAAAACCCACACGTGTACGAAAATAAATTAAGCACTTTGCCATGCTTACTATTAGCCATTACAAACTCACGGCCGCTGCGCATATCGGGAAATATTCCGGTATTTTGACGGCTCTGTAAATCAACCAAAAAACGAATGCCGTTTTCGGTTACAACATGCGGGTTAAGTAATTGCCCATAAACCACGGTGTTTTGGCTTTGCACGCCAGCGCGCTGCTGATACACAAGTGAGCTAATAAGCTCTGGCTGGTTTTTTTGTGCCCACTGCCACACAACATCGGTAAGCTCGCTTAGTGTTTTCTCGTCAATTTCGTCGTACGAAACCAAAAACAAACTAGGCGGATAAAAGTCTAAATTAATATGACTTAACGCCTCAACACTATGGCCACGGCCATGAAAAACACGGCACAGTTCATTTTTTAAAATTGGCGCATCTTCAAGCGCAGTAATAAGAGGAGTAAAGTTTGCTGTCATTTTTAATTAATCAACTGTTGTTGTAGTTCATGTATTTCATCGCGAACAGAGCCCGCTTTTTCAAATTCTAGGTCGCTTGCGTATGCATGCATTTTGGTTTCAAGCTGCTTAATTTGCACTGTAATTTCTTTCGCACTAAGTACCTTTTTAGAGTCTTTACGAACAAGTCTAAGGTTATCTTTAGGGCCGGCTTCTTCGCCTACATCCATCGCATCAAGAATCTTTTTGGCTAGTGAATGCGGTTCAATACCGTGTTCAATATTATAAGCATGCTGAATTTCGCGTCTGCGCGCTGTTTCGTCCATGGCCTTAGCCATCGATTTTGTAATTTTATCACCGTATAAAATAGCGCGACCATCTAAGTGACGTGCAGCACGACCAATGGTTTGAATAATTGAACGCGCTGAGCGTAAAAAGCCTTCTTTATCGGCATCAAGTATGGCTACTAGCGCCACTTCTGGCATATCCAGACCTTCTCGAAGTAAGTTAATGCCCACTAACACATCAAACACACCCGCACGTAAATCACGAATAATTTCAACCCGTTCAACCGTGTCTATGTCTGAATGTAAGTAACGCACTTTTACGTCGTGCTCACTTAAGTAATCGGTTAAATCCTCAGACATACGTTTGGTCAAAGTGGTTACAAGTACGCGTTCGCCCTTCTCTACACTTTTATAAATTTCTGAAAGTAAGTCATCAACCTGATCGCCTACTGGGCGCACTTCAATAAGTGGATCGAGCAAGCCTGTTGGACGAATTACTTGCTCTGCGATTGCGCCCACACAACGGTCTAACTCAAAGTCGCCTGGCGTTGCCGATACATAAATTGTTTGTGGTGAAATAGCTTCAAATTCTTCAAAGCGCAGCGGCCTGTTGTCCATTGCTGAGGGCATTCTGAAGCCATACTCAACCAGGTTTTCTTTTCGGCTTCTGTCGCCTTTATACATTGCGCCAATTTGCGATACGGTTACGTGCGATTCATCAATAATCATCAATGCGTCGTCTGGGAGGTAATCAAGTAATGTGGGTGGCGGATCGCCCGGCGTACGGCCCGATAAATAGCGGCTGTAGTTTTCTATACCAGAGCAATAACCTAGCTCCCGCATCATTTCTATATCGTATTGCGTACGCTGTGTTACGCGTTGCTCTTCTACTAATTTATTAGCACTGAGTAACTGGGCTCTTCGATCTTTTAGTTCTTCTTGTATTTTATCGATAGCACCGAGTATTTTTTCACGCGGGGTAACATAGTGTGTTTTTGGATAGATAGTGGTGCGTATTATATGCTTTTCGACAGCGCCGGTAAGCGGGTCAAAAATACTCAAGCGCTCTATTTCGTCATCAAACATTTCTACGCGAATTGCGAAGGTGCTAGATTCTGCAGGAAATATGTCGACCACTTCACCACGAACACGATATGTACCACGGCTAAAATCTATATCGTTGCGGGTGTATTGTATTTCAGCTAGGCGACGCAGCATGTCGCGTTGGTCTACTTTTTCGCCCACTTTTAAAAGTAGCATCATTTTCATGTATGATTTAGGGTCGCCCAAACCATAAATAGCCGATACCGACGCCACAATAATAGTGTCGCGACGCTCAAGCAGTGCTTTGGTCGCACTTAAACGCATTTGTTCTATATGCTCGTTTATCGAGGCATCTTTTTCAATAAATGTGTCGCTAGATACAACATAGGCTTCTGGCTGGTAGTAATCGTAATACGATACAAAATACTCAACCGCATTTTTAGGGAAAAACTCTTTCATCTCGCCGTATAGCTGCGCGGCAAGCGTTTTATTGTGCGCCATTATTATTGTTGGACGGTTTAAATCGTTAATAATATTAGCCATGGTAAAGGTTTTACCTGTACCGGTGGCACCTAATAAAGTTTGGTGTGCAAGGCCTGCTTCTAATCCTTCGCATAGCTGCTTAATCGCTGTGGGCTGATCGCCTGCTGGTTTAAAATGTGATTTTAACTGAAAATGGTCGCTCAATTATTGCACTCCTGTAACGATTCGCCGCTCAGCGCTTCTAGTTTTTTCATAAACCATTTGTATGCCACTATTGCTGTAAATAAGTTACCTAAAGCAGCGCCAATAAATAGCCCTAATAATCCGGCTATTTCGTTGCCTACATAAGCAAATGGTACATAAAATATGAATAACCGAATGACACTTAATACCAATGCGTACATTGGTTTGTGTAAAGCATTAAACGATGAGTTTGATAATATGATCACCCCTTGTAAGCCATAGCTTAGCGGGATGGTATAAATAAAGAGTTTAATTACATCTATTACGGCTTGTTCTTTACCAAATAATTGGCTTATAACACCTGAAAATGCAATGAGTAATACGTAAATGGCAAATTGCCATACCATTACAAATTTTAGTGTGCCGGTATACGCTTCTTTAACGCGGCATAATTTGCCAGCGCCAAAGTTTTGGCTAACAAATGGCGGTAATGTCATCGATAGCGCAAGCACTAATATACTTGCAATAGATTCTATTCTACTTCCCACTCCAAATGCAGCTACGGCCTCTGGCCCGTGATGCGCAACCATAGCGGTCATTACGGCCATTGCAACGGGTGTAAGCATGTTTGCGCCGGCAGCAGGCAAACCAATTTTTAATATTTTACGAATAGCGCCCGTCACTGTTTGCTTGCCTGCTTTTAGGCTCAACAAGCGCTTTTTAACAGCTAATATATATAAAATAATAACCACAGCAACCGACCATGCAATAACGCTTGCTATGGCAGCGCCTTGAATACCTAACGCTGGTACTGGCCCAAAACCAAATATCAGTATAGGGTCAAGTACGGCGTTTATCAGCCCTGCTCCACCCATTACTATACTTGGCGTTTTTGTATCGCCACTGGCGCGCAGTACCGAGTTACCAATCATTGGAGTTATTAAAAATACACTACCAATAAACCATATATTCATGTATTCGTGTATTAACGGCAATACTTGTGCGCCCGCTCCTAGCAAAGTAAATATGGGGTCAATCAGTAAATACCCAACAGATGACAACACAATAACCAGAACCACACCAACCATTAAAGAAATACTGGCGTCAAAACGCGCTTCATCTATTTTATTACTACCGAGCGCTTTTGCTATTACCGCCGATGTACCGATCCCCAGCCCTATTGCTAAGCTAATAACGGTAAAGGTAACCGGAAATGTAAAGCTCACTGCTGCAAGCGGCTCAGTGCCTAATAAGCTTATAAAAAATGTATCGACAATATTGAACATCATTAGCGTGATCATGCCGAATATCATCGGGATGGTCATCGTCTTTAATGTGGGCAAGATGGGATCGTTTAGTAAATCTGGGCGAGTCTGGGATTTTGAAATTGCGCGCATGAAATAAATAGGCCTCTTTTACTGAACGAATCATTTTAAAGCATCAAGGCAGTTCAAGCCACGGATTTATCACTACAATTGAAGTAATTAAAGAAGTAAAGATTCGAAAA
This sequence comes from Pseudoalteromonas sp. S8-8, assembly GCF_000497875.1. Classification (NCBI taxonomy): domain Bacteria; kingdom Pseudomonadati; phylum Pseudomonadota; class Gammaproteobacteria; order Alteromonadales; family Pseudoalteromonadaceae; genus Pseudoalteromonas; species Pseudoalteromonas sp. S8-8. Next base: position 23,883 of record NZ_AUTR01000042.1, read on the forward strand.
AATAGTAAAACTTAGTTTTTGCTTCTTTTTGTTAAAATAGAGCCTAAACACACCAAAAACCAATTAAAACACATTTTTATAACTTTTATTACAAACACCCAGTGATATATGATGCTTTTTTACACAAAGGTACTGCTTGGTTTATCGTTACGAAAAAATTCCCTCATCGAGTTGCATACATTCAGCATCAAATCATAACCCATTGTTTTATATTGAATTAAAAATAGTGATTTAAAAGCTTGAAATCGTTGTAGCACCCTAAACCATTGGTGCCGATGATGTTCTTAAAGTTTCATAAACAGAGTTATCCACAGAAACCGTGGATAACTCATTCAAACCCGCATTTATAAAGGCTTTGAGAGAGCCTCCATTTTCGGTGATATCCAACCAATTGACCATTTGTTAATTGTGGCATTTTTATAAACTCACGCTAAAAACTGTAGCTCACCAATTTTTCTTCTTAACATAGTTGTACGTTAGGTATAAAAAAACGTTTAATACAAAGTTAAGTTATTGATTGCTCTATTTTTGAACGGATAAAACAAATACTCATTTTATACATAGTGATTAGATCACAATTTAGATCAAAAAATATTTCTGCGAATATACGCATAGGTATATTTTTAGAAAATTAAAACAAAAAACGAATTAAATACGAAAAATATCGCTAAGTAAAAAATGAGTTTTTATGTTTTTGAGTTGTTTTTTAATAACAAGCCACTTTAATACCGTGTTTAATTTAACCAATTTGAAGACTCAGCAATAATAAAAGTCACATTGTTATTCTTAAATTTTTAAAAAAGTAACTTTAATAGAGCTATAAAACACGCAGATCGAACACAAAAACAACGAATAAACCTCTTTTTTCAATTTATGACTTTTATATGTTGACACTTTGCGGCGCGGTCATTAATATTTCGCCCCGTTGAAAGGCAAGACGCTTCCCCCTTAGCTCAGTTGGTTAGAGCGACGGACTGTTAATCCGCAGGTCCCCCGTTCGAGTCGGGGAGGGGGAGCCAAGTTT
>NZ_AUTR01000043.1:0-132199 GCF_000497875.1 Pseudoalteromonas sp. S8-8
AATTTATGGGTTGTTAATAAAAGAAGTTAATTATCACTCAGTTATTTCATCTCGACCAGGCGCCTCATCAAAAACACCTACTTTTGGAGAATCACATGTAATGAAATCATGATAGCTATTATAAGCAATTTCTATTACACATGAAGATTTAACAATTACGGTATACCCAGCGAGAATAAGATCCCTTAAAGATAAATCAAAAATGTATTGCCCATTTTGTGAAGCAGCCAGATAATAATTTTTAACTATCTTTTTTCTATCTGTATACTCAGCCCAGCCTGAAATATGTAAAGCTACCTTGCTAAACGGGTGCTTTTTCTTATTTGCCAATTCTTGCGCTTCTTGTTCCTCAATAATTCTTTTAGCCTTTTCTTGTTGAGCTAAAAGTTCAGGCGGCAACTGATTTTGAAGTTGGTTAGCATTATGGCCATTAGGTGAATTTGAAAATTGCGCTTCAACTGGTGACGCGTTCGTCAGTTCTTTAGCTTTTGCTTTATCAGATTGCTTTTGAAATCCTAAAAAAAGTAAAAAACCAGCTACAACGAAAAAAACTATAGAACCTTTAATAAACCAGTTGTCGTACCATTTTTTTACATCAGATGGTGCAGCCTCTTTAATAGATTGGTCACTCTTAGTATGAGACTGATAAAATTTAAAATATTTTTTCTCATATTCCCTTTCATGAGTAGCAACAACAGTTGTATTTGTTTTTGAATGCCCATCATGAACCTTGAGTACATACTTATCATCTTGACCAGCAAAAGACTTTTTTATAGCTCTGTAATGATTACCAACTAATTCGCGAATATCCCTTTCAACTTTTCTGAACTCTTGAGTAATTAGCATTATGTCAAAACCGTAGTGACGGTGCATACTGTAAAACTCTTTCACCTCTTTATTACAATTACCAGCGCCCAATGCTAAATGGCATTCATCTATAAAAAAATAGACTCTATTGCCGTCCTCATTCTTCCAGTCCTGATACTGTAAATAATGTTCTTTCTTAGAAAATGGTCTTTCACCACCATAATTATGAAATTCACCATCAACTACTTCTATCAGTTCACGGCAATATTCACCGTAAACTGAACAGAAGTGATCGACATTTAAAGGTAAATTCGTTACAACTTTTCGTTTATGCTCAGTAACCGTAGGGATTATGTGCCTTACTACCGCTTCATAACTTTTGCCGCCGCCAGTTTTTCCTGAAATGCCGTGTATCATTTTTTAGCTCCCTAATCTAACAAATGGAATTAGCTGTAATAGCATTCTTATTGTTATAGCTATAATTATCATCCCCATGGCTTGAGATAATCCAAGGGCCGATGCGTAATAGGTGACCCCTGAAGGTAGTCCGTTTATATGACTTGCTACGTCTAAACCTGCAAAAAAACTATCTAGACCGTCTATTGCAAGTAACGAAATATCCATAAAACTTTCAAAAAAGAAAATGCCTATATCTTTCATTATGTCCTGAACAGTGAGAACCAAACTGTAAAGAAAAGTCTTTAATTCGTTCCATGTATTAGCAAACCAATCCAACATATTAACCTCCAAAAATTAAAGCACGACATAAGAAAGCCGCAGTGATTAAAATGAAAATCTTTAATATTGCTAAGAGTTGCGTACTAGGAGTAGGCAAATCAGCACAACCAAAATTCATACTTGAACCAAGGTTAAAACAAATTTGTGTGTTTGGTGGTTGGCCTCCAGAGTTAAACTTAAATTGGTCTAAAAACTTAAAAGTTTCTGTTTGTTCAAATTCAAGACTTTTTTCATTCCAAACACCTTCAAAACCTTCTTCATATTCTGACTCGTAAAAACTTTGTGATTTAGTAGGGTCAAAAGTAGATTCAACAGTAGTATCATTTTGTTTCTTTAATTCATCTAAAATTTCAGCTTGTAGGTCATTACTTTTTACAACTTCAGTCCTAACACGTTCCGTTGAAGTTTTAACGCCTTCAGTTGCAGTTTTTACGCCTTCAGTTGCAGTTTTTACGCCTTCAACTTCTTCTTTAACCTTAACGACTTCTTTTATTTGGTCTCTGATTACTTCCTCTGTTTTTAATGTTCCTTTATATGTATTTAATGTATTTTCTTTAACAGATGAAAGTAATTCATTTGAACCCTGAATCTCTTTAGCTATTCGGTCTAACCTTTCTCTATGGGATTCTTCTTCACGATTAATGCTATCGTTAATAATTTTTAAATTATCATTTACCTGATTTAAAGCATCTAAATCGTTATTTTTATCTGAATCATCACCCTCTTTAGGGTCTGAAGGTTCATCTGGGTCAGGAGTTTTATCCGGGTCATCAGGGTTTTCAGGTTCTTCAGGTTCTTCAGGTTCTTCAGGTTCTTCAGGTTCTTCAGGGTCTGGAACACATGCAACAGGCTCTGAAGAAGCAAAAGAAACTGGTAAATAATAGCCCCCATTTTCATCTGTTTTTATTTCACATTGGCGACCATCATCAGAAGGATAGCAAACTGAACCAGAAGAATTACCAACACCAAAAACATAAGGGTCAGAACTGGTAGGTTCTGGACAATCAGGGTCTATTTCATCCTTTAACTTTGCACAAAATTTAGTGTCTGAACCTTGAGGATAAGTAATCATATGTTCATGTAGTGGAGCATTTTCAGGAGGACAACTTGGTTCGCCTGCTATTGGAAGTAAATTAACTGTAATTGAGCTTTGTTGTTTATAAATACAACTGCCAGCACCGTCAGCAGTTTTCCAAAAAACAACTTGCTGAATAATAGAAGAGTCTTGTTGTTGTATATTGCCAAGCTCAAAACCACACTTTGAATAATCGCTTTTGTAGATTTCAGCAGCCCATGAGACGCAAGAACTTGCATCCTCAGCGATTTTAACGTTGTAAGATTTACTTTGATAAGAACATTGAGTTTTAGGGTCTGTTTCTGGTGAAAGCAAAGAATTCAAATCATAAATATCGTAAATTGAATCATCAGCAGAAACAAAAAAAGCGCTTATAAGCGCAATTATTAAAATTAAATATTTCACTGGCTGTTATCCCCAACCGAAATTTTTACAAACTATAAAACCAGCTATTGCCCCTATCAAACCGCAAATGGTGTAGATAAGGGCGACAATAAGGCCGCCCATAATTAGATCCTTTTTTACGCTTTTGAAACAGCGCGTTTTGCTAGTGAAATGCCTTTATAAGCAAGAGCTACACCAACGATTAAAACACCAGTAGCGCCAACGAAAGTTGCAACACCAGCCATATCTACAGCAGCAAAAATATCAGTCATTTTATTATTCCTAAAGTTTACTAATAACCATTCGAGCAACCTTAACTTTGTAAGATAGAAACCCGAAAAATATAATAAGGCCAAAGCCCCAAGTGAATGACTCCCCAATATCGAGAGCCGTTATTTGAATGCTTTTGATATATGCATCAGCATCAGAACTTGGAACAAGTACGTAACCGGTGCACTCTTCCAAAGTTTGTGTTGTTGGCAATATAGTGCCGTCGGCATTCAAATAAATACATTGCATGATTAACCGCCCAGCGATTCTTTAAAATGCTTTTTAACTTCATGGTCAACTGGAATAAGTTCAACCACTTCGTTATCAAAAGTTTGGTCGTTAAATGAAAATTTAAGGTCGTAAGCTTTATCAGAAACAAACGCTTGATTATCAATTAACACATGAGCATAAGCAGTATTTATTGCTATTGGCTCTTTACCGAAAGGTGTACTAGTAGTTTTACCAGCGGCCTTACGTTTATATTTTGGTGAATCAACATTATCCAAAGGATAAAGAACTTCGATAATTGCTCGCTCAACGTCTGGGTTCTTTGACTCAGGAAAGCTAGTAATTGAAATACCCGCGATAACAATAGCCATTTTAATGACTCCTTAATTGTTCAGTTAAAATATGTTTATAAATATTGGGAACGTCTAAAGACTTTCCAGTTACGTATTTGTCAGGAACTAACAAACCTAAAACAGTTTGCATATCCCCTTCAGTAATTTCTAAAATGTCAGCTAAAGCTTTTCCGCACATACGCCTAACCCATTTAACACGGCTTGCTAAATCAGTACCGGCTTTTGATACTTTTGCTGAACTGGATGTTTGAACACCATCGGTATTAATCATTTGCTGTGAAAAATCACAAATACCCGCAAAAGTAGAATCAGGGTCTAGCAAACAATCAATAGACCATTTTTTTAATTCGACCTCGTTGCGATACCAAACTAATGATTCATCATCTATGCCCTGCTCTAATTTTTTGTCATATATGCGCCAGTAAACAGGACTTGTACGTTTACCAACTGTAGTCATTTCAACATCAAACTTGCCATCAATAGTGAATGAATGGCGAGGTGACATAGTTGGGTTTGGACCGCCTTTTTTACGAGCAAATGCTTTTTGAAAGAAATTTAGTTCAGCGGCCTTACAGTTAAAAACGTTATCAAAACAATCGCGAGCAATATCAATGCGCGAAAGTGAGCTAATGCTTAAAACCTTAGATAGCCAGTGATGTAAAATAAATGGGGTGGTGTGTGACCATAAGTGTTTGCAACCTTCGCCAGAAATTTGAAAGTAAACCGTATCGCGCTGACCACCAATACCGACAAAACCAATTTGAGTGCCTTCACTTGTAACTAAGTTCATAGAATTATGATACCCGTGAAACCCTTTATCTCTTGGTACTGATAGCTCAAAACCTAAAACATAGCGGCTAAATACACGCAATGTATTGATATAAAAATCAGACATTCTTTCATTAATACGTTGCTTTTGAGTTTCTAAGCTTTTAAGAAGTTGTTCAGGTGTTAAACCCTCGGTGTTAAATTCTTCTTTAATATTTGGTACTACTGGGAAAAGCGTTTGAGTATCTACGGTAGAGCCAATAGAACCAGCGCGTTTACAATGGCGTAAATCAGCAAGAGGAAAACTAAAAGACAAATGGTCTATTATTGTTTGATTTGATTCATGCTTTTTAAAACGCTTAATGCGATTGTCAATAAGGTTTTGAGCAGTGTCTGAATATTTGTAATGCATCAAATCACCCCATCAGCTACTAACTGGCGATAATTTGAATCAGTAATTTCTACTGTTCTGCAATCATGCTCATGTGAAACCCAAGCGCGGAATTGAAACATATTATCAAAATAATCATACACGCGAGCACCATTCAAATCGTAAGTGACTTGAACCCCCGCTTGCTTGTTATTTTCGAAATATATTTTCATTTCTAAGTTTCTAAGAATTTATTTAATGAGCGTAGATTAGTTTCTTAGAATCTAATTGTCAACATTTATAAGTTTATCAGTTTATAATTAATGATAACTTTAGAAACAGGAACGTGTAATGCCTACAAAACATATAGACGACGTAACATGGCGAAAAGTGGAAAAGGAACATGTAAAAGCAGTGGTTGCGACTCAAAAGTCTTTGAAGGATACGGAAATTCTAAGAATACTAATTAACAAAGGTTTAGAATCAATAAGCGAAAGTGACTATCTAAAATTAGCTAAAAAGAAATAGTAAAATGTTAAATTGAAGCTGAGAGCATAGGTTTAGATAGGAGTTATACCCCGTAATACAGTTACGGGGTTTTTTTTGAGCACAGTTAATTTAACAAAGCTCCTCCCGCTATGCGGGTCCCTCCTTGTTAAATTAACTAGATTAAAAAAAGAGAAGTTTATCAAAGGGCGCGTTGCGCTAGGATATTTTTCTAAGCGGGACTGGGTTATTGGATGCGGCCATTTATCTAATGGTCTTTATATTAATTCTGTGTGTGGCCTTTCATGAAGCAAAGCTTCATAGGTTCCTATCATCAAGTCTCCAGTGGTACGTAATAATTGATTTTAATTATTACGTAACCTTACTATTAGTATGGTTATTTGCACTCCCCATAAATCACATTATGTTACGGGTTGCAGCCGCTACGCTTAAAAAGGCTTTTGCTGCAATTCGTGTGCGCTTACGCTATTTTGCACACGAAAAACCACAAACGCCCCGCCATTTAAATATTTTGGCGGGGCGTTTTCTCAACATAAAGTTTATGAATTTATGGGCAATAGCTATTACACAAACAATGTCTACCTTTGGGGAAAGGTAAAACCCTCTGATGTTCATGTTCAGTTAGTACAACGCTAGAAATGGTCTGCTAGAAAATCCAATCTATGTACAAAACTCTTAAGTAAAAACCATAAAACCCAAGATTTATATTTACTTGATTTACAGGATCAATTACTTCTTATTATTGGTGAAATATCTGAAAGGACAGAAAGTTAAGCCTTTGTAGGTGAAGCCCTACATCATGATAGATATAAGAAAAAATCTGATATGCCTTTAAAAATACAACCTAGAATACTAAATGTTTTTTTTATAATATTCTCAAGCCCAAAAATAGCTTCAAGAACAGTGATTATTGTTAAAATTAAAATCTGTATATTAGTATTTGTTTGTAATAATTCAAGTCTTCCTTGGACAAAATCATTCATTGCCCACTTATTAGGAACGTCATATTTCTCATCATTTTTATGATTTACATCATATTGATATGTATAAATGGTTACTTCTTTATCCTTTGCTTCAAACTCAGCTTCTATCCATATTGGACCAGAGATAGCCATTGTAACTACGTCAAAATAGATCTCTGTACTTTCATTAGGATTTAGCTGTTTAATATTGGGCTTTTTATTTGAGCTTACAACCATGTTCATTGAACAAAGAGTAATTTTAAATTTGCTTAGAAGAGCTCCAGAGAACAACTCATCTCCTATGTTTGTTATTTTGAAGCCGTACTCAAAAGGTTCACCTTGTACTAGATGATTTTTTTTTCTAAAGTTAAAAATTTTATTTTTACTATTCTTAAATATAAACTCTAATCTAATTTTATTAAATTTTTCTATACTAGTAATCTTATGTGTTGATTCCATCTTATTCCCTATTTTTGATTCATATATAAAATAATTTTTTATGTTTCAAGTCCATGAATTGTTTTCACTTTTAATATTACCGTAACTTTATTATATGATTACCTTTTTATCTATAAATATATCTATTTATAGATTTATTATGCCTCTAACTATTATATTAACTTTACAATAGTCAGCTATTAAATTACTAATATGGCTTTGAATCGAAACTTTCATTATTTAATTTTTCATCAAACGCCTCAGCCAACTTTTCAGTCTCACTAAAAACGGTATTCCAATATTTAATGCGTGTATCTGCATCAAGATCGGTAAAGTCGTTTCTGTCTGGGATTTTTCCGTAAGGTAAGCTTACTATAAATTCTTTTGATGGAGTGATCATTACCACATTATCGTAATTAAGTGGTGATACTTTACGTTTTAAATTTTTATCGAACCACCCTGCTTTTGGCTCACTATTAAAATGCGGATATAAAATAAGTCCTGGGTTATTAATTTTTAAGTCAAAGTGGTAATCGATAATTCCGCCGTCGCGATATATAAATTTTTTATACTTTTTTATTTATATTTTTGTATTGGTAATAGCCTTAGCTTTAAATAAAAAAGGGCTACACGCCCTTTTTTATTTAACTATATTGCTTATATAAATTATATTTTTCTTTTGTGTGTTCAGAAAAGTAGTCTGTGTATAATCATTTTTTAGTAAAATTAAATAACTATATTTCAATTATTTAACTAATATATATAATAAAGCTGCTAAAACACTCCCTATTATTGGACCAACTACCGGGATCCATGAGTAACCCCAGTTACTATCAATTTTACCTTTTATTGGTAATAAAGAATGTACAATTCGCGGGCCTAAATCTCGAGCTGGATTTATTGCATATCCAGTAGTCCCACCCAGAGAAAGTCCAATACCCCAAACAACAAAAGCAACAGGTATAGCGCCTATTGAACCTAAGCCTATTTTTACGCCAGAGCCATCGTCAATTTCAGCTGAAGAGAAGTAAAAAACACAAATTAATAAAACGAAGGTCCCTATTATTTCACTAAGTATATTTCTAAACGTATTTGGTATAGCTGGAGATGTACAGAAAACAGCTCGTTTTAAGGTGGGATCGTCAGTGGCATCGAAATGATCTTTATAAACTGCATAAACTAACGAAGCGCCAACCATCGCGCCAATAAATTCCGCTAAAATATAACTTGGAACTTCGGACCATGGAAATGATCCAGCTACGGCTAAGCCTATTGTTACTGCAGGGTTAAGGTGTGCTCCACTATAGGGACCGGCAACAACCACGCCGATAAAAACACCAAGTCCCCAAGCAGTGGTAATCGTCATCCAACCGCCGCCATGGCCTAGTGTTTTCTTTAGTATGTCATTGGCTACAACCCCGCCCCCAATTAAAATAAGCAGTGCAGTTCCTAGTATTTCAGCTAAGAAAGGTGACATTTTAATATTCCTTATTAATTATAAACATAAAACCACCCTCAATAATGATATCTATTGCATAAGTATAAACCATGAATATTTTGAAACTTTTTTACAGCTGAAAATTACCATAAGATAAGTATCAACTTATTTATTTTTACGCTTGGAGTATGTAGTGGTATCATAAAAATAGTCTCCACTAATAAACCTTAATAGATATGTTGCTATGGTTTTATAGTTAAGCGGCTTATTATTCGCTTTGTACTTTTTTTACCGCATTACACCATCCGGCATATAATTCATCACGTTTTGATTTAGTCATGTTAGGAACAAATCGTTTATCGCAATTCCAGTTAGTCGCTAATGATTCAAGTGATGGGAATACACCCGCTTTTAAACCTGCTAAGTAAGCTACACCCAAAGCAGTAGTTTCACTTATGGTCGAACGGTCAACTTCGGCTCCTAAAACATCAGACAAAAATTGCATAAGCCAGCCATTTATTACCATACCGCCATCAACTCTTAGTACCTGTGGTCTTACGCCATCAGCTTCCATTGACTTTTGAAGGTCTTTAGTTTGAAAACAAACTGATTGTAATCCAGCTGTTACGATCTCTTTTATACCCGTATCTCGGGTTAAGCCAAAAATTGCACCTCGCGCATTAGAATCCCAATAAGGAGCACCTAATCCTGTAAAAGCGGGTACCATATATATACCGTGATCTAGTGAGGTATTGCATGCAAGTGACTCTGTTTCTTCAGCTTTTTGGATTAATTGTAGACCGTCTCTAAGCCATTGAATTGCAGCACCTGCAATAAAAATACTCCCCTCTAGCGCATAAGTTGGTTTCCCATTTAATCTATAAGCTACTGTACTGAGAAGTCTATTTTCAGATTCAAGTACTTTATCGCCAGTGTTAACCATCATAAAGCATCCTGTACCATAGGTACTTTTAGCCATTCCTGGTTGAAAACAAGTTTGCCCAAATAACGCTGCCTGTTGGTCTCCTGCCATTGCAAGAATAGGTACTTCGTAACCTAAATAGCGTTCATCTGTTACACCAAAATCATCTGATGAATCCATTACTTCTGGTAACATCTCTATTGGCACATTCAGAAGTTCAAGTAATTCCACGTCCCATTCTTGGGTATGAATATTAAAGAGCATAGTTCGCGAAGCATTCGTTGCGTCTGTGCGGTGCTCTTTTCCGCCTGTCAATTTCCACAATAAATAAGTGTCGACAGTACCGAAGATTAAATCGCCTTTTTCTGCTTTTTCTCTAGCATCGGGACAATTTTCTAAAATCCAATTTATTTTAGTTGCAGAAAAATATGGGTCTATTAAAAGGCCGGTTTTTTTTCTAATTAACTCTTCTTTTTCTGCGGCCCTTAAATCATTACATAACTCTGACGTACGTCTATCTTGCCATACAATCGCGTTATAAACGGGCTCACCAGTAATTTTATCCCATACTATTGTCGTTTCACGTTGGTTAGTAATACCAATGGCAATAACCTTATCGTGTTGAGGGTCTAGGTGTTTCATTACAGCTGTCATTGTTTGCTGTACAGAAGCCCAAATATCTTCTGGTTTATGTTCTACATAACCATCTTTTGGAAAGTGCTGGTCAAATTCTTGTTGTTCTAGGTATGCAATATTACCATTTAAATCAAATAGCACACTTCTAGAACTTGTCGTACCTTGATCAATTGAAAGGATATAGTTATTCATTATTTTTTCACTTTTACTTTCGGTTATTTTCGTTTTTGTACTATTACATGGATTAATTGCTACATACAACAAAAATACAACTTTAATATATAATTATTTATATGTGATTTTCATTTGTTAGCTCTTAACCTATAATTTACTATTAACTAAATTTAAAATGCGAAAAAAATGACTCAAGACCAAAGACACGAATCCATACTAAAATTATTAAAAGAAAGAGATTCAATTTCTATTGAAGTACTAGTAAGTCATTATGAAGTTACACCACAAACAATAAGACGAGATCTGGCTTATCTTGCTAATTTAAATAAATTGAGACGTCATCATGGCGGCGCTAGTGCCATTTCAAGCATTCAGAATACAGCATATCAAACTAGAAAAATCATGGACTTAGAAGCTAAACAAAAAATAGCACAGCATGTAGTTAGTATGATACCTAATGGCTCTTCCTTATTTATAAACATAGGCACTACAACAGAAACAATCGCGAAAGCACTTCTTGGTCATGAAAATTTGAAAGTTGTAACTAATAATCTTAATGTTGCGGCTATATTAGGTGTTAAGAAAGATTTTTCTGTACTTATCGCAGGTGGAGAAGTTAGGCACAGAGATGGCGGGATTATTGGTGAGACCACAGAGGATTTTATTAAACAATTTCGTATGGATTTTGGCATTATAGGTATTAGTGGCATAGAAGAAAATGGTGCGTTACTTGATTTTGACTATCGTGAAGTGCGCGTAGCCCAGGCAATCATTGAAAATTCACGTAAAGTTTTACTTGCTGCAGATCACTCTAAATTCGGTCGGTATGCGATGGTAAAATTAGGTAATATCTCACAGGCAGATAACTTTATTACCGATGCTCAGCCACCCGAAAGTATACTTACTTTACTCAATGAGCACGATGTCGAACTGCATATCGCTCGGTAAAAGCTTAACATAACAGTTAAATAGATTTTCCCTCATCATGGGGAAATCATGAGCTTTCCATTTTAGCTACAGCATGATCGAATAGGTTTCTTATAAATAGAAGTCCCATACAATTAATTTTTGATGAACATTTTTCAATAATATCCGACGAACAACTGCAATCTAAAGTCGAATATAAGCTTCATGCTATCTTATTCATTCTCGTTGTAGGTGTGATCTGCACCGAAGATGGATGAAAAACATTGAATACGTTGCTAATAATGAGATTGATTTGCTTGAAAAATATGTCTCATTTGAAAGTAGTCTTCCAGTTCACAACACTATAGATGGTACTATTCACCTATATCATCTGAAAAGTCATACCTATTGTATTAAATTAGTGATCTATTATAGCGCTGAGGAAATAGCGCGATAACAAAGAAAAATTATGACATAGAGTTGTTATCTCCAATTGCTCTCTGCATTTTCCTGTATTGCTCCCCCTCCTGCCCCTATTCTGTCAGCTATTAATAATTTTTAACGTAGAGAGTTATTTAAGAAGATAAAATGATCATGCTTTTAATAGGATAGATATTACAACAAAATTTTATACGTTGGACACAGGCTGCACATATAGCAACAAACGTTGGCGTTATAGCCATAGATGGTAAAACTATTTGTGGCTTTAATAATAAGAAACCAAAGAGACATACAATCGATATAACAAGCGCTTTTCAGCCGGCAATAGCTGTTGTATCAAGAAAAATAAAGATAGCTAACAATATACCTCCAACTGGCCCAGCCTTGCTTGATTTATCGGATATCAAAACGCCGTAGTAACTATTGATTTAATGGGGTGTCAAAAAACTATAGCGGAAAAAATTAAACTCCTAAGTTTTTTATTGCTTTACGGTGGGTTTGATATAGCTAGACTAATTTTCATTTATGTACTTTAATGTTTGCAAATGTTCGTTATTAAATGTTATTTTTAATAAAAAGAAAACCGAAGTAAATAATAACTTCGTACTGTTATAGCTATTCAGAGTCTTAAAATACAATAGTTATCTGCAGTAGCTTGGTCATCCTTGTTAATCAGATCAATTAATTTTTGATTTCGTTTGAAGGCTTACTTGTGTCAAGTACTTAAATGTTGGGTAACAAATCTTGAGTTAAATAATAAAAATATCGAAAGTATTTTTATTATTACTCGTATACTTACTTACCTGCATGCCTAGTATAAGTTTTGATAGCACGATAAATACCGTTTAGGACATTAATACTTTAAATTTAATTGAGCTGGTCTAAATAGCTTGATATTAAAATAGGTAATTCAACAAATGAGTCAACTTAGAGACAACAATATTAAAAAACTTCCCCAAGATATTTATGATGTTTTGATTATTGGAGGGGGTATTAACGGTGCTGTATCTGCTGCCGCTTTAGCCGCTAAGGGCGCTAGAGTTGCCTTGATAGACAAAGGTGATTTTGCCGGTTTCACTAGTTCAAACTCATCAAATTTAGCTTGGGGTGGCATAAAATATTTAGAAAGTCATGAATATAATTTGGTTAATAAACTTTGTAAAAGTAGAAACCATTTAATGCGTAGCTATCCTTCTACTGTTAAAGAAATTCGCTTTTTTACAAGTATCCAAAAAGGCTTTAGATTTCCGGCATTCTTTGTTTATTTAGGTACTATTCTCTATTGGTTTATGGGACGTTTTTTTACTAAATCTCCTAGATACCTCAATGCAAAAAAAATAAAATCATCAGAGCCAGTCATTAACACAAAAAATGTAGAGGCTGGATTTGAATATTCAGACAGCTTTTTATTGGATAACGATGCTCGTTTTGTTTTCAATTTTATTCGCTCTAGTATGAGCCATGGGTGTATTGCCGCTAACTACGTAAGTTCGCAGGGCTCTACTCGCTCTAATGATATTTGGACTACAAATGCAGTAGACGAGATGTCTAAAGAGAAGTTTACTATCCGCTCTAAAGTTATTATTAACGCAGCAGGCCCATTTGTTGATCCTATTAACAATACAAATAGTCAAACCACAGCACATCACCATGTATTTTCAAAAGGTATTCACCTTATTGTTGATAAGGTAACTAACAGTAACAAAGTACTGACGTTTTTTGCAGATGATGGTCGGTTGTTTTTTGTGATCCCCATGGGCCCAAAAACGTGTATTGGTACAACCGATACACAAGTTCATAGTCCGCAATCACAAGTGACTGATGAGGATCGAAACTTTGTGCTTGATAATGCTAACAAATTATTAGAGTTAGAAAAGCCAATTACAAAAAGTGATATTATAGCCGAGCGCTGTGGAGTTAGACCATTAGCAATTAAAAAAGACGGTAATGGTAAGGCTGACTGGGTGCAATTATCGCGCAAGCACGCTATAGATACAAATAGTGATCAAAAATATCTTTCTATCTTTGGCGGAAAACTAACAGATTGTATTAATGTAGGCGATGAAGTGGCTGATTTAGTCACTGGATTAGGTATTAAGTTACCTTATGAAGATTACAAATGGTACGGTGAACCTGACGACACCGTTAAAAATGAGTTCATGCATCGTGCAAAATTAATGAATTTGGATGGTTTAACACCTAAAACATCTACAGAGGTACTTAGTAAGCGGTTTTGGAGACGTTACGGCAGAAATGCGATTAACATGCTAGAAAAAATTCGTGAAGCACCTGAAAAAGGCGAACTCCTTATTAAGAATTCGGAGTACTTACGTGTGGAAATTGAACACGCTGCTGAGCGGGAAATGATAACTAAACTCAGTGATTTTTTACGTCGACGTTCTAAAATTTCACTGGTTGTAAGAAAAGAAGATATTCTTTCAGATCCTGGTTTACATGAAGTCTGCCAAATTCTATTTGGTAAGGATAATGCTGAAAATAAACTTCAGGAGTACATTGAAGAGATATCTAAATAACCATTTACATCTATTCTTACGACTTTAAAAGCTTGGGTTAAATGTTATAGAAGAAGTCTGTTAACACGATTAAAATTAATTATGTTAACTGACTTCTTATAGCAACTAATAAAACTATATTTTATTTTTAAAAATTAATAACATTTTTAACTTTTTATCAAACGCTTCAGCTAGCCTTTCTGTTTCACTAAAAACTATATTCCAATATTTAATACGCGTGTCTGCATCAAGATCGGTAAAATCGTTTCTGTCTGGAATTTTTCCGTACGGCAAGCTTGCTACAAAATTTTTGGATGGGGCTAGCATTACCACGTTGTCGTAATTAAGTGGCGATACTTTACGCTTTAGGTTTTTATCAAACCACCCTGCTTTTGGCTCTGAATTGAAATGCGGATACAAAATGAGTCCTGGATTATTAATTTTTAAATCAAAGTGGTAATCAATAATTCCACCATCGCGATACATGCCAACAGGTGAGCCTGCAATATTTTTTATGCCTTGCATAACAAGTGGTATTGAACCCGATGCAAGTAACGCATCTTTCAAATTATTTTGAGTAAGCGCTATGTTTTGCGTTTTAAAATTGTAGCTGTCGGTAATTGATAAGTCACTTGTTGCTGGGCCAAATATAAAGCGCTCATACTGTGATCCTAATAATTTTCGGTTAACGCGGTTTAACATATAACTTTTTGATAAACCCATTAACTGTATTAATTTATTTTCGCTGGCAATAAAGCCATTCGATTTTGCTACTATAAAGTGCGCTTTAAATGTTGGGTTATTTATAATTTCGGTTACGCCGTTATCGCCAAAAACATCTTCAAGTAATGCGCGCGCTTTTATTGTTATTTCACTAGGTGTTGGTTTATTACTTGAATATCGAGTTTGCGAATACGATTTTGCTAAGCGCTCAATCGCAGCAACAGGATCGTTTTGTGCAAAACACGCAGAGCGAAAAGCGCCAGCAGATGATCCAATTAAATTAAGTGGTTGGGTACGGTTTTTAAAAAATTCACCAAAAATATATTTATCTAAGCCAAATAATGTAAACCATTTAGGACCGCCACTTGCACCTAAAAAAGAGGTGAAAAGTTCAGGTTTAAAGCCCTGTTCGTTAATAATTTTAGCCGCTGTTTTCCCTGCGTGAATCTCGATCATCTAAAAAATTGTGCCTTTTATTTTGGTTGCTTCAGTTATTTTACAACACTGAAAGTGAATATTTATGCAAAATGAAAAGCGGCTTTATGTTGCCATAAAACCGCTTTTTATAGTTAAGTGTGCTTAAAGTACGTGAATTAATCCCAAACGCCGTCTTCGCATTTGCCCTGTACTTTTACATCTTTTACTTTAAATTCGGGCTCTAAACCTTTGTCTCTTTGTGCGTGGTAATCGCTCGTAACAGACAAAATAGTCGGCGTTAACAGTATAATAGCGATAACGTTAACCACTGTCATTAACCCTAAGGCAATATCGGCTAAATCCCAGACTTCTTTTAATGTGGCCGACGCGCCCCACAACATCATTGATAAATAAAGCAAAGTGTAAATGCCGCGCCCTACTTTGTTATCGAGCTTAAATAAGTGCAAGTTACTCTCTGCATAGGCGTAGTTTGCCACCACCGATGTAAAAGCAAATAAGGTAATAGCAGCTGCGACAAAATAAACACCACCTTGTGCTAAATGAGCGGTCATCGCGCTTTGTGTTAAACGAATGCCTTCCATTTCACCGCTTATGTCTATATCGGCTAATAAAATGATCACAGCGGTACAGCTACACAGTACTATTGTATCGAAAAATACGCCTAGCATTTGTATGTAACCTTGCGTTACTGGGTGATTAGGAATTGGGCTGGCACTTGCTGAAGCATGCGGAACACTACCTGCACCGGCTTCATTAGAATATAAACCACGTTGAATACCGTTTTTAATGGCAGCGCCCATTGCACCCGCTCCGGCTTCTTGTAAACCAAACGCCGATAAAAATATATCTTTAAGCATGGCGGGTACTTGCGTGAAATTTATAATCGTAATAATAACGGCGGCAAGTACAAACACAATGCCCATTATTGGCACAACACGCTCTGCAAATCGGGCAATTGCCTTAAAGCCACCGAGTATAATTGAGCCTGCTAGTACGGTAATAACTAGGCCAGAATAAAATGTAGGAACTTCAAACGCGTAGTTAAGCGCGTCGGTAATTGTGTTCGTTTGCATTGCGCTAAACGTAAAGCCGTAACCTAAAAACAAACACGCGGCAAACACAATTGCAAACGCCCGGCTACCCAGACCTTGTTGAATATAATACGCAGGGCCGCCTCTAAATTCGCCGCCACTATCGCGCACTTTATATACTTGCCCAAGTACGCTTTCGGCAAAGCCTGTAGCCATACCCAATATGGCTATTACCCACATCCAAAATATAGCGCCGCTGCCGCCAAGTGAAATTGCCACTGCCACACCGGCTAAATTACCAGTACCTACTCGTGCGCAAAGCCCTGTACACAATGCTTGGAATGATGAAATGTCGTCTTTTTTACATTTGCTGCTGCCTTTTAAAAGGCTAAACATATGTTTAAATTTAAGTATTTGAATTGCTTTTAGTCGTAC
Organism: Pseudoalteromonas sp. S8-8; assembly: GCF_000497875.1. Classification (NCBI taxonomy): domain Bacteria; kingdom Pseudomonadati; phylum Pseudomonadota; class Gammaproteobacteria; order Alteromonadales; family Pseudoalteromonadaceae; genus Pseudoalteromonas; species Pseudoalteromonas sp. S8-8. The sequence goes on from NZ_AUTR01000043.1 coordinate 16,558, forward strand.
CGAAAGCCATATACCTGTAAACAAAAGTATATAAATAAGTACCTGACCTTCTCCCCATAAAAGGTTGTTTACACTTTTGACGACGGTATCGAACATTACTAATCCCTTTTTATTTTATACTTTTACTTTATGTTAGCACCGACTTTAAACTCTGCATGTGGCGCTACTTAACTTAAAAAATCCGGCAGCTCATTATGCATTAAACATAATAGTGTTTAAGTTTGGCTTTACCCCATAGTGAAGTGTGTATTGATGTTTAATAATTTGTAAGTAAGCACATTTAGTGCTGAATTTTATTTCTATAAATGTGAATAATAAATCACACTTACACTTTATATTGATTAGTTAAAAAATCAATAATATCTTTTTAATATTCAGTGTTTTGTTTTGCGTATGCGTGCAAGATGCAATAGTTTTTATTTTGATGCAGTAAGGTTTATATGAGGCGTAACGAGGATTAAGAATGGCAAAAAAATAGCGCATAAAGTTATGCGCTATTTTTAAATTATTTTTAATTAGTTATAGCTGTATTGTGTAGGTGCACTGTAATAGTTATTACTGTTAACCTGTAAGTTTTGCATTGCTAAGTATGAGCGACCAGCATCTAAGCCTAATTTATGATCAAAACGTAAATCGTTATTTGAACTACCTAATAATTTGCTATGCAGCTTTTCGTCTGCAAAGATTTGTATTATTTCCACATCACTTGGTGGGTTTGCAATAAACTCAAGTTCATCCAAATAGGCCTGCTCGTGCTGTAATAAATAGTCTAAAGTTTTTGGGCAGTAACCTGATACAGTTGCAAGCGATTTTAGCTTTTGAACCCACGCAGATTGCGCTTGAAAATTAGCGTCAACCGTTCTTATTACAACAATTTTACGAGCGCCTCGGTTGTAAGCTTCACGCACTGGTAATGGAGCGGCTAAACCGCCGTCTAGATAAAAATCGCTCTGTACTTGCTCTTCAGCAAGGTGTATTTCGTTAGCTGCTTCTGCGTTTAACCAAGGTGTTAACTTTACACCTTGTTTGTATAAAAACGGGAGTGCGCTAGAAGCCTTTAACAAATCACGCCATTGACCACTCTCACCTGTAGGTGATAGGTAATATGCTTTTCTGTCTCGTGCATTAGTGGCTGTTATAAGTAGCTCACGCGCGCCTAAACTCGTTTTAGCTGTTTTAAAATCTATGGCTCTTTTTACCTCGGTGGTTTTGTCAAAGTACCAATCTAAATCAACTATGTGTTTACCCACTAATCCGCGACCAAGCTGAAAAAAACGTTTGTTACGCGAAAGCCCTCTAATTAGGCGTTTGGCATAGCCTTTTTGACGCGCTAAGTAGCTAGTTAAGTTTTGCGAACCTGCAGAGGTGCCAATGAATAAATCGAATGGGTCATATTCTTGCTCTAACCACGCATCAAGTACGCCAGCTGTGAAGATCCCTCGCTGCCCGCCACCTTCAGCAATCAGTGCAACTTTTGGTTGCGCTGTTTTGTTAACTGAATTAGCTGTTGCGCTATTTAGAGACTTCACGGTGAACCTACCTTTATTTAATGATGTTTGGCTTAATACATACATTATAAAAAATAAAAGTGATATCTTAAAATTGATTATTTAAATCAGTTCGATTGATAAAATAGAACGCTATATAGTTACTAAATCCACTTACTATAAGCTAGTTATTTAAAAAAAGACTGATTTTAAACTTTGCAGACATCACATAAATTAATTCAATGTATAAATGAATGTTCTTTAATTGATGCCTGCAACATTAACAGAGGCAAGGTGTACGCTTGCTTAACTACACTATCTAAATTAATAGTTTTTGAGCTAATGCTTTATTTCCATTAAAATTTCGAGTGCACGGTGGCGTTTTTCACTATCAAACACATCATTGGTAAATATAAACTCATCTACTTCTAGTTGTTTCGCTATCATCTCTAACTTGTGTTTAATACTTACATGTCCGCCTACTACGCTTAGACTTAAAAAGTTCTCTACATGAGCGCGTTCTTGTTCGCTCCACAACCCATCCATGCTTTCAACAGGTGGTTTTAGCCACAGCTCGTTACCACGTATGAGTTCGAGCACACGTTGTTTAGAAGTAGTCGACAAGTATTGCGCTTCATCGTCGGTGTCTGCTGCTACTAAAGGCAGTGCAAGCATGACGTATGGCTTATCAAGTACGCTTGATGCTTTAAATTCACGCTTATACAGCGCTATTGCCTCGTGCACAAAACGCGGTGCAAAATGCCCTGCAAATACATACGGTAACCCTTTTTGCGCCGCTAACTGCGCGCTAAATAAACTCGAGCCTAATAGCCAAATAGGAACGTTTGTGTTCTCGCCCGGTATAGCACGTATAGGATGCGTACCATTGTAAGGACCTAACAATGTTTGCAGCTCAGTTACTTCACCTGGAAAGTTTTCTGCGCGGCTCATATCGTTGTTTAGTGCACGACTTGTTACAGGATCGCTACCTGGTGCACGCCCTAGCCCTAAATCTATTCGCCCTGGATATAAGCTCTCTAACGTACCAAATTGTTCAGCAACAACTAAAGGTGAGTGGTTTGGCAGCATAATACCGCCCGATCCAACCCGTATCTTTTTAGTATTGCCTGCAATGTGACCAACCAAAATTGAAGTGGCCGCACAAATTATACCTGGCATATTATGATGCTCAGCAAGCCAAAAGCGGTTAAAGCCAAGCTCATCTGCGCGTTGTGCGTATTTAGTACTTTTATGAAGAGTGTTAGTAACGCTGTCCCCTTTGATCATGGGGGCAAGTTCTAATAACGAAAAAGGAATGGAATTTAACAAAATAGCAGCTCCTAAAAATGCATGCTAATAATGGATTACATCATTAGCATAAAACACTTAAATGGGTCTGCTATTAGGTCAATTCAAGTTAGGCAGAGGTATTAAAGCAAAATAGGTATATGTTATTTTGCTCTAAGGTATTCAGGCAAGCTGTGCATCACGTTGGCGCTGCTTTTTATAGCCTTCTGAATCCACGCCTTTTTTCCAATATCCTGAGGAAACAATATTACTGCGCGGTATATTAAATTGCTCTGTTAGCAGTGTTTTTGCCCTACGTACAAGCCCAGCCTCCAATGCCATAAATACAATGGGAAGCTCTGCTGTAATGTGCAAATTTTGAAGTGCGCTAAGTAGCGCTTCGTCAGCGTTGTCGGTAACAAGCCAATTAATATCGCGGCTTGTTTCTAAATCAATAATGTCTTGCTCAGTGGGCGCATGTACAAAAGCATCAATTTTTGAAGTTAAAGGTAATTGCTGCGCATACCCTTTTATTGCATTTACCGATGTTAAATCGCCTAGTAATACATAATGCGAATGCTCATAATTATCTAGCTTTTTAGGGCCTGGGCCTGCAATGCCTAGCTCGTCGCCTACTTTTGCAGTTTTAGCCCAGTCAGTTGCCGGACCTTGGTGCATATTTATAACAAAATCAAGCGTTAGCGCGCCTGTTTGTGCATCTACATGCCTTATTGTGTAAGATCGCATACACGCTGTTTTTAAGTTAAAATCTACTTCACCATTTTTTGGAAATAGTACTTTTACATAGTTACCAATGTACTGTGAGGTTAAGTCGTTAAAATCATCAGAGCCTACAACAATACGCTGTAGGTGGGGTGTGATTTGCTGTGTACTTAATACGTTGGCTTTGCGAACTTGTTTACTCATGTATTACCTCGTTTTACAAAACTTAGACTTTAATACCAACCTGCTATAAAAAGCAGGTATTGCACAACGCCCCATTGGTTGATAAAATCAACTACAACAAGTTAATTGACTTTGTCAACTATATTGAGAGTTCTATGAATACACCTTTATCAAATACGCTGTTTGAATTAATGCAAAATTACCGTGTAACAATTCGTGAAGCAATTAACGCAGGCGAACTTGGTATTAATGCTATGCACGTACGCTGCATACATATTATCGCGAACGTAAATAACTGTACGGCTAACGATATTGTTACTAAAACGCAGCGCGACAAAGCGCAAATAGCACGTTTAATTAAAGATCTTATTGGCTTAAATTTAATAAGTAAACAGGCAAGTGAGCACGATAAGCGCTGCTTTATTTTATCGCTCACAGAGCAAGGTAAAGTTCTTTTTGATAAGTTGTTAGCCTCAGAGCAGAAAATAAATAATCAAATGTGTAAAAACTTAAACCCTCAACAAATCAAAGACTTTTTAGATACCGCACAACAAATGATCAAAAACATGGATTGATCAGCCATACATTCTTGGCATAACTTACACAAAACGCATATACTGTACACTTATACAGTGCATGCGTTTTAGGTTGTGTTATGTTTGTCATTCCCATTTATATAGAAGCAGGCGTGTGTGGTTTTGAATCCCCCGCAGCGCAGTACACCGAGCTAGGTGTAACCCTTGATGAGCTTTTAATAAAGCATCCAGATGCTACGTTTATTGGTATTGCATCGGGTAACTCTATGCAAGAAGTCGGAATTTTTGAAGGGGACTTATTAGTAATCGACCGTGCAGAGCCTGCAGAAAATGGTGACGTTATTGTTGCTAACTTAAATGGTCTTTTTGTATGCAAACTACTTGATAAAACCAATGCACGGCTGCTTTCAGCTTCTTCTTTACATAAGCCTGTACAACTAACCTCTGCAGACGAATTTCAGCTAGAAGGCGTAGTAACGCTATCAATAAGAATGCACAGGCAAAGCCCAGAGTTACTAAAATGTATGCCTTAGTTGATGCTGTGTCGTTTTATGCCAGTGCCGAAAAAGTATTCGACCCTGCTATTCGCTCCAAACCCGTGGTTGTACTTACCAATAACGATGGCTGTGTATGCGCTATTTGCCCTATTGCTCGGCGCTTAAATATTCCTAAATTTGGCCCGTACTTTAAAGTTAAGCATTTGCTTGAGCAAAACAACGTTGTTATTCGCTCTAGCAATTACGAGCTTTATGCTGATTTAAGCGACAAAATGATGAATATTATTGGCCGCTTTTGCGATACACAACACATATACAGTATTGATGAATCGTTTTTGCACTTTAATGGCTACACATCATTAATTAAAGACTGGCATGAATACGGCCATACAATAAGGCGCACAGTATGGCGCGAAACAAAGCTTCCTGTAGGTGTAGGTTTTGGCCCGACCCCTACTTTAGCAAAAGCCGCTAACCACGCTGCTAAAAAGCTCAGTGGCTTTAATGGTGTTGCAGTAATAAATAGCGAGCAAACTCGCCAAGCTATTTTACAAAGAATGAGCTGCGAAGATGTCTGGGGAATAGGCCGGCGACTAGCTAAAAAGCTTAAAATAATGAATATACACACCGCTTGGGACCTTGCTCAGCAAAACCCTAAAGCAATGCGCCGTGCATTTAGTGTGGTTGTTGAACGTACAGTAAGCGAACTTAACGGGATAACATGTTTAAACTGGGATGATGTACGACAAGACAAGCGAGAGATTTATTCGACCCGTAGTTTTGGAGAGCGCATATGCGAGCCAACAGCCCTTAAAACAGCACTAATTAACCATGTAACCACAGTGGCTAATAAACTAAGAGCGCAACGTTCGCTCACTCACCAGCTTTATATTTTTGCAGCTAGTGGTGCGCACGAAAACAGATATTATAAAAAGTCGTTTGTGTATAAGTTCCCCTCACCCACTAACGACACCTGCGTGATGGCTAATGCTGTATCTGAGGTATTTAATAATATTTACCAACCGGGGATCCGATTTTATAAGTGTGGTGTGGGCGCGGTAGAGCTAATATCAGAACAGTTTCAGCAAAATGACTTATTTAATAAGAGCCCCGATAATCCAAAGCTTATGCAATGCCTAGATACAATTAACAATCGATACGGAAAAGGGATGCTCAGCCTTGCAAGCAGTAAATTAAATGACCGATGGCACATGAACCGTGATTTTTTATCGCCGCAGTACACTACGCGTTGGCGCGATATCCCTAAAATATACTGCGAATGATTTACTACTTACTAGATGCTTTATTTGCTCTCGTCTGCTTTTTTAAATGTGCACTCTACACTAGGTTCGCTTAATGTGTATTTTAGTGTGTTATCAGCTAAGAATTTGATACTTTGACTGATTGTTTTTTCGTTTGCAGGGTTTTCACAACGGCTCATTCTTAAACCGTTTTCAAGGCCATCACTTTTATATTTAAGCGTACTGGTTATAAAACAAAAGTTTGGTTTTTTAATAGTGCGAGTACCATTGTGGAGCGATCCAAATACAATTTGTTCTCCAAGTTTAAAACCTGCACTTAAATCACTTTCGTCTGTCAAACTCAAATCGCTATTAACGCATAACCCTGAATTGGTCGACACAACTTCGTATGCCCCCAGTTTTGACTTTAAAAACGGTATAAATCGTGTTTTATTACTCGGCTCAGAAAAAGCATTTGCACTTGTAAAAGCGACAGTTAATAAAGCGAGTGTTAAATATTTCATTTCGTGGGTGTATCCTCGTGAGTCAGCGTGTTAAATAATAGCAAAATGCCTAATCACTTAGCTTTTATAACTTTTAACAACTATAACAGAGATTTACTATAAAAGGAGAGAAGTCGTATTACAGGAGCGAGCGCGTGAGTAGGACGCGGAAGCTTTGCTCGGTTTTTATTATTCTTACATGGATGTAAGCCATTAGAATAATGCAGGAGCAGTTGTCGAGCCCACTAGGTTACAAATCTCGCGCCGCGATTAAATCCTTCTTGGATTGAACAAATTCAACCACCAAAGGTAAACATGCCCTAGATACTCATTACAAACTATTTTGTTGTTAAGCACTTTACTCAATACGTACTTAAACAACAAAACGATTTATACCAATGCGCTTAATTGTAAGGGTAAATTGAACTCATTAGATTGTTTAACTAGTTATACGAATTGGTATTTATTTTATTGCCAGTACTTTGCAAATAATAAAGGGTAGCTTTGCTTTAAAAACTTAGGTTTGTCTTTAAAACGTTTACCTTTGGGTTCATCACTGCCAGATGGGATAAACGGCAATTCGTCTTCGTTACGTTCTTCAAATAATAAACCGGCTATTAAGTCATACTCATCAATGTACGGATAAGGCTGCTCGTTTAAGTAATAAACAGGTGTACACTGCGCTATAGAATCAGCATTTTCTAAGGCGTTTTCGAATACTGTTTTACCGCGCGAAATTAACCAACATCTAAATTCGCTAAAGCCGTAATCGTCGTTACATCCAGCCATCACAAAGGCGGCACCAAACAAATCCCAGGTAAAACACTTACGCATATGTATGCCAAAATGCTTATCAAAATCAATAAGGTGTTGATCGCTTAAATCATTAAGTTTAGTTTTTAGGCTATCGCTCACACTTTGCGGATCGAGCCCTAAATCAGGCGTTGTTACTAATTCCCAAAAAGCCTGTTCTGTTAACGCTGCCATTATAAAATCTCTTTTACTCGGCCAACTTGACCATCTTCTAAACGTACTTTAATGCCGTGTGGGTGATTTGGTGATTTTGTTAAAAGGCGCTCAACAACACCCTCAGTTAATGTGCCGCTGCGTTGATCTTCTTTTAATACAATATTTACTGTGGTACCTGGTGAAATTTGCGAACGCGTAGGAACAGCCATAATTTAAACCCTAAAAATAATTTATCTAATTATAACGTCCATGTGCTATCAAACCAACAAAAGCTCTGTTAATTGGCGGAAAATGAAATATGTGCTGGTTTTGCGTTCAACTTAATAACTGCTAACTCGTTAAGTATAATAGCTGTTAATTCGTTAAGTTGCGGTTTTGCACTTTCAAGGGCTATATCATCGTTAAAATAGCACTGTACTTTTAACGTATTGGCCTCGTTATTTAAATCGATGGTATGCGTTAGATAATCAAAACCAATTACGCTTTCTTTTATTGCCTCGCATGCATTAGTAAGTGCTAGTCGAATGTGCTTATCGCGCTGCTTTTGAGTTTTAGTCATAAATATAAAGGTTACTTATTTAGTTTCTGCTTGTTGCTGTTTTTTAAACTCTTCGTAGTTAGAGTCTTGTTTATCTAGGCATTCGTAATATTCTTTGTCGGCTTTATAGTTACATTCATCAAGGCGCGCCGATTGAACTTCATGAAAACGCGCGTCAGAGCTACAACCAGCTAAAACACATAATCCAACAATAAGTAATGCGCTACTTTTTAGTTTATTGATAAACATTAAATTTCCTTACACTTTCTATATCGAAAAAGCGTTAAATTATTACAATATTATTGTATATTAGCGCCATAAAATCTTAATCTCCAAAGGATCTATTTCTATGATGTCGCAGTTACAAAAGTTGTTTCAGCGTATAGACAAAAGCAAGATATTTCAATCATTTGTTATAGCTGTAATTATTGTTTCTGCCCTGACAGTCGGTGCGCACACTTACTCACTACATCCTACCGTAGAGCTTGCTCTAAATTGGATGGACGTTGGCATTACCGCATTCTTTTTAATTGAACTAGTAATCCGCTTTATTGCAAGTAAAGGCATAAAACACTTTTTTTCTAAAGGATGGAATATATTCGACACCATCATAGTATTGGGCAGTTTATATCCTGCTGCTGGCTCTACTATGTTAATTGCTCGTCTACTTCGCATATTTAGAGTACTGCGATTGGTATCGATGATCCCTGAGCTGCGCTTATTAGTTAACTCATTACTTAAAGCCATTCCACAAATGGGTTATATAGCCCTATTAATGTTTGTTATTTTTTATATATACGCTGCAATGGGCAGCATGATGTTTGCTGAAATAAACCCCGTACTTTGGCAAGACGTATCAATCTCAATGCTTACCTTGTTTAGGGTGGCGACGTTTGAAGATTGGACCGACATAATGTACGAAACAATGGCGGTGTACGAACTAAGCTGGATTTATTACCTTACGTTTATATTTTTAACCGCATTTGTATTTTTAAATATGATGGTAGGTGCCATTTTAGAAGTTATGAGTGAGGAGCACCGCAAAGCGCGAGAAGAGCTCGCAGACGACAGCTCATTACCTGCAACGCAAGGGCAAGTAAACGAACTACAATCCCAAATTGCTGAGCTTAAAGAGCTATTGAGTAACCGCAAAAACTAATCTGATAAGAGTACTAAAGCACCCACTTAAAGTTTAAAAAGTGGGTGCAATTTAAAGATCTAATTGAAATAGAATTACCAAAGAGCTTTAATTTTCCTCGTTATCAGGTTTTTCATCCGTATCTTCAAAAGAAATAACGTTATCTACTTTCATTTTAAACGCATCAAAAAATGCGTTTTCTAATACCGAAATCACAGCTTGAAAAGTCGAAACATCCGTATTATCTAGTTGTCCCTCTATAGGAATACGTGCAGCAACAAGTTTTGACTCATCGTTTTCGAGTATAGAGCCCAGTAAATCAACACTGCCTTCAAATATGGCCGTACATATGCCGTCGTCATCTTTTTCTATATCTTCGCGCCACGAGAACACACTCAAGTTTTGAACGCCCGCTTTTACATAACCATTTAAGTTATTGTCTTTAGCTACAAGTTCCATAGCGCCATCAATGCCACCCGCTTCAATATCAAAAGGCGTGTATACCTTAAATACAGTGTCTAAATTTTTAACAGAGAAACGCTGTACCTCTGCGTTAAAATCAAAATTGGCTTGTTTGCTAAAGGGATCTAATTTGCCATCAAGCTTTAATCCGGCCTCCCCCATTAATGCACCTTCTACGCTTAGAGTAGTCACTAGTGTTTTTGATAGGTTTTGCGCGTTGGTTATATTTTCAATTCGAGCGTTGATATTTGATATAAAAGTGGGTTTTTCACCACTATTCGTTGAGTTAACTAAAGTTAATTTGCCTTGCTCAATTGTTAAGGTATCAATAGAGAACAGTACTAAATTATTGGCGAGCCCTACCCAAGTAGTTTCGTCTTTTACTTGTTTATTTTGCTCAGAGGCATTGGGGTCTTTATCATAAATAACTATTTTAGGACGCGTGAATGCCATATTTGTTACTAAATTACCCTTTAAAAGGGCTGACCACGCGAGTGAAAAATCGAGAGTTTGAATACTCAGCAAAGGCTTAGGAGCTGAAGTTGCATCAACAGCGTAAATTTCAACGTCGTCAATCGCGTAGGCACCGCGATATAAAAACAAATCTACATCACCAACATGCCCCGTAACACCTTGCGTATGTTTTAGCTGATAATTTACGTACTGCTGAAGCGCATAAGGTGCGGCTATTCTGGCAATAATAATGACTAATAAAATAACCGCTAATGAGTTAAACCATTTGCTTTGAAATACATTAGAAACCGAGCTCATTGTAATTTCCTTTACCTAATACTTTCAAATGAGCATTTTAAACATGTAAGAATTACGCAAAATTGTAATAACACTACGTAGATCGCATTTAAAATACATCGTTGGTAGCCTCATTGTAGCTAAACAGGCTAATCTACTTATTAAAAGCAAAGGTTATACCACTTTAAGAGTGAACGATGAATATGAAGATTCAAAAGTACGAGTAGGGAAATATTCTAAGGTAGTAAAATGCAATATAGATTTTAAGTTTTTCTGAAAAAATGATGTAAATCCAGTATTTAAAATAAGACATTGCTGTAAAATGTAATTTATACAGCAATGCTTAATTGAATATAAAGCGAGTGTATCCCTTTAATTTATAAGTGAAAATGCTTGATCAAATCTAACTGGTTTACTGAATATAAAACCTTGATACTTATCAATTTGTAAGCTTTGTAATAACGTTAACTGAGCTGTATTTTCTACGCCCTCCGCTATTACTTGGCAACCAATCATATGCGACATGTTAGTTACCGCAGATACAATACTTTTATCTTTTGAGCACTCACAAATATTATCAATATAAGATTTGTCTATTTTAATGTAATCAACTGACAGCTCTTTTAAAACCGATATAGAAGAAAACCCAGTACCAAAATCATCAATAGAGATACGCACACCGGTATTTTTTATGGCCGTAATCACTTTTGACAAATACGGTAAATTTTTAATCATCACTGTTTCTGTTATTTCTAAATGCACATTGTATGGTTTAACAGCATATCTATTTAGAAGAGCAACTAAAAAATCTAAAAAATTATGGTTTTCTAGTTGCAACACCGACACATTAATCGACAATCCAATCTTACTATTCACAGCGTTTAACTTACTTAAACTCGCAATGGCTTGCTCTAGTACAAATTCACCTAATATATTAATTTTTCCATATCGCTCTGCAATATCTATAAATTCTGAAGGGGGAATAAATTCATCATTAAACTGCCAACGAAGTAGTACTTCAAACGTGGTTATTTCATTTGTACTTATATCAACAATAGGTTGATAACACAGATGAAAGTCACCTTTTTCTACGCACTCTTTAATTGAGCTACGAAGTACTTCTTCTCTTTTAAGCGATTCATGCATTCGCTCGTCAAATACCGATATTTCATTACGGCTTTTCTTACCTTCATACATAGCAACATCAGCATATTTAATCGCGTCTTCAAGGTTAAAATTTTCACGCGTAAAATACAGCCCAACTTTAAAAGAAGGGTTTACTTGATAGCTATCCATGCTTACTGTTTTCGTTAAAGTTTTAACTAATCTAAAAACACAGTCAAAAAGTTCGTCTTCGGTGTTACTACGAGAATAAAAAATAAACTCATCCCCTCCCCAACGACAAGCAATAAAATCGCCTTGAGTTTGCGTTTCAACTAATCGTTTACCTGTTTGGGCCAGCACAAAGTCACCAAAATCGTGACCGTATTTATCGTTGATGATTTTAAAGTCATCCATATCTAAAAATAAAACGGCTTTAATATCATCATTTTGATTGGCTAAATCAAGTTCGACATTAGAAACAAAGCTCCCTCTATTAAACAATTTAGTTAAATTGTCTTTTTGCTCTAAAAGGATTATTTGTTCGGTACGAAGTTGCACTTCGTTTTCTAAGTTTTCAATAAATTGATCTAACTTAAGTTCATTATTAATTGATGACTTTACATCTTTGGCAGAACGTACAGCAGTAACAAAACACAAAATAAACCATAAAACGAGCCCTAAAATACCTAGTACATTCTCATCTTCAATAGGCTGTAAAAGTAATAAGATACTAAAAGGAACCAGTAAACAGGTTATATACGACAAGGAGGAACGAATATCAGAAGCTAAAACATTTACACCGCCACCAGCAAGGGAGCTAAAAACAACGAGTGATACAAACTTCTCCTGCATTTGCATATTTTCATAAAATAAAATGGGGAAAGCAGCCCATGTTAAAGCCGTTAATAATAAACCTATAAAATACAGATGATATTTAAAAGCATGGGTGTTGTTAACAAATACATGGCTGGCTATTCGAAGTAATGAAATAAATGATAATGTAAAAAGCCAGTAAAGTTTTTCTTGCGAGGCGCTGTGGTTAATACTGCTAAAAATAAGAAAACAAGAAACAACCGTGTTTATAGCAATTGCAGAACTAAAATAGGAGCTAACAAATGCTAATCGCTTATTGGCAAAGTTATTTATGTGAGAGGTCATTAATGTTACTTGAATAGGCTGTTGCACAATGTAAACAGTTTACTTAAGTTCAATAATAAACAACAGTGAACATTCATAAAAAAGTATTGTTTAAGCCTCTTAAGCGGTTTTATAAGCCATTAAACTAAAAAGGGCTGGCAAATTGCCAACCCCTTTTGTTAATACTGATTATATATTATACCAATTCGCTTAATTAAGTGATCTATTTTGAGAGGAGAAAATCGTGTCGATAACAAGGCAAAAATTTCGTTATTTAGTTGTTCTATATCAGAAATATTTAACGTAGTTAGCGTCAGATTTAACCCCTCAAATTGATTAAGTATTATTGCGAATTGGTATTACTCACCATTAACAATTATGCGTAGCATACGACGAAGTGGCTCTGCCGCTCCCCACAAAAGCTGATCGCCTACTGTAAATGCGCTGATGTATTTTGGCCCCATCGCTAATTTACGAATACGGCCAACAGGAATGCTTAAAGTGCCTGTTACTTTAACGGGTGTTAAGTCTGTTGCGCTAATTTCACGCTCGTTAGGAATAATCTTAACCCACTCGTTATGAGACGCTAAAATTTCTTCAATTTTTTCTACGCTAATATCTTCACGTAATTTAATGGTCATCGCTTGTGAGTGACAACGCATAGCGCCAATACGTACACATAAACCATCAATTGGCACTGGTTGCTTAGAAGAACCTAAAATTTTGTTCGCTTCAACCTGTGCTTTCCATTCTTCTTTAGACTGACCGCTTGGCATAGGTACGTCAATCCACGGGATTAAACTGCCCGCTAATGGCACACCAAACTGGTCTTGTGGTAAGTCATTTGACGCCATTGTTTCGCTTACTATTTTATCAATTTCTAAAATAGCAGAGCTTGGGTTATCTAGTTTATCTGCAACACTTGCATGAATAGCGCCCATTTGTGCAATAAGCTCTTTCATATTTCGTGCACCAGCGCCCGAAGCCGCTTGGTAAGTCATTGGGCTTACCCACTCAATTAGGTCTTGCTCAAATAAACCACCTAATGCAAGTAGCATCAGCGATACAGTACAGTTACCGCCCACAAAGGTTTTAACGCCTTGCGCTAAGCCTTGTTCAATAACATCTTTGTTTACGGGATCCAGCACTATAATGCTGTCCTCACTCATACGCAGTGCTGAAGCTGCATCAATCCAGTAACCATCCCAACCCAACTCTCGAAGTTTTGGATATACCGCATTGGTGTAATCGCCGCCTTGGCAAGTAACAATAATATCCATTTTAGCAAGTTCGCTAATGTCACTTGCATCTAGTAATGGTTTTGCGTCGCCTGCTATATCTGGGCCTAGTTGACCCGCTTGTGAGGTGGTGAAAAAGGTGGTGTCGATATGGGCAAAATCACTTTGCTGCTGCATACGTTCTAATAACACAGAGCCAACCATGCCACGCCAACCGACTAATCCTACTTTTTTCATTGTTTGTTCCACTGTTTGATTCATAAAAGATGCCTTAATACATTAAAAATTAAATTCATTGCGTGAGATTTAATTTTCATTAACGCTAAACTAACACTCGTAGACGGCTAAAACTAGCGAATAAAACAGAACTTAAATATTTTTCATACTGAGCATAAACACAAAAAAGCTCTGTATTAAAATACAGAGCTAATAGATAGTGAAGTTTATTATTTCATTCCTTGAGTTTTATTTTAAATAAAGCTTAAAACTCATAGCTATAACTTAAACTAAACTCAGTGCCGGTGTCTTGTCCCCAAAGGGTAAGACCTTCTTGTTCAATTTCTTTTTCTTGGCCAAGCATATTCTTAACCTTAAAATTAACTTTAGAGTTAAAGTTAGGGAAGTAAGAATAAACTAAATCAACTGAGTGAAACGACTTTTCTTCGGCATCTTCATTACCACGTGTACCAGGTACAATTATACGAGGGCCAAACACATTATAAATTAGTGAAGTAGAATGAAATCCATCATCCGAGTCATAGCCCATTTGTAAGTTTGCAACCCACTCAGAATGACCAACTAAACGACGCTCATTGTTAGTTACAATATTCGATACTGTATCGGCCTCAAGGGCTTCTTTAAGCTGTGTTTCAAACAGTGAGTCAACACCGTCTGAATCATTAATCCCCAAATTAACACTTGAGTCAGATAGCGTAACGTTGCCTGACAAGAATGCTGAAGACCAATCTTTATTTATAAAGCCAAAGTCAGTTAAAAAATCAACTTCAATACCCGACAATTTACCCGACTGAGCATTTGCTGTTAATAACTGTGGAGATGCACCACCTACGCCCGCAAGCTCAACCATTTCAATTGGGTTTTCAATGTCTTTATAAAACAATGCAACAGAAAGGTTATTACCTGATGGCATATACCATTCAAACCTAAAATCTACATTTTTTAAATTAGAACTTTGTAAACTAGGTGATCCTCTCACCAGAAACTCAGTTAACGGGTCAACAAAGAAAGAAGAGCTTACATCACGTAGATCAGGGCGAATGGTTGTTTCACTTAAATTTAAGCGAAATTGCATTTCTTCATCCATGATGTACGTAACAGCTAAAGAAGGAAAAAAGTTATCTTCATTAATAGCTACATCTTGGATTTCTTGTAACGTATTTTCAAAGAAATTAGTATGCGCTTCATAACCGACTGATACTTGAGAAAAATCTTCCCATCGAACGCCACCAGTAAAACGCCAAGTGTTTTGATAGAAGTAATCCGCCATAAAATAATAAGCATCTAATTTATGCGCTGCACTGTACTTATCACCATCAGTGGTGCCGTCATCAAAAATACCTGAGCCGGTTACACTTGCATAAAAAGCGTCATTCGCCGTGTTTTCATCAGCAAAAATATCGCTTACGTTAGAGCCGAACGAGTACTCATCGCTTATACCACGGTGCGTAATGCCAAACTTCACATTACTTGCATCACGTTTTTTCTCTGAAAAATCGCCGCCTATTTTTAACTCAAGCTCATAGCCGTCACCATAAAAAGGCATACCCATATTCCAACCAAATGTTTCAACATCGTCGTGTAATACTTGATACTCACGGGTGATATTTGTTGCAGCTACATCTTGCAGTTGTTCAGATTCAAGCACGCCATCAACTAAGTTTTGCTGATAAACAACATCTAAACCACCTGGTGCATTACGGTTTGCTCGACTTAAACCGCCATACCAATCAAAAAATAAATTATTTAGCTCTGGAAAGTTGTGCGTCCCCTTAAGCTGAGTCGAAAACATTTCGCGCTCTTCGTACGTAATATCTACTCGGCGTAATTCGGTGACACCTTCTTCGGTTTCATTTGCATCAAAGTAATCGCGGTTACGTACGCGGTCACTCATGTCATGAAGTGCAATATTAGTAAGCTCAAACTTATGGTTTGAGCTTAACTCATATCCTAAATTTAATGTGCCGCTCCAACGTACATTTTGCTCAGTCGATGTACCATCGTAATACTGGGCAAAACATTTGTCTTCACAGCCTAAGCTACCAAGGCTTGAGCCGCTTTGCTCTTGAACTACTTCCCACTCGTTATCGTAAGATACGGCTGCAAGCACACCAAAAGTACCGACCTCACTTTCAAATCTATCACCTAAGGCAATAGAGAAGTTCATAGCAGGGTCAACATCCTTTTCTGAAATACCTACATCCCAATCAAGCGATTGAATCAGGTTTTTACGCTCAGCTAACGTAGTGTTTATATTGCCCTCAAGACCAGCATCACTGGTAAGCGCAGTAGTAAACACATCCGATAATGCTCGCGAACCATCATCTCGACCCATCCAGTCATCATCACCGCCACTGTAAAAGTAACCGGTATCGCTATTAGAAGTATTGTACGATGTACCCACTTGTACTTTTAATAAAAAGTCAGAAGGAATTGATTTAGTGCGAATATTTACATTACCTCCACCAAAATGCGCTGGCATATCCGGTGAAAATGACTTTTGTACACTCAAGCTTTCAATAATTTCAGATGGAAATAAATCCAAAGGAACCACTGAGCGAGTAGGATCAGGACTTGGTACATACATGCTATTTAGCTGAGTACTAGAATAGCGTTCACCTAAACCACGCACATAAATAAATTTGCCATCGACTAACGTTAAACCAGTAACACGACGAAGTGCAGAGGCGGCATCGCCATCACCAGTACGTGATATTTGGTCTGCACCCATAATATCAGCAACAAACGCTTGGTTTTGACGTTCTTGCAGTACAGCACCCGCACTGCCCTTTAATCGTTGCCCTACAGCAACAACTTCTTCTATTTCTTGCTCTTCTACTTGCTGCTCAGCAGCCGTGGCTGTATTTACTGATAAACCAAGTAACGCAGCCATTACAGCGTAGTTTAATTTTGATAAAGCAAGTGTAGAGGGTTTAAAAGATTTCATTTTTATACTCCGAAACAAAACAAGACATTAGCCGAGCTTTCGCTCGGCTATAATGTGGTGTGGGTTAAAGGCCTACTTTTACCCAACCTGCTGTCCAGTCTGTTTGTGCATCCATCGCACCAATGTAATCTACAGAATCAAAGTAACTATCTAAGCTTGATGAATCAAAGCCATTACCAAGTAATAACGACTCAGCAGTTGGCATATAGCCATTATCTGCAAGCCCAAGGTCAGCGGCTACTTGAACTGAATTGCCTGTTTGTCCTAAGAACCAAGATTCAACATTCCCTGTACCAATTGCTTGCGTACCAAAGTTGTTAGCGGTTTCACACGCAACGATTGAGTGAGTAACAGTTAATGTACCGTCCTCTGCTCGCGGCGCTGAATCAGAGCCTACTCGTAAACAGTTTGAATAGTCTGCACCACCTGTAACCACTACGTTTTTAAGCATACCCGCAGTACCTGCACGTAAGCGGATACCATTTACACCCACATTACCAATAATTGTTACATTAGAGATAGTTGGCATTGTTAGTGGCGTTGCACTTGAATCAAACTCAGAGTTATCAGCTTCAATTGCATTGTCGCCCTCAGAGTCTGATTGTTTAATCAGTACATATTGCGCTTTACCCGTCCAACCGAACGACCAATCAAGTGAATCATCGCCTATGCTTGTTAAAACAAGGTGACTAATATTTGCAGTACCACCAAAAAATTCAACACCATCGTCTAGATTTTCATGAACGTGAATGTAATCTAGTTCAGTCTGACGACCAACACCCGCAAGTGTAATACCGTTAAGTTCATCGCCATTACCGAGCGTTTTACCCGCTTGCTTAACTGCAACATACTTTAGCGTACCTGAATTATCTTCAGGGTCATTACCACCGAACTGGCCTGCATCGCCTTCTGCAGATACACCACAACTGGCAAGTTCTTCTGCTGTTGCTTCACCTTGTTGGTCGCCACATGAGTTAGCAGGTGCATTACCCAATAATACTAAACCGCCCCATTGACCAATCGTAGTTTCGCCGCCCGTCATATCCTGGATTGACGTCATAGTAATTGGTTGATTTACACTGCCTACCGCTTCAATTTTAGAACCACGGCGAACAACTAAGAAGTCATCACCCGACTCACCAATTAACGTTGTACCAAACTGAACATAAAGTGTAGTGTTGTCAGCGCGGTCATTACCAACGGCTGTACGTCCTTTTAAAATCCAATGCGCATCGTTAGTCAGTGTTACATCAGATGTAAATACAACATCAGAGGTTAATTGATATACAGGTTTGTCTGTAATTGTAGGGAAGCTAGCAGAAACATCTGTTGCAAGTCCTTGTGCTAATGCATTAGCAATATCGTCAGGAAAGCTTGGTGTAATAGCAACTGTCCAACCATCCATCCAATTATTATCGCCATCGAATGCGCCGATGTAATCTGTTTTGGTAAAGAACGAGTCAAGCTCAGATGAATCCCCACCAGCACCTAATAAAGGTGAACCCGATTTTGGTGTAAAGCCGTCTGTCGCTAAATTAAGTGCTGAAGCTGTAAGCGTTAAGTTACCCGTTTGACCTTCAAACCAAGACTGCACATTGCCACTACCAATTGCTTGTGAACCAAAGTTATTATCTTCATTACATGCAACAGCTGAGTTTTCGATAGACAACTCACCCGATTCTGCATTAGCAGCAGAGTCTGAGCCTACACGTAAACAGTTTGAGTAACCTTCAGGTCCCGTTATAACAACATTTCGTAGAACGCCCGCTGTCCCTGCACGTAAACGAACACCGTTAGTACCATCAGCACCTACAATTGTTACGTTAGAAATTAGTGGTTTAGTCAATGGTGTCGCATTTGAATCGAATTCTGAGTTATCAGCTTCTATTGCGTTATCACCCTCAACTGAACTTTGTTGAATATAGATATTTTGTGCACGACCCGACCAACCAAATGACCAATCGAATGCATCGTCGCCAATATCAGTTAGTACAATGTTACGAACATTAACTGTGCCACCAAAAAACTCAACACCATCATCTAGGTTTTGGTGAATTTGAATGTATTCAACTTTCGTTTGTGAACCAACACCTGCAAATGAGATACCGTTAAGTTCATCGCCATTACCCAGCGTTTTACCTGCATGTTTAACAACAATATAACGAAGAACACCTGAGTTATCATCGATAATATCACCACCAAACTGACCAGCGTCACCCTCAGCTGATACACCACAGTTAGCTAATTCTTCAGCTGTCGTTTCACCGGTTTGATCGCCACACGAGTTAGCGGGTGCATTACCTAATAATACTAAGCCGCCCCATTGACCAATCGTTGTTTCAGCGCCTGTTACATCTTGAATAGATGTCATAGTGATTGGCGCAGTTGCATTACCATTGGCATTAATTTGTGAACCACGACGTACAACTAAAAAGTCATCACCTGTTTCACCAATTAGCGTTGTACCCGCTTGAACATATAATATAGTTGCATCTGCACGGTCATTACCAACTGCAGTACGACCATTTAAAATCCAATGTGCATCGTTAGTAAGCGTTACATCTGCTGTGAACGTTGTATCTTCAGTTAAACGGTATACTGGTTTATCTGTAATTGCTGGAAATTCACTAGAAACATCTGATGCTAAGCCTTGTGCAAGCGCGTTATCAATATCAGTAGGGAAGCCGCCATTAATACCGACAGTCCAACCTTCCATCCAGTTAGTTGATCCATCAAAAGCACCAATTTGACCATTTGCGATAAGCGGTGAACCAGCAAGTGGCGTGTAACCGTCATCAGCAAGCATAAGCTCTGCAGGCGTAAGTACTTGGTTACCATCTTGTCCTTCAAACCAAGATTGTACGTCGCCACCGTTAATTACTTCACTACCAAAATTATTTGCCGTTGTTTGACACGCCACAATAGAGTTTACAATCGTTAGTGTGCCATCTTCAGCGCGAGGAACTGAATCAGACCCTACACGTAAACAGTTTTCGTAAGTAGCAGGACCCGTTACAAATACATTTTTAAGAGCGCCCGCAGTACCAGCGCGTAGACGAATACCATTATTACCTTCTGCACCGACGATTGTAACGTTAGATATAGTAGGCAGTGTTAATGGCGTGGCGCTTGAATCAAACTCAGAGTTATCAGCTTCAATAGCGTTATCGCCTACGTTAGCGGCTTGTTGAATGTAAACATTAGTAGCCGAACCCGTCCAACCAAAAGACCAATCAAGTGAATCATCACCAATGTTAGTCAGCACTACATTACTTACATTAACCGTACCACCAAAAAACTCGATACCATCATCAAGGTTTTCATGAACCTGGATATAATTAACCGTAGTTGCAGAGCCTACACCGGCAAACGTAATACCATTTAACTCATCACCATTACCAAGCGTTTTACCTGCTTGCTTAACAAGTACATATTTTAGAGTACCTGAATTATCATCACTGATATTTCCACCGAACTGACCTGCATCACCTTCAGCTGACACGCCACAATTAGCAAGTTCATCAGCTGTTGCTTCACCTTGTTGGTCTCCACATGAGTTTGCAGGTGCATTACCAAGTAATACCAAACCACCCCATTGGCCAATTGCTGTCTCGCTACCCGTAACATCTTGAATTGATGTCATCGTAATTGGCTGGCTTGCAGTGCCGACTGATTCAATTTGGGAACCACGACGCACAACTAAAAAGTCATCACCTGATTCACCAATAATCGTTGTACCTTGCTGAATATAAAGCGTTGTACTATCTGCGCGGTCATTACCCACAGCAGTACGACCATTCACAATCCAATGTGCATCATTAGTTAGTGAAACATCAGCAATCAATGTTGTATCAGCACTTAAGCGATACACTGGTTTATCTGTTATTGCTGGAAATTCACTTGAGACATCCGTTGCTAAGCCTTGAACAAGTGCATTGTCGATATCAGCAGGGAAACCCGTAGTTCCATTTTGAGAATCATCACGCGATGATGTTTCATCTACTGTACCACTGCCACCTTCAACAACATTAGTAACTGTGTCGCCTTCATTTATTGTTGTGTCGCCTTCAGATACTACTAAGTCACCACCACAACCCGCTAAAGATACTGCAGTTGCAATCAAACTAACTTTAAATAAGTCAGATAATTTCATTGTTCACTCCGTTAAAGTATTTAATTATTTTGTTAAGTGCTTTAAATAAACTCAAGTCACCTTAAAACATTAAGTAATGCTTTAAGGTCACTTGAGTTATCAGCAGCGCCTACCTTACGGTAGCTATATGACATTACAGTTACACTTTAATAAACATAAGATGACAAAGTTATTTACATAAAATTCAAGTGGTTAATTTATTAAAAACATAAAAAAACCACACTAAAAATAGTGTGGTTTGGATTTGCGATTATGAAATTATATTTAAACGTTATTACTAAAGCTTAAAGCAGTGCCGTTCTTAATGTTTCTGCATGCACTTTTTCGCGCTTTACATATTTAATCCATTGCTGCGCTAAACGCTGTGATTTTTTATGTTTTTCGGCTTGTTCAAACGCTAAAATTGAGGCATCAAAATTTTGTAAGTTGTACTGAGCCATACCCAAGGCTACAAATGCATTTGATTCAAAATCAAGTGAGCCTTTATTAAGTGCTTTACGCGCTGCGTCGGCCGCTTCTTCATATTGCTCAGTATTAACATATACTTCAGCTAATCGTTGATCATACTTACCACTGGGTGATAAATCGGCTGCTTTCACAAAGTATTTTATTGATTTTTCGTCTTCTTTTGCTTGAATCATCGCCTCAGCTACAAAGGCATAGTTTTTAGCGTTTTGCTCTGCAATCCCTTTTTCAATCGCATCGCTCATAACGTCTGCGGCTTTAAATGCTAAGCCGTTATATAAATACACTTGCGCTAATTGACGTAAATCAGACTTAGAGGTTAAAAATCCTTGCTGATAAGCCGCTTCAATTACCGCCAACTGCTGCTTTTCTTGCCCTGTTTCACCATACATACCCGATAACTGTACCCAATACTCAGGCTTGTTATAAAGCTTTACCATGCGCTCAAGTACTTCAACAACTTTGTCAGTTTGATTAAGTGAGTAATACATTGCACGCTGTAGTACTAACCAGTTTTCCTTAGGGATTTTGCCTTCGCTGTCGCTTAAAGCAATTACTTGAGATATGTACTCAAGCCCTTTTTTATAATCCTTTAACTGATAGTATGTTTGAGCCCTTAACAAGTAATAGCCTTCTGTTTTAGGCTTAGTGTTAATACTGTCCCAGTCATCTAAAAATGCGATAACTTTAGTGTAATCACTATTAGCCATAGCTAATTGCGCCAAACTAAACGTAGTGCTTAAACGAAGCGACTCAGGAATGGCTTCCTCTGCTACGACCTTTTCAAACGAAGCTATCGCTTTTGGTAAATAGTTTTCGTTGTAATAAATAAACCCATAAAAATTATGCATCATCGCAATTTCGTACGAGTTCATGCTCGAAGCTCGCTCTTGAATGCTATCAAGCGCTTCAAGGCCTGCTTTAACATCGCCATCATCAGCGAGTTTTTGTGCACGTGCGAGTTGGCTGTAGACCTTTTCGCGAAGCGCTGGTACACGTTTTGTTTTTTGCTCTTGCTCTGCATATGCCGTAGCTACATTTAACCCTGGTATTAGGCTTAGGGCACTTGGTGCAACAATACTTGTACTGATCGCAGCAGTACAAAATAGTGTTAATTTTAAAAATTTAGCTATAGGTAGTAATTTCATAATCGCCTCGCATTTCTGTCCGTTTACTCGTGGTTAATTACTAAATTAACCGCTAATTTGGAAAGATATTTTGTTCTGAACACCCGCAACTTCAACGGCTTCACCATTTACTACGCGCGGTTTATATTTAAATTTAAGGGCTGCATCCATCGCCGCTCTATCAAAGAGAGACTCAGGCTCTGCTTTAATCACTTGTGGGTCTCGCACCGTACCTTGCTTAGTTACTGTAAATTCAACAATAACGTAGCCTTCAATGCCACGTGATAATGCGCGACGAGGATAAACAGGCGCCACTTTAACAATAGGTAAATACTCACCATCACTTGTTTCAAGCGCTAAACCACCGGCTAAATTTACATCTGCATCCACATTGGCGCCAAAGTCGAAGTTATTAGCGTTCGCAGTCGCGTCGCTATTTTGCATTTGCGGCGATTCCATTGGCGGAGGTGGCTCTTTAGGCGTTGGTGGTTTTTGTGGTTTGCGTTCTTTTTTTTGCACGCTTTCTTCTTTTTTAAGCCTTACAAAATCAAGAACATTACCCTTGGCGGGTTCACTCATTACACCTTCGCCACCAGTAATAAGTGCCTGCATGCCTAAAAACAACATAAAGGTCACTACACCGGCTATTACTAATGCTACTAAATAACGCATTGCCTGCCCTTATGCTTCTTGAGCCGCAATCGACACATCAAACACACCTGCTGCGCGTGCTGCATCCATTACTTTTATTAAAGTATCGGTTGTTGATTTTTTGTCAGCTTGAATAACAACACTACCTTGCGGGTTTTCAGCTTTTAAACGCTCAATATTGGCTTGCACTGCACGTATATCAATTTGACGTTTGTTAATCCAAATTTCACCCGTGTCAGAAATCGCCACTAATATGTTTGCACGTTCTTTTTTAACAGCTGTTGCTGCTTCAGGGCGGTTTACGTCAATACCCGATTCTTTTACAAACGAGGCTGTAACAATAAAGAAAATAAGCATGATAAATACAACATCTAACATAGGTGTCATGTTTATTTCTTCAGCTTCGTCTTCTTGCATTAAATTACCTAAAGGGGCTCTCATTTTTTATTCTCCTAGGATGAACGGCTTTAAATGGGCCGCTTATCAAAATTTTGCTTAATGGTCTAAAACCATGCTGTCTTGTAGTAGCTCTACTTCTCGCTTAGCTTTGCGTTGTAAATACGTTGATGCAAATACACCCGATAACGCACCTACCATACCCGCCATTGTTGGAATAGTTGCTTTAGATACACCCGATGCCATTGAGCGCGCACTGCCTGTGCCTGTAATTGCCATCACATCAAATACTTCAATCATTCCTGTTACTGTGCCCAATAAGCCAAGTAACGGGCATAACGCAACCATTACGTTAATAAGCGGTAAATTAGTATTTAGGCGCATACTTGCACGCGAGATCATCGCTTGACGAATTTGCTCTGCATTCCAGCTGTTACGCTCACAGCGAGAACTCCATGTGCTTTTAGCGTCTTTTTTATAACCACGAAAACCATTAAAAAAATAAATAAATCGCTCGAGTATCAATAACCACATCGCGAAGATTAACACCCCAATGACCAAGAGAACTTGGCCACCAGTGTCGAGAAAATCACGGATAGCATTGATTGAGTCAATCAATAGCACCATGGCTTATTCTCCTTTCTCACTTCGCTCTGCAATAATACCGGCGCTTTGCTCTTGTAATATAAGCAGTAAACCTTTTGAGCGAGTATTAAGTAGCGTGTAAATAAATACGGTTGGTATTGCAACAACTAAGCCTAATACGGTTGTTACTAGTGCTTGAGAAATACCACCAGCCATTAGTTTAGGGTCGCCAGTACCAAATAGTGTAATTGCTTGGAAGGTATTGATCATACCGGTTACCGTACCAAGTAAACCTAATAGCGGTGCAACTACCGATATAATTTTGATAAGTGTTAAGTTACGCGTAATTTTTGGCATTTCGCGTAAAATAGCTTCGCTTAATTTAAGCTCTAACGTGTCGTAGGCAACATTTGGGTAGTCATCTTTAACTTTCATAACACGACCTAGTGGATTGTCATCTCTCGCTACGCTGTCTTTTAGCTGGCGGCGAATTTTCCCACCAACAAGTAATAGCGATACAAAACGCTCAATTGCAATTAATAATGCAAGTAAACCTACACCTAAGATTACGTAACCAACAGCGCCACCTTGATGTACTTGCTCTGCAGTATCTGGGGCTTGAACGAGTAAACCTAAAATTGAACCACCTGTTGGGTCAAGTGCAAACTGCACAACACCTGTTTTAGCTTCTTGTAAATCGCCCGCTGTTGATGTGTAGCGCGATACTGGTTGGCGAGTTAGTTCGCTTAGTGTATTCGTACCTGGGTTGTATTCTAAATATTTACCGCCCGATATAAGGTTAAAAGCACCTACGCGAACAACTTCTTGCTGTGCTTTATTACCACCTTCGACTATAACCGTAGTATTAAAGCGACTTACTTTGCCTTGCTCGGTCATTTCGCGTTGCAGCTCGTACCACACTTTTTCAATATCGTCGATTGAAGCAAGCTTTGATGTTGAGCCCATTTTTTGAGCGAGATCGTCCATAAAAGCACTTCGCCCTGGAATTTCTGCCGATACAACCGATGTTGCAAATTTATTGCTTGAATCACCAGCAACTTGCTGAAGAACGCCATATAGTTCTTTAAGTGATCCCATACGCTTTGATAAAGTGTCGGTTAAATTAGCAAGCTTAACTTCGTTTTCTTCAAACTGTGTTTCTAATCGCTCTGACTCACCAAGCATTTGACTGCGTTTTGCTTGTGTATCTTTTAGCATTTGCACTTGTTGGTTTTGACGCGAGGTAAATTCTTGCTCTCGTTGTTTGTTTTGTGCGCTTTGAACCGATTTCCCGTCTTCAATTGATTTAAGTAACGAGTCAAGATTCATTGACTCTGCCGCGATACTATTACCTGTAAAACCTAGGCTTAATGTAAGACTTGCAGCAAAAAGAGCCGTTTTTGTCATTTGAGTAAACAATTTCATTTTTAACCTCTTATTCTGCTGCGTGTACTGGCAGAGTTAACATATCTGGGGCAAGTTGCTTACGCGCTATGCGAAGACCTTTGTTAATTTGGCTTATAGTAGAGTCAGGAAGCGCTACAAACGTTTTTGTGTCTGTATCCCAACTACCTGCTTGCTTGCCATCTCGCGTTAAATAAATAAGCTCTAAACGACCAATGCGTAAAAAGTCTACTTCTCGCTCTTTACCACTGACTTCTAATAGAGCGGTATATGCTTCAATGGTACGCCCGTAATCAACTTCCACTTGATAAGCTTCTAGAACACGGCGAAATTTCTCGCTTGAGGTGATATCAGCGCGATCCATCATAGTTTTTAATGAGGCTAAACGTTTTGCTCGCTCGTCTTGTAGAAATGGCACGTCGAGTGATACAAACTGCTCAAGGCCTGTGATCATACGCATCATTAAAGGTGTAATTTGACGTTCAATAATAGAAACCTGATCCATAGACAGGTTTAAAGATTCCATCTCTTCTACTTGATTATTTAACTGTTTAGTTAGCTGAGCGTTGTAAACAGCTAAACCGTCAATTTCTTTATTGAGGGTTTTAAATTGCTGTAAACGTCCTTGCATTGAATCTGCAATCTTGTCTATTTTTGTTTGTGATTGCGCAGCTGATTTATTAATTTCACTGCTTTTATCAATAACCTTATCTAAATCGTTTGCGTGTACTGCTGCACTTGCGGCCACAATACCAGCTAAGATTAATGGTTTAACGCCTTTCATCGCATACACCTTTACTCGTTAGTTAGCGGATTTGCTAGTTTGTTTTTTTAGGTCATAAACTTTGTTATATAAATAATTTATGACTTAATAATTTCAATGAGCAGGAGTTTATAGATGAAACATGACAAGGATGTTGCGCAAAAAAGTCGCTTTTATGACAGTGGTAATAATTAAGACTTACGAGGGGGGTTTTAAGATGATAAGAGCATTTGTTAACCAAATGCCCTATAAACAGGCTGGGTTATTTTAAAATTGAATTAATTTGATTAAGGGAATAATGCCAATCGGTGTAATTTATTTCAATTGGGTATGCTTTATTACCTTTAATAAGCACTAGTGAGGGAAAACCTTGGATTGGTAGTGTACGAACAAAGGATAACTCAGCTTTAAATTCATCATTAAGCTCGCTTGACGTTAGCTGCGCGGTAAACTCATTTTTATCTAAGCCAATCTTTTCAGCCAAACTAATTAATGTACTTTCATCTGACGGGTTTTGCGCATTTAGGTAATAAGCATTTTGAATTGCAGCCACCATTTGAGCTTCTTTATCTGCTTTGCGCGCTATAAGTGCAGCTCTACATGCGGGATACGTTGAACGCCTTGGCTGGCAATCGCGCCAAAAGTTATAATTAAATTGCGTACCTAACTGCGCTGAAATTTTATGCCAAGTACCCTCAAGCATCTCTTTCATATTTTGCGGCATTGGGTCTTGGCTATCAGGTGCTAATCCACCTACTTTATATTCAATTGCTACTTTACCAGCAAGCTCTGATTTTAGCTTAAGCCAGGTTGGTGAGTAACCCCAACACCAGCTACACATTGGGTCATGAACATATATTAATTTACTTTGAGACATATTAATCCTTCAACTAGGGCCTAGGTTCGAGACGACACTATTACGACCAGCAGCTTTTGCACTATAAAGAGCTTCATCAGCTTGTTTTAACGAATCATCATAATCAGTTACTTTATTTACTTGGGAAATACCAATACTACAGGTGATTGAAATACGCTGCTTGTCATCAGTAAATATAACGTGCCCTGCAACAGCCTCTCGAAATTTGTTTGCTATTACAGTGGCTGTAGTAACAGTAACCTGCGGTAAAATAACAACAAACTCCTCACCGCCATAACGGGCCTTTAACGCAGTTGCCAAAAACTGAGATTCAAGGAGCTTGGTAAATTCAATTAATACCGTATCACCAAAATCGTGACCATGCGTATCGTTTAAAGACTTGAAGTTATCTAAATCAATTAACAAAATTGAAAAAGGTAAGTACTGCTCTGGGCGTGTTTGGGCAAGCTTTAAAAAATGAGAGGTAATAAAACGTCTGTTTGCTATGCCAGTAAGGGGGTCGGTATAAGCATCTTGTTTTTGCTCTAGCGTAATATCGGCAATAGCCATGTGGCTTTTATGCCTAAAATACTCACCAATAAATGAGAATAAAAACACCATAGAAAAGGACGCTATAAACCGTGTTTTTTCTACATTGCCATAGCTAACTTGACCAAAATCAGGGCCGTATAAAATAACAATACAAGAAAACAGTAAAGTAAAACCTAACCAAGCACCTAACCTGACCCCTAAAGATGCAAACGTCACTACAGGATAAAACATTAGCCAATATAGCGCGGTGTTGTCTTTACCACCGGTATAAACAAGTGCAACAAACATCATGCATACAATACTCATACTTATTAATGCCACTACTTGAAGATTACCCGTTTTTATAAAGTAGATAGAACAGCTTATATTTGTAATGTTAACGATAATTAATGAAGCAGTGAGTATCGGTGAGTAAACCTTATAATTCAAAAACACGAGTACAGCAATCACCACAATTGATATCCCAATCATGGTAAATAAAGAAAACGCTTTGCGTTGCATGTCTGAGCTATAAACACTGTCGATATTTATTAGACTGAGCCAATTTGGTTTATTCACATTTTTTTTAGTCATTAATTTTATACTTTAAACTTTTGAACCATATTTTCTAAGGCACTAAACTGCTGTTTTAGTTTGGTACATTCGTTAAGCGTGTCATTTAAGTTAGCCTTGCCTTGTATAGAAAGCGCACTAATTGTTTGAATATCAGTATCTAATAACTTAACAACTTGGTTTTGCTCATCGGTTGCACTGGCTACAGAATGATTTGCATCGTTAATTTGCTTAATAGCTTGTATAACATGGCTCATTAAATTGCCGACGGCATCTGCTTGTTGTACGCTTTTTTCACTGTCTTGAAGGCTTGTTTTCATAAGCTCTACAGCAAGGTTTGAGCCTTTTTGTAACTGGCTCACCGTGTCTTCAATTTCTTGCGTTGATTGTTGAGTGCGGTGTGCTAATTGGCGTACTTCATCTGCTACAACGGCAAAACCGCGTCCTGCCTCTCCTGCTCTAGCGGCTTCTATTGCTGCATTTAGTGCCAATAGATTAGTTTGCTCGCTTACACCTTTAATAACTTCAAGCACTTGCCCAATACTGGCTGTGTGCGTATTTAAACTGTTTATAGTTTGCTGAGCTTTCTCCATATTAGCTGAAAGCTGGTGGATGGTTGTAACACTGTGACTTAACGCTTCTTGGTTTTGTGTTGAGTGCTCATCTGCATTTTTAGCAAGCTGCGATGCACTCTCTGCATTATTTGAAATATCCATTGATGTAGCTGAAAACTGGTTAATAGCCGCTGCAACACTATCGGTTCGTTTACTTTGATCATCATACATAGACAGCGATGAATGTGTTTGTGATACCAAGCTCTCAATAGCTGTATCTAATTGCTCTGTTGACTCTTTTACTTGCTCTATTGAATGCTGAATTTTTTCGATGAAAATATTAAACGAATGGCTTAAGTCGCCAAACTCATCATCATTTTCAACGGTTAAGCGCCTTGTTAAATCGCCTTCGCCTTGTGCTATATCTTTAATGGCATCGTTTAAACGGTTCATAGGCTGCATTAAATAGCGTAATAAAAGCTGCATCATAATAATGATAGTAATGATCCCTATCACCATAAAAACAGCCGCAGTTTGGCCAAAGTTAGAAACGCTGACATACGCTTTATCTTTATCTATGACAACACCTAGGTACCAATCTACGTTTTCAATACCACTGATTTTTGTAAACGAGATAAGCTTAGACTCTCCGTTTATCTCGTATTGGGTAAACTCACTTTGCAAGGGCGTATTAGTACCAAAAATGTCTGATGTATTTTTTAAGTTTAACTTAGCATTAGGATGGCTTAACACTTGACCTTTGTTATCGAGTAAAAAACCATAACCGAGACCTAAAAAATCAATATCGTTAATAATTTTAGTCACGGTTTGCATATCAATATCGGCACCTGCAACGCCGCTAAACTGGCCATTTTGTAGCATGGGTACTACCGCTGAAATTGTAAGCTCGTTAGTTGTTACATCAATATAGGGAGTTGTAAAAGCGGTATTTGATTTGTTTTCGACTAATTTGTACCAAGGGCGAGAGGTCGCATCAAAATCAGCAGGTAAAACGACTGATTGATCGTTTAATATAAACGTGCCGCTGGATTTACCGATATACGTATTTTTAAAGCTTCCGGCAAGCTCTGCAGTATTTAATTGTGAAAGGGTGAGTGCTTTAGAATCATTAGCTTTATGGGTTTTAGCAATTGATATAACAATCGCCAACTTTGCATTTAACCAACTCGCTATATTTTGTGAAACAGATTCGGAATTTTGTTGTAATACCAGGCTTAACTGCTGCTCTGTTTGCTTGCGCATCGCAATGTAGTTATTAAAAGTAAATAACCCTAGCACCAAAACCAAAATTAAAGAGGCTGCAATAGTCACTTTGGAAGTAAATTTCAACGAGTTAAGCATATACATCCTTTTTATTATTTATCTTTATTATCCATACAGTTTTAGCAAAAATTTAGCTAAATGTCCTAATAAATAAGGCTTGCGACTAGGTTATTAGATAAAAATAAGGATAAAGGATTAAAAAACAAAAGGCTGTAGGGGGTAACTGACTAATATTGAAATAAATTGTGACTCGTATTAATTGCTTATGGAACGTTCCTATTAAATGTAGCTTTATAAGTGACTGAATACGTATTCAGTCACTCTTGTATAGTCTGTTATTTCCACTTGTTTGCTAAGCGAACAACATTTAATCCGTACCATGCAATAAATACATAACATAGCATTGGAACAAAAAAGCTTTGCTGTATATTTACTGTGTCAGCTATAAACCCTTGCAGTAATGGTACAAGTGCACCACCTACAATAGCTAAGCACAACCAACCAGAACCCTTACTGGTCAATGATCCTAATCGCTCGATTGCAACTGAAAATATAGTCGGGAACATAATTGAGTTAAATAAACCAATTGCCAATACTGAATATAAAGCGACGTCACCTTGAGTAAAAATGGTGATCAGTAATAGCGCAATAATACTAAATGCATTAAATGCGATCGCCTTAGAAGGCGCTATTTTTTGTAATAATACAGAGCCAATAAAACGCCCTACCATTGCCCCGCCCCAGTAATAACTAATAAGTGCAGCCGCAGTATGCTCTTCAAGTCCTGCTATGTGCGCCTCACCAAAGTAGTTAACTAAAAAGCTGCCAATGGCAACCTCCCCACCTACATAACAAAATATAGCAAGTACACCCATAGTTAAGTGCGGTGCTTGAGTTAATGAACGAGATTCTACTGCAGCATTATTTTCCTCTTTATGGGCTTCAATTTCTGGAAGCTTTATAAAGGCAAATATAATAGCGATAAGTAATAAGGCACCAGCAAGCATTAAATAAGGCACTTTTACAGACTCAGCAGTTGCTGCAGAAGCAGCAAGACTACCTGCTGTACCAAAAAATAATAAACCACCTACATAAGGCCCAACGGTAGTACCAAGCGCATTAAGTGCTTGTGCCAAATTTAAACGAGAAGAAGCTGTTTTTTCGCTCCCAAGAGCAGCAACATAAGGATTGGCAGAAACCTGAAGCACCGTTACACCAGCGGCAAGTACAAATAAAGCGCTCAAAAATAGCCAGTACTCATGTACTACAACAGCAGGATAAAACAACATACAGCCAATTGAAGCCACAATTAAACCAGTTAAAATCCCTTTTTTGTAACCAAACTGCTTAACTAAAATCCCCGCAGGGATAGAAACAATAAAATAAGCACCAAAAAAGCAGAACTGTACTAGCATCGCTTCAAAAAAGCTTAAATCAAATACGCCTTTTAATCGTGGTATTAGTACATCATTTAAAACAGTAATAAAACCCCATAAAAAAAATAGGGTCGTCATTGCAGTCAGTGGAAACAGATAATTTTTATTTGGCTGTTCGTTGACCGCGAATGATTGATTTGTATTTATTTCACTCACGTCGTTTTCACTCCATTAACAAGTTGAAAACGATTCTACATGTTTATATATAAATTAGTCAGCGCAACAAAGGAACGTTCCAATTTTATGGCTTGCATTGAGTATTTGTCGTATTGATAATACGGTCTATCTCGCCACTATTATGAAACTGATAAAGCCCTTCATTTATGTCCTCTAAGACTAAAAGCCATTTAGGTGTAAGTTTACTAATAGCAAAATATAAAGGGTTGTATTGCAGAGGAATACTTTCTTGTTCAATGGAAGAAAGCAAAGATTGTTTTTCAGGTTTAGTTAAAGAAGAATAAGTTACAGAGAATTTAAGAACTTGAGGGTCGCCTATAATCAAATCAACACGTTTAGCAACCAGAAGCTGAACAAGCTGTAAATCATCAACAGAGGTAATAACTTCAAACTCAGCATTGTCCATCATAGCATCAAACTCAGGCGTATTTTGATACCCACGAACAACACCAATCTTTTGCCCTTTAAGCGATTTTAAGTTTCCAGTGAAACGGTCTGTATCACCTTTCCTTTTTAAAAATGCAATTTCGCCACCTTTAAACGAATTAGATAAACCGAGTAATTCTCGACGTTTTTTACCATTAACATAATCGGAGGGGGCTGTATCTTCTATAAAATATTCAGGCATTAATATATCAGCTTTGCCTAGTTCTACATTTCGTACAGCTCTTGCCCAAGGCAAAAATTCAATATATACGCTGTAGCCCTTACTATTTAATAGAGCAATTGAAAATTGATAAACCCAGCCTTTATTACATAAATTATTACCAATATAAGGAGGCCAATCGAGTGTGGCTAAATGGAGTGTTTGTTTGGGGTTTTTCGCTTCATAGAGCACTCCTGATTTGTGGTAATGTCCAGTTAAAACATGTTGAGTACCATTTTGATAATACTCAACTGATGTTTCAGCAAAACAATTACTACTTGTCAGTAATAATATAAAATAAAACCAGCGCATTTTAGTATCTATTTATGATTTATAATGTTTTTAAGTTTAGCCAAAACTAACATTTTTGCACAAATAAACCTTAACTAATCAGCTTTTTTGCCACCTCATTTTATTGTTTGTATCACGAGAGCTAATAATAGTATCGTCACTACTCTCAACGCCGCCTAATTTAGCTAAGCGATCATACAAAACAACATTACAGGTAGCCGCTAAGTTCATGCAGCCAATAGTTGGAATATATACCACTTCATCACACCACTTTAAAACGTCTTTTGATACAGAGCCATCTTCTGGGCCAAAAACATAAAACGCATTTTCAGGATGCTTAAACTCAGGTAAAGGTGTTGCACCTTCAATAAGCTCAATAACAACAACGGTTGCGCCCTCTGGTTTTACCGCTTCTAAACTATTGGTTTCAGTTAAAGGGATACGCTCAAGTGCGTTCTTAGTATCGGTATGAAACTTTTTAGCGTTTAAGTAACGATTACCTGTAAAAAACACCTGTTTGGCATCGTAACAACCTGCTGCACGTAATA
Source organism: Pseudoalteromonas sp. S8-8 (assembly GCF_000497875.1). NCBI lineage: Bacteria > Pseudomonadati > Pseudomonadota > Gammaproteobacteria > Alteromonadales > Pseudoalteromonadaceae > Pseudoalteromonas > Pseudoalteromonas sp. S8-8. The sequence goes on from NZ_AUTR01000043.1 coordinate 49,975, forward strand.
CACCGCCAACATTAGTCGGGCTTTTAGGATTGATTAACCCAATTACCGCTTGTTGTTTACTCATTACTCAGCGTCCTTTGTTGGCCACTCTGCAATGTACAAATCAAAGTCGTCTAGCTTTACATCGCAATCTTTGACTGTTTTGTCTTTTACAGAAATACCTAGCTCATGCATCTTTGTTTTATCACCACTGTTTAATAATGGGTGCCAAGAAGCCAAACCACGACCTTCATGTAAACGACGGTAGCTGCAGCTTTGTGGCATAAAAAAGATGTCTTTAAGGTTTTCTTTTGTGAGTTTTACACAAGAAGGAACTAGCGTTTGGCGGTTTTCGTACTCGCTACAACCACAGGTGTTGTTATCAAGATACTGACATACAATATTAGTAAATATTAATTGCTCACCTTCGCGTAACTGATCGGTGGCGGTAAATTCGTCTTCATCTTCGCTATCAATAAACGTATTTAAACAACATTTTCCGCATCCATCACAAATGGCTTCCCATTCGTTTTGACTCATGTCGCTTAAGCTTTTTTTAAGCCAAAATTGTGTATTTGCTAATTGTTGATCAAACATAGTTTACTCGTGCCCCCTAAAGAGCGCGCATTCTACCGTATTGCTGTAAATGGCGCAAAGCCAATACCCTTTCAAAGTACAGGCTTTGCGCTACAAATTAGCTTTGAGATTTAACCCAACGCTTAATTTTTTCCTCAAGGATTGGCATTGGCAATGCGCCATCAATTAATATTTGCGTGTGGAACGCTTTAATATCAAATTTATTGCCGAGTTCTTTTTTAGAAAAATCACGTAATTCTTGAATTTTAAATTGCCCTAACTTGTAAGAAAGCGCTTGGCCTGGCCATGCTATATAGCGCTCTACTTCAGCAATTACATCACTTTTAGCCATAGACGAATTTGCAAGCATGTAGTCTATACCTTGTTGACGCGTCCACCCTTTTGCATGAAAACCAGTATCAAGCACTAAACGCATTGCGCGTAATTGCTCGTCTGATAAACGTCCGTACCACATATAAGGGTCGGTAAATAAGCCTAGCTCTTTGCCTAAGCTTTCTGCGTAAAGCGCCCAACCTTCTGCAAACACAGTGTAACCACCAAATTTGCGAAAATCAGGTAAGCCCTCTATTTCTTGCTGAAGTGCTATTTGAAAGTGATGGCCCGGGGCTGCTTCGTGAATCGATAAAGTTTCGAGTAAAAATTTAGGCTGCGCTTTTAAGTTATAAGCATTGATATAAAAAATACCAGGGCGAGAGCCATCAGGCGCCGGAGATGCGTATGATGCACCTGCTGCCGACTGCGCTCGGTATGCTTCAACCGCTTTTACAACGTAAGGTGCTTTGGGTGCGATGTTAAAAAGCAGAGGCAAACGCGCGTCTATTTTTTTCTTAACGTTTTCATATGCCGCAATTAACTCCTCAGGCGTGTCGTAGTAAAATTCATCTGAATCACGTAAATGGTCAAAAAATTCAGATAACTCACCTTTAAAGCCTACGGTTTCTTTTACTTTTTTCATTTCGCTTAGAATACGCGACACTTCACTTAAACCAATGTCATGAATTTCATCTGCAGATAAGCTAAGCGTCGTGTTTTTCTTAATTTGGTATTCGTACCATGCTTTACCGTTTGGTAGGTCACTGTAACCAACGCTTTTTCGGCTATTTGCAATATACTGATTAGCTAGAAAGTCACTCATGCTTTTATAAGCCGGTACTAAGTGCTGCATAATCAATTGACGATACTGCGCTGTAATTTTTTGCTTTTGCTGTGCGCTAATCGAGTCTGGTAATTTTTTAATTGGTCCCCAAAATAGTGAGTCTTCAGCATTTTTAACTACATGAGCTGCAAATTGTGGCTGCAGTTTTTCAGCTAGTGGTTTTGGTAACGTAATACCTAGTTTAATGCCTTGTGCCATTGAACGCTCTACACTGGCTAGCCACTTTACAAAACCTTCGCTACGCGAGATAAAAGCCGTGTAATCTTCAACGGTATTAAACGGCTGGGCACTTTGACCTGAACCAAAACCTGCAAAGGTGTTATGCGCACCTGCCATTTGGTTAATTGGTAGTAAATAATCAGGAAACTGCATGCCTTCTAATTTAAGTGCAAGGTCACGCTCTAATATTTCAAAACTTAAAAGCGACTGCCCTGTTAACTGTGCTTTATCTATAAAGTTTAAGCGCTGTTGATATTTTTTATAAAAAGCCGCTTTTTTAGCTCTATTTTCTTTTGAAATCTCAGGCGTAAATTGATCGTTAAACTCGTTACGACCATTATACGTTGCGCTGATGGGGCTATATGTAAGCGATTCATCGTAATACTGTGCAACAAGTACATCGAGCTGTTGCTCTGCCGAAAGCTCTGAAACAATACCTGCCGATGCGTTAACGGTGTTTAACTGCGCACTGGTATTAGTGTGTGTACTAAGCTCAGTATTCATACAGCCACTTAAAGCAAACATAACGCCACTGGCAACTAATGCTAATTTAATTGATTTCATGATAATCCTTTTTAATATCGTTTTTTGATTATGCGCATTAAGCCTTACTTAATAAAGTAATTACGATAGATTGCGTTCATCGTATTAAATTTGCACTTTTATCTGAGCTTGTTACATTTCTATTAATTCAAATATGATTTAAAAGAAAAATAAAATGAAAAAACAACTACTCAGCACCTCTATTGCCTTACTGTGTTTAACTACTTTTAATGCCCATGCCGTTACATACCTATCGGCTAAAGCCATGGTTAATGTGGAAGATGGCAAACTCATTAAATCGCCCTTGATTACTATTGATGATGGCGTAATTACAAACATTGAACAAAATAAAAAACCAACGCTGACTAAAGATGATGAACATATTCAACTACTTGATTTAACCCTTATGCCAGGTTTAATGGATATGCATGTGCATTTAACAAGCGATCCGACCGTTCCACGCAGTGAACGTTTAGGCCAGTCAGTTCCTAGAATGGCAATTAAAGCGGCTCATTTTGCTAAAAGAACCTTAGAAGCCGGATTTACAACAGTTCGTAATGTTGGCGCAGAAGGTTACAGCGTTATAGCGGTGCGTGACGGCATAAATGCGGGTGACATAGTTGGCCCTCGTATTTGGGCTTCGGGGCCATCACTCGGAATTACCGGCGGGCACTGTGATAACAACCGCCTACCTCCTGAGCTTAAATATACTTCAAGTGGCGTCGCAGACGGTCCATGGGCTGCGCGTATAAAAGTACGCGAAAACATTAAATACGGGGCAAACGCTATTAAGTTTTGCGCCACAGGTGGAGTATTTTCAAAAGGGACTAAAGTAGGTGCACAGCAGTATTCTTTTGAAGAAATGAAAGCCATCGTTGATGAAGCCCATATGCGAGATTTACCTGTTGCAGCTCATGCACACGGTACAAGTGGGATTAAAACGGCCATTAAAGCAGGTGTTGATAGCGTAGAGCACGCCAGCTTTTTAGATGACGAGGCCATAGCCCTTGCCAAAGAGCATGGAACTTGGCTTTCTATGGATATTTATAACACCGAATACACGCTAACTTATGGCGAGCAAAATGGTGTTGACGAAGAAAACCTAAATAAAGAACGCCAAGTATCAAAAAGGCAACGTGATAGCTTTAACCGTGCTGTAAAAGCGGGCGTTAAAATGGTGTTCGGTACCGATGCAGCAATTTACCCGCACGGAGATAATGCAAAACAGTTTAGCCGAATGGTTGAATTTGGCATGACAGAACTACAAGCAATTCAAGCATCCACGATTAATAGCGCTAAGTTATTAAAAATGGATACTCAGTTAGGACAAATTAAAACCGGATTTGCAGCTGATATAATTGCTGTAAAAGCAAACCCTCTTAAAAACATTAAAACCTTAGAGTCAGTACCCTTCGTAATGAAAGCAGGTGTTGTTTATAAAAACCAATTGTAAATACACGCTATTAAGGCTGAGCTTACTTAGCCTTAATAAACCCCTCACCCATCTCAAATATCCTATAAAATGTACACCGTACCTTTATTAGGCTTGGTTTTGTTTATTAATTATTCGAACAGTTTTATTTAATCAAATAAAATGAACTTTCTATTCACTTTAAAAACAATAACCATTATCATTCGCGCAAATTCAATAACGCGAATAGTTATCACTCTATGAAAACGTTTAAGTACTCTCTTATTACTCTTGCTTGTTTAAATGCAAATATGGCATTTGCCCAAAATACACAAGTTGATGCTGATATTGAACGCATCAGCGTATACGAAAAACAAAACCGCGTGGTGATGAGCTCAGGTCTTGCTACTAAATCAGACATGTCTTTAATGGAAACACCTGCACCGGTTGTGATTATTGACCGTGAACTTATTGAATCTCAAGGTGTAGATAGCCTACAAGATTTAGTTAGAAACGTAAGTGGTTTAACACAAGCAGGTAATAACTACGGTATTGGTGATAACTTAGTAATTCGTGGTTTAGATGCAAACTACACCTACGATGGTATGTATGGTGGTGCAGGCCTGGGTAATACATTTAACCCAACTCGTTCACTTACAAATGTTGAATCTGTTGAGGTTTTAAAAGGCCCAGCAACAGGTTTATATGGCATTGGTAGTGCGGGTGGCGTAATTAACCTAATAGAGAAAAAGCCAGAATTTGAAGAGAAACACAAAGTATCGGCTGAGCTTGGCCAGTGGGATAGCTATTCATTATCGTTTGATAGCACTAACGCTATAACAGATGACTTGGCCTATCGTGTAATGGCTAAAACAGCGTCAAGTGACGGCTTTCGCGATTTAAAAGAAGATCGCGACGAAATTTATACCTCGCTTAAATACGTGCTAAACGACAGACAAAACATCATGCTTTCTGCAGCATATATAAAAGATGAAATAGCGGTTGATTCTATTGGTCACCCTATTCGTATTTACAATGCAGAAACTGCAAATGGTTTAAGCGCGGGTGAAGTAACCGGTGCCGATTTAGTAAACGATCCGACAGGAAGCGGCGTACAGTTAAGTGATGCACAACGCGACCAACTTGCTAATTCGCTATCTTCATCTGATGGATTAACACCTTATAGCTTTGGCACAAATGGTATTATTTCACCAATGGCTGATGCTAACGAAGGTGAAGAACTGCGTTTTAAATTAACGCATAACTATTACATTACTGACGATTTGTTTTTAAACCAGCAGCTACAGTACCGTAACTACACATCAAGTTTTGCACGCCAAACAGGTGCTTATAACTACGTTTACTCTACTCGTGATGGAATTATAAATAATGACCCACGTGCTCCGTTAGTTGAAGACGGTGTACTTTACCCGTATGCAGCACGCCGCCAAGAATACCGCCAAGTAGAAGCAGATGAAAAATCATGGCAGTACTTTTTAGATTTACGTTATGACTTTATGTTAGGCGACGTAGATAACGAATTGCTTGTTAACGCAAACTACGAAGATAGAGATATTCGTTTTAAACAATTCTCAATATGGGATCAAGATTACGTACTCACAAACGATGCTGGTGATGTAACGTACCAAGGTTCATTGCCGTATATTTACGATATAAGAGAACCAAATTGGCCATCTGGCAGCTTTGATGACTTCGATCCACTTAAAACCAGCGACTACAATAAAAAAGTACAAGCATGGGGCTTAGGCATTCAACATGTTGGTTATCTTACTGAAGAGCTTACAACGCGTATTGGTGTAGCATATAACCGAATTGAGCAAACTTACGAGCACTTTGGTGTAGATGAGCGCTATAGCTCAAGCCGTGCAGAGCCTACACCTGAAGCGAGTACATCAGATTCAGGCTTAACGTATAACCTGGGTGCAACGTACCAGCCATCTGAAGATTTATCTGTATTTGTAAATCATTCAAAAGGCCGTACAGCGTATAGTGTATTAGGCTCAGTTGCGGGTAATGAAGCAGACAGAGAAGATTCTGAATCAATGAGTAACGATTTAGGTTTTAGATTTAAAGCGTTTGATGATCAACTACTAGCTTCTGTTGTTATATTCGAAAGCTCTCGTACTAATTTAGAATACGCAAATCCGCTTTATGACGCTTTAACATCAGGCTCAAATGTACCTGAAAGCTATTATGATGGTAAAGAAGAAACAACAGGTATTGAACTTGATTTAAACGCTTACTTAAATGATAAATGGAAAGTAAACGTAAACGGTATTTATCAAGATGCACGTGACAAAAGTAATCCTAACAGCAGCAGTTACGACACACGCCAAAAAGGTGTGCCTTACGTAACAGCAAGTACATGGGTAACCTACTACGCGGATATGTTTAACTTACCTGAAGCTGTAAATATAAGTGGTGGTATTACATTTGTAGATAACAGAAGTACTAATTCAAGTTCGTTCTCGATTCCTGATGGTTACGTACCAAGTTACACGACTTACGATACAGCGGTATCGTATACAACGGATAAATGGCATATGCAGTTAAACTTAAATAATTTGTTTAACAAAAAATATTACTCAAAAGCAATGTTTTTAGGTGGTATGCCAGGGGAAGAGCGTAATGCAAAACTAAGTTTTAGTTATACACTTTAACTAGTTAACCTGAACTCTGGATAATAAATCTATCTCAAGCAGCTATTTTCAGCGCTCACTACGTTGAATTTACTTGCAATAGGCCAGCTATTGACGCGTAAATTCGCCTTGTTTTCACTGAAAATCTCTGGCTAGAGAAAATAAATTTAAACATCACTATAATTCAATACGTTGGTAAATCTCTTAACCAGAGCTCAGGTTAGTTAAATACTTAAAAAGCACGGTATTCTAATTTAGAAGCCGTGCTTTTTTGTGTTTTATAAATGCTTAATCTAAATTAAATAGTAACCACTATGCGACCGTTAATTTCACCTTTGAGCATATCATCAAAAATTTCGTTAATGTCCTCTAAGCGTTTTTCTTCAATAATCGCTTTTACTTTACCTTGCGCTGCAAATTCCAAGCATTCTTGCAAATCTTTACGTGTACCAACAATAGAGCCCACTACTGACACGCCATTAAGCACAGTATCAAAAATAGGAAGCGGCATATCCTCTGGAGGTAATCCCACTAATACACATTTACCGCCACGGCGTACACTCTTATAAGCTTGTTCAAACCCAGCTTTAGATACCGCAGTACACACAACGCCATGCGCGCCACCTACTTGTTCAAAAATAGCTTCGCTAGGAACAACTTCTTTAAAGTCGAGTGTTATATCTGCGCCAAGCTCTTTAGCAAGCGCGAGTTTTTCTTTACCTGTATCAACAGCTATTACATTAAAACCCATTGCTTTAGCGTACTGTACTGCTAAATGACCAAGCCCGCCTACACCAACAATAGCAACCCACTGCCCAGGTTTAGCACCGGATACTTTCAATGCTTTATAGGTTGTAACACCTGCACAAAATAATGGAGCAGCTTCAGAAAAGCCTAATCCCTCAGGTATTTTTACAACATAATCACCGTGAGCCAAACAATATTCTGCATAGCTACCATCAATAGAATAGCCAGTATTATGCTGCGATAAACACAGTGTTTCTTTGCCATCTAGGCAAAACTCACAGTGCCCACATGCACTATAGAGCCAAGGAATACCCACTCTATCGCCAGCTTCTAAGTGCTTAATGTTGCTTCCAACTTTATCAATAACACCAACTCCTTCATGCCCTGGAACTAATGGCATTTTTGGCTTTACCGGCCAATCACCATGACAGGCATGTAAATCGGTGTGGCAAACGCCACAAGCGGCTATTTTTACTAAAACGTCGTTTATTCCAACCTCAGGAATTGGCAGATCTGTTATTTGTAATTTACCTTTGTATTCATTATTAATTGCAGCTTTCATAGTCATTCCATCGTATGTGAAAAAAATTAAAAAAAAGGATTTATTTACGTATTGTTGTGTACAACATATCCCAATATAGATGTATAAATATTAATCTAAATCATACTTTAGTCGTTAAAATCAATTTATAAAATGGCTAAGAACTTGCTATCCAAAATGAGCGTGCTAGCATTTACTTTCTGAAATTACTGAAAGTTACTAAGCTATGAGTTTATCCGAAAAGAATTTTGCCTTTGTAATGCATTGTGGTGAAATGGGCAGCCGCTGGGGATTCAATCGAACGATTGGGCAAATGTGTGGTTTGCTGATTATTACTAAAAATCCAATGACAGCCAATGAGATTGCAGATGCGCTTAGTATTTCTCGCGGTAATGTAAGCATGGGTATTAAAGAGTTGCAATCGTGGCAATTAATTAAAGTGCAGCATATTCCTGGCGATCGAAAAGAGTACTACGCCCCTGCTGGCGATATTTGGGATATGGCAAATCGCGTATTTGAAGAACGTAAAAAGCGCGAAATTGAGCCCACCTTAACATTACTACGCGATAACTTATTAGACGAAGCCAGTAACGACGATGAGCTTTATGCACAAAAACAAATGGGTGAAATTCACAACCTACTTGAAACCGTAACTAAATGGTCATCAGAGCTGCAACGTTTAACGCCAGAGCAACTTAATAAGCTGATGAAGCTAGGTTCTGGAATTGGTAAAGTTATTGACTTAAAAGATAAAATATTCAAAAAAGAATAAAGCCGCAATTGCGGCTTTATTTATAGGTATATTTTAAAATTAGATTTTTGGATAACCAATTCTATCCGACAAGTAACCTACGCTAGTAGCAAAGTAATACGAGCGATTCCAATGCATAAATACTTTGTAGTTGTCGTACGCTAAGTACATACGGCCATTTATATCATCAGGCATAACCAGCGCAGCACGCACGTCCACATTAGGTAAATCAGAGCCATCAGCTTTACGAACACCCAGTGCTTGCCAATCAGCTAATGAGCGCTCAGAATCATTCCAATATTCTAGCCACTGCTTGCGCGTTTTTGTACCACGCACTAAAACGTATTTACTATCAAAGTTTTCAGGTAACTGTACTTGGCGACCCCACGTAAGCGAATCGTTCCAGCCTTCTTGCTTTAAATAGTTAGCAATTGAAGCAAAAGCATCTTCTTTTGTGGTCCAAATATCTTTACGGCCATCATTATTGTAATCAACCGCGTAAGCATTAAATGAAGTTGGCATAAATTGCGTTTGCCCCATTGCGCCTGCCCATGAGCCTTTAAATTTATCAAGCGTGATATGGCCCGATTTTAAAATGTCGAGTGCAGCCCAAAGTTGGCGTTTATAAAGCGCTTCTCGGCGTCCATCAAAAGCAAGTGTAACAAGTGACGAAATAACATTATGGCCACCTTGAATGGCGCCAAAGTTACTTTCAAGTCCCCACAATGCCACTATAAAGCGTGCTTGTACTCCAAACTCTTTCGCTACTTTTTCAAGTACATCTTTGTTTTCTGCATAAAGCTTGCGTGCACGGTCTATTTTCCACTGTGGTACGCGTTTTGGTAAATACGTTTCAAGGGTTTCTTTTACTTCTGGCTGGTTTTTATCAGCCGAAACCACTTTTTCTTTATATGTTGCTGTTGCAAAAGCATCATCAATAAGTTTTGCTTCATAGCCTTTTGAGATGGCTTCTTGCTTTAAATTTGCTAAATAATCTTGAAATTCGGCCTGTGTTTTTGCCATCACAGATGAGCTTAAACATACACCACATAATATAACGATAAGTTTTTTAATCACTATCAACTCCATTTTCTTTTCGTAACTGACTTAGCAAATTTTGTTCCGGTGGAGGAATTTGTAAGTAGTAGCCTTTATCAGGGTTTGATAACGCTGCTTTTACAGTCTCTAAATCTGCCCCACCTAAATGCTCACGTTTTGCTAAGTTGATGATCATCACATAAAGAGGTTGACCAAACATAGCCATTAAAGGTTCCGGAACTTTGTCAAAATCATCTCTTTTTTCAACAAATAAGAACGTATCCGCTTTTTTCTTACTTTTATATACTGCAGTGAGCATTATGACCCTATAAATTCTTGCTTAACAATGCCGCACACTATAACATGAGAGTAATAATAAGTTAGAAAAATTAGATTAGAAATTTCAATAAAGGCCCTATTCAGCCTACGTTTATCTAAAATTAATTTCTAATCAGACAATTCAATTGAGCGTGTATGTCGGACCAAATTTTTGAGTTAAAAGGGAATCTTTTTACGTTATCAGTTTTGCATCTTTATAGTACTGATATAAACCTTTTAGCAGAACAACTATATATAAAAATAGCCCAGGCCCCTAAGTTTTTTGAGGGTGCTCCTATTGTTGTTAATTTAATTGAAATTAAAAACAGTTCACTTGATTTTGTACACTTAAAGTCATTAATCGAGCGTATGAGCTTTAACGCTGTTGGTGTATGTAATGGCTCAGATGAGCAACATACACAAGCTAAAGCTGCTGGCTTGTCTGTTTTGAATTATTCACAAGACGTTAAGAGCGAACCTGTTAAACAAGAGGCTAATACGTCGATTGTAGAGAAAACAGTGCATTTACCAGCGCAAATTATTAGCGGTACAGTTCGTTCTGGACAACAAGTTTATGCAAAAGATAGAGATTTGATAGTACTTGGCGCGGTTAGTCATGGTGCTGAAGTTATTGCCGATGGAAATGTGCATATTTATGGCACGCTACGCGGTCGCGCTATTGCAGGCGCAAAAGGTTTTAAAGAAGCACACATTTTTTGCCAAAAACTTGAGGCCGAGCTGGTTTCAATAGATGGTAACTACTGGATCAGTGATTCACTACAAGGTGAACATTGGGGAAATGCAGTGCAAATACAACAAAAAGACGAATCATTAGAAATTTCAGCTTTGGTTAAAGGATAAATCTCATGGCAAAAGTAATTGTCGTTACCTCAGGTAAAGGCGGTGTTGGTAAAACAACATCAAGTGCTGCAATTGGCACAGGCTTAGCGTTAAAAGGCTATAAAACAGTTATTATCGACTTTGATATTGGTTTACGTAACTTAGATTTAATTATGGGTTGTGAACGCCGTGTTGTTTATGACTTTGTAAACGTAATTAATGGTGAGGCAAACCTTAACCAAGCGCTTATTAAAGATAAACGTGTAGATAAATTGTTTTTACTACCCGCTTCACAAACTCGTGATAAAGACGCATTAACTCGTGAAGGTGTTGAACGCGTATTAAACGAATTAAAAGAAGACTTTGATTACATTGTGTGTGATTCACCAGCAGGTATCGAAGCTGGCGCTATGATGGCAATGTACTTTGCTGACGAAGCAATCGTGACAACAAATCCAGAAGTGTCGTCAGTTCGAGATTCAGATCGTATTTTAGGTATTTTACACAGCAAATCAAAACGTGCTGAAGAAGGCCTAGAAAACATTAAAGAACACTTACTATTAACACGCTATAATCCTAGTCGTGTTGAAAAAGGTGAAATGCTATCGGTAGAAGATGTGCAAGATATTCTGTCAATCCCACTATTAGGTGTTATTCCTGAATCGCAAGCGGTATTAAGTGCTTCAAACTCAGGCCAACCTGTTATATTGGATACAGAATCTGATGCAGGCCAAGCTTATTCTGATGCAATTAACCGCTTACTAGGTGAAACCGTCGATTTTCGCTTCTTAGACGTTGAGAAAAAAGGCTTATTTAAACGGATTTTTGGAGGTTAACGTGTCTTTACTTGACTACTTCCGCTCAGAAAAGAAAAACAGTGCGTCACTAGCAAAAGAGCGATTGCAGATCATTGTCGCGCACGAGCGTTCTCAACGAGGAACGCCGGATTACTTACCACAATTAAAACAAGACATTTTAGATGTGATCCGTAAATACGTGAACGTAAGTACCGATGCAGTTCAGGTTCAGTTTGATCAGAACGAAGACGATTTAGCCGTACTTGAGCTAAACGTTACACTACCTGATGAAGAAAAGAAGTAATTGAAGAAAGGGCGCTTTATAAGCGCCCTCTTTATTTTCGCAATAACTTTCTAAATATCTACGTTTTAATCCCCTTCGTGCAACTAAAACTTTTAACTATGTAACACAAAAACTATAGATAAGTATTACACAGTTAAAGAAAATATTTAGTCTTAAGTATCCCATTCTTTTAAAGCGTCTTTAACGTAGGTATATCGCCAAGAGCTAAGTAAATCAGGCTTTATATGACTCTGTTTTTGCTCATTAGTTAACTTCCAATTCCAACTAATCAGTTGATTGACTTGCTTTTTAGAGGCCATAACATCTTCTGGTATATTGTGCTCTTTAGCTACTTTAGTGATTTTTTGTTTTATATCTTTTGCTACTTTTTTATAAGTAGGAAAATCAATTAAGCGCTTAAGTACATCAGGGTGCTGAGCATCTGGGACTTCTTTAGCAACTTCAATACACTTTATTATATCGACACCAGAGCGATTAACTTCAATAGCTTCAACACCTGGAATTTGACGTAGAGCATTTAAACTTGAAGGACCACGTTTGGCAATTTCAGTCATGTTATGTTCTTTTAACACAAAATTAAGCGCCAAATTTTTCTTGATAGCTTTATTTCTTCGCCATACAGCAAGCTCTTTTAACACTGCAAGTTCGTGCGGTTTAAGTTGCCATGCATTTTTAATATCTTTATATAAAAGCTCGTCAGGTGTTTGAAATGCACGTTTGTTGGCAATCAATTCACTTTCGTTTATTACAATGTCAAAGAAGCCAGCGGCATTAATGCGATCGATAATCAGCTCAAAACACGGTAATAAGTAAAAAGTATCAGCAGCCGCGTAGTCTAATTGTTTTTTAGTTAACGGGCGTTGTAGCCAGTTAGTGCGTGACTCGCTTTTATCTATTTCAATACCTTGCAGCTCTTTTACCATAAGAGCAAAACCCATACAGTTACCTTCACCGAGTAGCTGCAACGCAAATTGTGTATCAAATAATGGGGCTGGGACAAAGCCTGCGTACTTTTGAAAAACTTCAATATCTTCTGAAGGAGAATGCAGTACTTTTAAAACGGCAGGATCTTTAAGTATTTCCCAAAAATCAAATAGTGAAAGTTCTGCTAATGGGTCAATAAGCGCTAAATGCTCACCATCAAAAACTTGGATAAGTGCAACTTCTGGATACAAAGTACGACGACGCATAAACTCAGTATCAATAGCTAAAATAGGTTTATTTTTTATTTGTTCAACAAAAGTGTTCAGTTGATTTTGGGTTTCGATCAATTGGTATTGCACTTAATCTCCTACAATAAAAAAGCCGACATATGTCGGCTTTTTTATAGGTTGCTAATCTTTCAAGGCTCTTCGGAGTATCTTACCTACGTTAGTCTTAGGTAACTCATCCCTAAACTCTACCAGCTTGGGGACCTTGTAATTAGTTAAATTATCACGACAGTGACTTATTATATCTTTTTCAGTTAAAGAAGGGTCTTTTTTCACAACAAAAACTTTAACTTGTTCACCACTTACATCGTGAGGAATACCGATAGCAGCTACTTCAAGCACACCTTCGTGCATAGCCACTACTTCTTCAATCTCATTAGGGAAAACATTAAAGCCAGATACGATGATCATGTCTTTTTTACGATCTACAATAAAGAAGAAACCTTCGTCATCATAAGTCGCAATATCACCTGTAGCAAACCAGCCGTCTTTTAAACATTCAGCGGTTGCATCTGGTCGTTTGTAATAACCAACCATGACTTGCGGGCCTTTAACACAAAGCTCGCCAGGTTCACCTTTAGCGGCTTCTTCGCCGTTATCTAAAACCAATTTAATATCAGTGTTAGGCGCTGGTAAACCAATAGAGCCATTATATGCTTTCAAATCAAAAGGACTAATAGTAACTAAAGGAGAACATTCTGTAAGGCCATAACCTTCCATTAATTTTGAGCCAGTCACTTTTTGCCATTTTTCAGCAACAGGACGTTGAACGGCCATACCGCCGCCTAAAGACATTTTTAAATGACTAAAATCAAGTTCAGCAAAACCTGGTGTGTTTAATAAACCATTAAATAATGTATTAACACCGGTAATAGCTGTGAAATTGTGCTGACCCAGCTCTTTAACAAACCCAGGCATATCTCGTGGGTTTGTAATTAATATATTTAAACCACCGTACTTCATAAATGTTAGGCAGTTAGCTGTTAAGGCAAATATATGATAAAGCGGTAAAGCAGTCACAACCACTTCTTCACCACGGTTTAACACTTTGTCTAAACAACCTGAAACTTGTTCAAGGTTACCAACCATGTTGCCATGGCTCAGCATTGCCCCTTTAGATACACCTGTTGTGCCACCGGTGTACTGTAAAAATGCAAGATCAGACAAGCTCATTTCAGGGCGCGTATATTTAGCTTCATCTGCAGCTAAAACGTCTGAAAATTTAATTGTGTTAGGCAAGTTGAACTTTGGCACCATTTTTTTAATGTGCTTCACAACAAAGTTAACTACATGCTTTTTAAGCCCGCCAACCATATCGCCTACTTGCGTGACCACAATATGCTTAACATCAGTATGAGCAAGTGACTTTTCAAGTGTGTCAGCAAAGTTTGCTAGGATGAAAATAGCTGTAGTGTCAGAGTCTTTTAGCTGATGCTCTAATTCACGTACTGTGTAAAGTGGGTTAACATTTACAACCACACAACCTGCACGCAAAACACCTAAAATTGTGACTGGTGTTTGTAGTAAGTTAGGCATCATTACGGCAACTTTGTCGCCTTTTTTAAGACCCAAATCATTTTGAATATAGGAAGCAACTTTTTTTGTTGCTGTGTCTATTTCATCGTAAGACATCGTTTTACCCATATTCGTAAATGCAGGTAAATCGGTGTAGTCACTAAAACTTTTTTCGAACACTTCGAGTAACGAGTTGTAATGCTCAGGATCGATTGTTTCAGGCATACCCTCTGGGTAGCGCTTAAGCCAGATTTTTTCCACTCTTAGCCCCTGTTTATAATTATATTTTTATTAACCTTAATCTAAGTAAGGCGCTTTAACAATTGAGCAAATACTCTAATGCAGGAATAATCCCACATTTAACACAAACTTACAATTAACATGCACCATTTTGCAGCATAAAGTCTTGAATATGCTCAAAACATAGTTCACTGCTTTGCATGTGGCAATGATGCCCACCATCTACATTAATGACCTTCAAGCTATTGTAATAACTAATATACTTTGCCAAATTTTGTTTTACAAACGAATAACCTTCGTTACCTAAAATTAATTGACATGGTGCAATTAAATCTTTTATTGCACCAATACATTGCGCCTCATTAAACCTAAAACCTGAGTGATTTTTGAGTTTTGGATCTGTTGTTAGCGCAAAACCATCTAGAACCTGTTTTATATTTCGCTGCATTAATAGCGTAATAAGCTCGCTATTTAAATCGGTTGTTTGAGCGCGTGCTTCATAAATAAGTTCTTTCGACTTATAAATTCTCGACTTTTTATTTTTTAAACGCGCTCTATTTAGTACTGCACTTTTTAACTGTTCACACACACCTTCACTCGGGGTTGTAACACAACCAATTCCCTCAATAAAGGTAACAGACTTTACATAATCGCTAAAGCAGCTTGCAAAAAGTCCTGCAACCATAGCCCCCATTGAATGACCTACTAAATGTACTTTTTTAACACCAAGCGCATTTATAAGTTGGTACACATCATCAATATAATCAATAAAATAATAGTGTGCATCATCACTTCGCCAAGACGATAAACCGTGCCCAACAAAGTCAATGCAGTACCAAGTGTGTTTTGGGTTAACGTTGTTTAACATTGGCATAAAGCTATGGCAGTTGTCTAACCACCCATGCAACGCTATTACTATTTCGTTCCCTGAACCTACTTTTAAGCCATGAATATTTAAATTATTGGTTTCAATATTAAATGGCTGCACGGTAAGTCCTTTATTAATTTAGAGCATCATTATTTATAGCATACAAGTTGTCAGACCACTAACTTAGAAAATGGTGCCAAATTCACGATTTAATTATCTTCCTGGTATCAAATATAGCACTGAGTAGAAAACCAAACTCAATATTTTCAATAACTTAAAAATGGAGTAATAAGCAAAGTTTTTTTAACATATTAATTTTGAGTACCTTTTAAACAAATAAAAGGTGAGAACACCATATATAGATAGCTTATAACTAGTATAATTTAAATAAATAGAACTAACAGCGTTAACTACAATTCTATGTATATAAAATCAAAGTATAAATTATAAATATCTCAGATATTCATTTATTTATCATCCTATCTGTATACAATATCAGCGGCTATTAAATAAGGTACACTCATAAGGTACAACCATGAAAAAACAGATCAGCTTATTGGCACTTTTATGCACCGCTTCTGGTGCTTACGCAAAATCAGCACCTAAAAATGTAATTTATATGATTGGTGACGGCATGGGTCCGGCTTACACCACGGCTTATCGCTATTTTAAAGACGACCCTGCAACAAAAGAAGTAGAAGGCACGGTTTTTGACACTATTTTAAAAGGCATGGCTCATACCTACCCTGATGACCATACTTATGTAACAGACAGTGCTGCGGGTGCTACAGCGCTTAGTAGCGGTCATAAAAGTTATAATGGCGCAGTTGCTGTAGATACAGACAAAAAACCAGTTAAAACTATGCTTGAAATAGCAAAAGAGCGTGGTATGACAACAGCGCTTGTTGTAACGTCACAAATAAACCATGCAACGCCTGCTAGCTTTACAGCTCACAATGAATCTCGTTACAACTACGATGATATTGCTAACGATTATATTGATAATAAGATTGCTGGTAAATTACCCGTTGATTTAATGCTAGGTGGCGGTACTAAATATTTTATTCGTGATGACCGTAATTTAGTTGAAGAATTTAAAGCGGCAGGTTACCAATACGGTGACGATATTAATAATCTGGGCCAAATTACACAAATACCTGCCATTGGTTTGTATGCAAGCAAAGGCCTGCCATTTGCACTTGATATAAACCCAACTCGCCTTACTCAGTTAACATCTAAAGCGCTTGGTTTACTAGATAACCAGAACGAAGAAGGCTTTTTTGTGATGATTGAGGGCAGCCAAATTGATTGGTGTGGTCACTCTAACGATATAGCCTGTGCGATGGCTGAAATGGACGACTTTGCTAAATCAATCGAAAAAGCAAAAGCGTACGTTGATAAAAATAAAGACACTATACTTGTAGTCACAGCCGATCACTCAACGGGCGGTTTAACTATTGGTTCGCACGGCCAATTTAAATGGGAAACAGACGTAATTAAAGGTGTTAAGGCAACGGCTAGTAAGTTAACAGACAAACTTATGGAGTCTAAAGACTTAAAACCAGTATGGACTGCTAACACCAATATTGAATTTACAACTGAAAACCAAATCAAACTTGAGCAAGCTAAAAAAATGGGCGAAAAAGCGCTTAATTTAGCTGTTAAAAGTATTATTAGTGATGCGAGCTTTACTGGCTGGACAACCGGCGGACACACCGCTGTAGACGTTCAAGTATTTGCCTATGGCAAAGGCAGTGAGCAATTTATTGGCTCACAAAATAATACTGATATTGCCGATAAGCTAATTGGCTTTATTGAGCAGTAATACCAATCCGCAATAATACTTAATCAATTTGAGGGGTTAAATCTGACGTTAACTACGTTAAAAATTTCTGATATAGAACAACTAAATAACGAAATTTTTGCCTTGTTATCGACACGATTTTCTTCACTCAAAATAGATCACTTAATTAAGCGAATTGGTATAATTTCACCTCGTTTTGAACATAAAAAGCCCGAACACATGTTCGGGCTTTTTATTGAATTTTATCACTGTATTTATCTAAACGTTTGAATGAGCTTTAAGCGTATATATCAACGCCTATTAAATTTTGTACTTCGGCTCTGCGTTCTAAATTGGCAAATTCAGTATAAGTAGAAATCGCTTTACTTACTTGAGCTGTCGGTTGGTCGTAAATTGTTTGGCTGTATTCATTGCTTTTAGCACTGCTTTTAAACAGTTGATTAGCCAGTTCGACGCCCTCGACACTGCTTTTTACATAATCGGTATTCGTTTTTTGAGCAGCCGGCTGGTCTAATAAACTCTGTGGTTTATTAGTAACAACTTTAGTAGGGCTAACCCTACCCGGAATATCTCCGGTAAAAAAACCTGAACCAATAGGCAGCGTCATTACGCATCTCCAACCTTAATATTGCATAAAATTATGATTTAAAAACAACCAATTTGCAAATAATATGATTACTCACGTCCTGGTAGCTTTTTCCACGTTACCGTATCGCGCACATATTTAGGTTGAGCGTCACTCGCTTTTACAACGTCACCCGCTAAAAACGCGGCTTCAACATGCGCTAACATATAACGCGCATCAGGCAATGTGATATCAGTATTAATTGTCACGTTTTCAAAGTCATTTAGCGCATCAGGATAGGTTTTAAAGCCCGTGCCTACCGCTACAGATGGCTCACTGGTCGCTATATAATCATTGTTTAGTAAATCAGGTTTTATAACGCATTCTTGGTTAACTAAAAGCATTAGATTATTTTGCGCTTGGTAATGTGCAAAGTATATCTCACCCATGCGTGCATCTATGCTTGGATAAACACTAAGACTACCGTTTTGTTCAAATGCTTGTTGCGCCATAATAGCCAAAGTAGACACACCTACAAGCGGCAAATTAGTTGAATACGCTAAACCTTGTGCTATTGCTACACTAATACGTACACCAGTAAAACTGCCCGGGCCTTGCCCAAAACCAATGACATCTAAGTCTTTTAATTTACAGTTTGCTTTAGTTAATAGCTCATCCACAAGTGGAAGTATTTTTTGGCTATGTTGCTGCGGACATTCTTCAAAATGATGAAATGTTTGGCCCTGAAAATGTAAAACAATTGAAAGTGCTTCAGTTGAAGCATCAAGGGCAAGAATATTACTTTTGATCATTTTATTACTCTAATTAATTTGTTTTAAAAATGTATTGGCATCTTCTAAGCTTCGCGTGCGGCGCATCGGCGGTAAGCTTTTTAAAAATACTTGGCCATATTGGCGTGTAACTAAGCGATTATCGCATATTACAAGTACGCCTTTGTCTTTACTATCTCGAATTAAACGCCCTACACCTTGTTTTAGCGCAATAACAGCCTGCGGTAATTGTATGTGTGAAAAAGGGTCTTTTCCCTGCATTTGGCAATCTTGCATTTTAGCTTGAAGCAATGGATCGTCAGGGGCTGCAAATGGCAATTTGTCTATAATAACACAGCTTAATGTGCTGCCGCGTACATCAACACCTTCCCAAAAAGAAGCCGTGCCGAGTAATACCGCATTACCATGGCGAGTAAATTTCTCTAAAATAATACGCTTAGACATTTGCCCTTGCATATAAACTGGGTAGTCTATTTGTGTGGTGAGCCCTTCGGCAACTAAGTGCATCATTCGATAGCTCGTAAATAACACAAAACAACGCCCTTGCGCTGACTTTATAAGCTCAAGTGTTAATTTTACAATCGCATGCGGCATATTATCAGCGTGCGATTCAGGTAAGTAACGCGGTAAACACAGCAGCGCCTGATTAGGGTAATCAAATGGGCTATCTACCATCATGCTTTGCTTTGGTTTTAAACCAAGGCTTGCATTAAAGTGCTCTAGTTTGTTGTCGACCGAAAGTGTTGCTGATGTAAATACAAAGCCTGCGCCCGTGTCTTGCATCATTTGAGCAAATTTAGCTGATACATTTAATGGCGTTATATTAATCGTTAAATAACGGCGCGTTGTTTCATACCAGTAACTAAAACCAGTTTGAGCAGTATCAAAAACCCGTTCTAACTGCCCTTTAAACGCAAGTGCACGCTCAAACGGGTGCTCAATTTTGTCGCTTCTATCTAGGCAAAGTTTAAGTACTTGATAAACAAAATCTAAATCACTAATGACACGATGAAGTGCCGCGCATATTTGTTTATCGCTTAGCTTTTCTCGCCAATCGCCTCTACTGCCATCAACACCAAACTGTAATCGTAAATCAGCAACGCTTGTTTCAAGCTTATTTAAGCTTTTACCTAGCTGCAGCATATCGGGAATTTCGGCTCTATAAATAGCACGTAAATCATTAATTAAATCCACCAGCTTTTTAGTACTAATACTCTCACCAAAATAATCACTGGCAATTTCGCTTAACTGGTGGGCTTCATCAAATATATACGCGTCAGCTTTTGGCATAAGCTCAGCAAAGCCACTTTCTTTTACGGCCATGTCGGCAAAAAACAAATGATGGTTAATCACAACTACGTCGGCATCGGCCGCAGTTAAACGTGCTTTGCGTATATAACAGCTTTGAAAATCTGGACACTCTTTACTTAAGCAATTATCGGCTGTTGAATTTACATAAGGCAGTACTTTCGCGTCATCTTCTATACCAATACAATCGGCTAAATCGCCTGACTGCGTTTCACTGGCAAACTTAGCCACCATAGCTAGTTGATGCATTACGTCGGAGTTATCAGTAGGCACATGCGCAACATGCTGGTTAAGTCGGTAGGTACATAAGTAATTGGCACGCCCTTTTAATAAGGCGGTTTTTTTAGAAGCACCTAGTGCTTTCACTAATTGAGGTAAATCGCGGTGGTATAACTGTTCTTGTAAGGCTTTAGAACCAGTCGATATTATCGTTCGGCCTTTTGATTTAAGTGCAGGGGCTAAATATGCAAATGTTTTACCAGTACCCGTGCCTGCTTCAACAACTAATTGCGAACTGTTTTTTAATGCATCTGCAACAGCTACTGCCATATCAATTTGTGGTTGGCGAGGCGTATATCCATCTAACGATGACGCCAAAGGCCCGGTTGCACTAAACAGCTGTTTGATAATACCAATCACTTTAAAATAAATAATAGCGGGATTTTACGTAAGCAAAGCATTTAGGGCAAGTAATTACAAAAGCGACTTTTATTTTATGATGCAACACACGTTTCAATAATGTGATTAACCACTAAAGTTTACAACAAACACTGTATTTATAACGTACATTTAATTTAATAATGACAATATTTACAAAGCCTAATTTCCTATTAACTCTTACTAAAAACAATCCGTATTAAAAGCTATATTTAGGCATAAATACTGTGACTCTCAAATATTACAGGAGTAACATACGCGGGTTTATAATCCTCCTTTTTGTGTGTCGTTTAAAAAATAGTTAAGGTTAATCAATGAATGCTTGGTACCTCATTTGTTTTCTCTCTGCAATTGCAATTTTTATAGCCTTTGCAAACCAGTACATCCTCAAAATGCAAACTACCATTGCCATTACTACTGGCTCTGTGGTTATTTCTTTATTACTGATTATTGCAGTAAAATTATTAGGCGATCAGAACGCATTAGCAATGACCCAAATTGTTTCCAGTATTGACTTTAACGAGTTACTACTTAAAGGCATGTTGGGGTTTTTACTTTATGCGGGTGCGCTCGAAATAAACCTACTTGCCCTGCGTAAGCAGCGGTGGGAAATTACTGCTCTGGTATTGTTTTCAACTATTGCTTCCACATTTATTGTGGGTTATTTAAGCTTTTATTTATTTTCAGTTTTTGGTTTTGATGTCCCTTTTATTTATTGTTTACTGTTTGGCGCGCTTATTAGCCCAACCGACCCTATCGCTGTACTTGCTATTATTAAACAAATGCGAGCGCCAGAAGGCATCTCAGTTCAAGTAGAAGGTGAGTCGCTATTTAACGATGGTATTGGTTTAGTTATATTTACCACTATATTTTCTGTTGCTTTTTATGGCACAGATGCACAATTTGGTGACATAGCAGAGCTATTCTTTGTTGATGCAATAGGGGGCATTGCGTTTGGTTTAGTCATTGCATTAGTTGGCCACTTTTTAATTATTAATAGCCGCGATGTAAATATTCGCTTATTAATTACTTTAACTATCCCAACAGCAGGTTTTGCTGCAGCAAATATTTGGGAAATATCTGGCGCACTTGCCATGGTAACCAGTGGCATATTAATGGGTAATATTACCCGCACTAAAGCAACCGAGCGCACAGGGCCTGAAGATACCCGCTACGTAAAAGATTTTTGGCATGCAACCGACAGCTTTCTAAATGCTCTACTGTTTTTAATAATAGGTATGCTAATAGTCACTATGCCAATCACGCTTGGCGAAATTGGTTTAGGGTTATTAATGGTACCTGTTGTATTACTAGCACGCTTTATAAGTGTAGGCGCACCATTTGTAATTTTTAAACGCTTTAGAACTTACGATAAACACAGTGTTAAAATTTTGACCTGGGGTGGACTACGTGGTGGCCTTGCTCTGGCAATGGCGGCAGCAATCCCACGCGAGCAAGTTTTTGTAGGCGGTTCAGACCTACATAACCTAATCGTTATTGTTACTTACGTAGTGGTTATATTTTCTATTATTGTACAAGGCTTAACTATTTCGCCGCTTATTCAAAGCAGCATTAAGTCAGCTGAGCAAGCCAAGTAATAAATGCTTTGTCTGCAACACATTCAGTAACCAAGTTATTATAAAAATCACTTGGTTACTGTTACTCATGTGTTACAAAAACACTTTAAAGTTCTATAAATTGTTATCCTTTTTATTTATCTGCTTTGTTTAAATTAATCCGCTTGAAATGCAAATGAAAACAATTATAATTTTGACTTTTCCTCTACAGGGCTTTTCGATGTCCATAAATAATTCTCACATGTTTTTAAATTTGGTGTCTCTGAGCAAACGACAATTTCAATGTTTTTTTATGCTTTTTATAATGGTCATGGCAAGCTTTAGTGTTTCAGCCTCGCCTAATGAGCAAACAAAAATAAAACAAATTGCACAGCTTGCAGAGTATGTAGGTGTTGATTACGTGGCAGCTGTTGGGAATGGTGAAATACTTGATCCTGACGAATATCAAGAAATGACTGAATTTTCGCACGTTATTATTGAGCAAGCTGGACAGCTATCAAGCCAAACAAATGAGTTTGATACAGTAAAGGCACAAGCTAAAGACCTGCATACAGCGATTGCCAATAAAGCGAGTGTTGCCGATGTACGTGCAGCAAGCTCAGCGCTTCGTGAGTCGCTACTTACCTTTATGCCGCAACTATCGTTACCTACATCACTACTTCCTGTTGAGCAAACCAAAGCGCTTTTTGCTGCTAACTGTTCAATGTGTCACGGCCCTAGTGGTCAAGGCGACGGCCCGCTTGCAAGAAACTTATCACCAGAGCCTACCAATTTTACCGATGAAGAACGCGCAACTAACCGCTCATTAATGGGGTTATTTGACGCTGTAAGTAACGGTATTAACGACACGCCAATGATTGCTTTTACTCAATTTAATGAACAACAACGTTGGTCTTTAGCTTTTTATGTAGGTAGCTTGGCATTTAAAGATGTTCAAAAACCACAAAATCTAGAGCAAAACATTACCGCTTCGCAGATTGTAAACTTAAACCCTGCACAATTATCGGCAGGTCAAAGTGAAGCACAAGCTCATTACGTTAAATGGCTTCGTGGTAATCCAGAGCAACTATTTACCGGTAAAAAGAATCCGATAACGGTTACTCGCACGCAGTTACTTGCAGCACAAGCCGCGCATGCTAAAGGCAATTACTCACAAGCAAGTGATTTAGCAATTAGCGCTTACCTAGATGGCTTTGAGCTTGTTGAAAACAACTTAAATGCCTACGACGAAACACTGCGTAAAAACATCGAAGTACAACTGATGAACCTGCGCCAAACATTTAAAAACGAGAAAGATGCAGCCATCGTTGGCGAAAAAGTAAGTGCAGCGCTAGCTCAACTCGCTAAAGCAGATAGCATGCTAAACGAAACCAAACTAACTGATGGTGCACTCCTCTCAGCGAGTTTAGTTATACTACTACGCGAAGGCCTAGAAGCACTCCTCGTTATTATTGCCCTTATGACTGTACTTATTAAAACTAAACGCCAAGACGCACTTAAATATGTACATGTTGGTTGGGTAACCGCACTTATTGCTGGTGGCTTAACGTGGGCTGCGGCGCAAACATTAATAGAAATAAGTGGTGCAAGTCGCGAAGTTATGGAAGGTGCTGGTGCATTGTTTGCCGCTGTAATTTTACTTTATGTTGGCGTATGGATGCACAGTAAAACCAGTGCGCAGCAATGGCAAAAATACATCAAAGACAATATAGATAAGCGTCTTGAGTCGGGTACATTATGGGGTTTAGCAGGGCTTTCGTTTATAGCCGTATACCGTGAAGTCTTTGAAACTGTACTGTTCTATCAATCTTTATTAACGCAAAGCTCGCCTGCTCAATATTCATCTATTGCTTCGGGTTTTGCGATAGCTGTAGCAATACTGGCTATTATTACGTGGGTATTAATTAAGTACTCAATTAAATTACCGGTTGCTAAGTTTTTTGCAATTACCACTTACCTATTATTTGCACTCTCGTTTGTGCTTATGGGCAAAGCTGTTATTGCATTACAAGAGGCCGACATAATAGGTATTGCGCCGCTACCAATGAGCTTTGATATTGCATGGCTTGGTATAAAATCAACATGGCAAGGTATTGTGGCTCAAGTATGTGTGTTCGCTATATTTAGCTTTTATATATTTAAAAGCAAAAGCCAAGAGTAATGCCAATCTGCTTAAGAGTTTAAGCTAATTGGCATAAGCAAAATACATAGTAAAAGGCCCGAAAGGGCCTTTTTGAGTTAATTGCTTATGTATTTAGTAAAATTGCTGTCATCAAGCCCATGTATCTAAATGAGGGTTTTCGTCATCATCTAAGTTGGACTTTTTTTTACTCTTTTGATCATTGAGCTGTTTCTTTTTTTGTAACTCACGCCTTTTTTTATTCTCTAGTTCAACTTTTTCAGCGGCAGTCCCACTTTGCACACCCGCAATATGAAAAGCACTTTTTGACTCAACTTCTAGCCTGGTTATTCTTCCTAAATAAGGGATCATAATATCCATGCGTACTTCCTTATTTTTTTATTTTTTT
Source organism: Pseudoalteromonas sp. S8-8 (assembly GCF_000497875.1). Lineage (NCBI taxonomy): Bacteria > Pseudomonadati > Pseudomonadota > Gammaproteobacteria > Alteromonadales > Pseudoalteromonadaceae > Pseudoalteromonas > Pseudoalteromonas sp. S8-8. The sequence goes on from NZ_AUTR01000043.1 coordinate 74,940, forward strand.
ATTTTTTCATTAACCACTTGGTTTGAGTGATAAACAACCAATTATTGGCGAAAATCGCGCTTATTACCTTAATATTATCGACAGTTATAACATATGCTTTAATTAAGCTAAAAAAAACTTGCCATAATATAGCTGTTTATGTTTTTATGAATGCGAAATTTATTTAAACAGATAACAACTGCACGTTAACAAAACAACGGGCAGTTAAATAGGATAAAAAATGCGTTTAAACCTGACAACAGTACATCATCACCACCATTCACCGGAATAACCTGTCAGGTCTTTCGCTGAGAGGTTATTCCTAAAAGGAACCTCTGGCGATTCAAATAACATTGATTCATTTTCGCCCTGAGGTTCCCCTCGGGGTTTTTAGTTTTTAAATTAAAGGAAAATGAATAATGAACAATAGTAATCGTCTACGTATCGCCATCCAAAAAGGCGGCCGCCTATCAAAAGATTGTCAAGATCTGCTTAAACAGTTAGGTGTTAAACTTAACCTTCGTGAACAACGCTTAATTGCACACTCAACTAATATGCCAATTGACGTACTACGTGTGCGCGATGACGATATTCCGGGTTTAGTAATGGACGGTGTATGTGACCTAGGCATAGTTGGCGAAAACGTACTTGTAGAAGTTCAAGCAGAACGTGAACGACAAGGTGTTCCAAGTGAAGTAACCAAACTTTCAAAACTAGACTTTGGTTACTGTCGTCTTGCACTTGCATGGCCACAAGAGCTTGGCGCTCGCGATAAGAGCTGGTTTGAAGGCAAACGTATTGCGACTACCTACCCAGAAATTTTAACTCAGTGGTTAAAGCGCGAAGGCATTAACGCAAGTACAGTAATGCTTACGGGTTCTGTTGAAGTAGCACCGCGTGCGGGTTTATCTGATGCAATTTGTGATTTAGTATCTACTGGCGCAACACTTGAAGCTAACGGCTTAATTCAAGGCGAAACAATTTTAGAATCAAACGCCTGTTTAATTCAAAATAAAGATCTTCAAGATGCTGACAAACTAGCACTAATCAATAAGCTTATGCCGCGCCTACGTGGTGTTAGACAAGCTAAAGAAAGCAAATACATCATGCTACACGCACCAAAAAACAAACTTGATGAAATTTGTGAAATTTTACCAGGTTCTGGTCAACCTACTCTACTTGCCCTTGCTGGTAACGATGAATACGTAGCACTTCACATGGTAAGCAGCGAAACATTATTTTGGGAAACAATGGAGCAGTTAAAAGCCCTAGGCGCTAACTCTATTTTAGTTATGCCAATTGAAAAAATGATGGAGTAAGTGCCATGCTTCGTTGGAATGAGGAATCTTCACAAGTACAAGCAGCGGCGCTAATGCGCCCTGCAGTTTCTGCTAGTGCCAAGGTTGAAGCTATATGCAAAACTATTTTAGCTAACGTAAAAGAGCAAGGCGATAAAGCCTTACTTAGCATGGCTAAAGAGTTTGATAATAGATCTAACCCTCGCTTATGTGTTCCGCTTGATGAAATTAACGCATCAGAGCAAGCACTAAGTGCAGAGCTTAAATACGCAATTGATACCGCTTATGCAAACGTTAAACGTTTTCACGAAGCGCAATTGCCAAAAGATATTAAATTATCGACCCAACCAGGCGTTGTATGTGAACTGAAATATCAAGCCATCGAAGCAGTCGGTATTTATGTACCCGGTGGCAGTGCTCCACTGCCATCGTCGGTTATTATGCAGGGTGTATTAGCGCAGTTAAGCGGCGCAAAAACCGTTGTACTTGCTACACCAGTACAAGGTGATAAAGCGATTAACCCTGCTATTTTATATGCAGCTAAGTTATGTGGCATTACTACTTTGATAGAAAGTGGTGGCGCAGGCGCAATTGCAGCAATGGCTTATGGCACCGAATCGGTTCCTAAAGTGAACAAAATATTTGGCCCAGGTAATAGCTTTGTAACAATGGCTAAACAGCTCGTTGCGCAAACTATTCCAGGTATGGCAATTGATATGCCAGCAGGTCCGTCTGAAGTACTTGTTATTGCAGATGAACGTGCAAACCCAGAATTTATAGCCGCAGATTTACTCTCACAAGCAGAGCACGGTGCAGACTCGCAAGTTATTTTATTATGTAACAGCGAGAGTATTATAGAACAAACTCAGCAGGCACTTACACGCCAGTTGGCTAATTTGAGTCGCAAAGAAACAGCCGAGCAAGCGCTCGCTAATTCATCGCTTATTTTAGTTGATTCAATTGAGCAAGCATTTGATGTATCGGCGCAATACGGGCCAGAGCACTTAATTTTACAACTAGGCGATGCAACACCATACCTAGATAAGGTTAAAAATGCAGGCTCAGTATTTGTAGGTGACTACACGCCAGAATCTGCAGGCGATTACGCATCAGGTACTAACCACGTGTTACCAACATATGGTTACAGTGCAACATACTCGAGCTTAAACTTACTTGATTTTTTTCGTACATACACAGTGCAAACAATTACCAAAAGTGGTTTAACGCAGCTTTCGAAAGCTATTTTACCACTTGCAGATGCAGAAGGCCTTGATGCCCACGCTAATGCGGTTTCAATTCGTTTAGAGGCAATTAAAAATGAGCAATGAGAGCGCACAAGCGTCTAGCTTATTACCTAAGAATATTGCAGCCCTTGCTGCATACAGCTCTGCAAAAAGTGAAAAGCTAACCGGTACTACGTGGCTAAATGCTAACGAAAGCCCGTATGCTAAAAATCTTGAACTGAGTATTGAGGATTTAAATCGCTACCCTGATCCACAACCGCAACTGGTTATTGACCGTTACGCCGCTTATACAGAGCTTGAAAGCGAAAATATATTAATGACGCGCGGCGCAGATGAAGGCATTGAGCTTTTAGTGCGCACATACTGTGAGCCAGCTAAAGATAGTATTGCGCTATTTTTACCAACCTACGGTATGTACAAAGTTACCGCCGATACACACAACGTTGGTATTAACGCGCTTACACAAGAATTATTATTAAGTGGCAGTGCTGACGAAATAGTTGCAGCTGTTGGCAGCTCAAAACTGGTATTTATTTGTAACCCAAATAATCCAACGGGCAGCCTAACACCACTTGATAAAGTAAAAGCGATTGCAACAGCACTTATGGGTTCTGCATTAGTTATTGTTGATGAAGCCTATATAGAGTTTTGCCCAGAGCAAAGCGCGACTAAGCTTATTAATGAGTTTAGTAATGTAGTCGTATTGCGTACGCTTTCTAAAGCCTTTGCGCTAGCAGGGCTCAGAACGGGCTTTACGCTTGCACAAGCAGCAACACTAGCGCCAATTCGTAAGGTCATTGCGCCGTACCCAGTATCTGGCGTAGTAGCAAGTATTGCAGCGCAAGCAATTGCACCTGATGCAATTACATCGATGCGCCGCCAAGTGACTATTTTAAATAGCTTAAAAGCTAAATTAGTGGATTGGCTAAACGCCTCCCCTGCTGCATTAAAAATTCTCACTGGTGAAGGTAACTTTGTTACTTTAAAATTAGCCGATAAAAATTACTTTAAAATTGCACTTGAGCAAGGTTTGGTTATGCGCGCTTTTACGCTATACGGTGAAGACGACTGGCTACGAATTTCAATTGGTAGTGAACAAGAACTTGAACAAGTAAAAATTTGGTTAGATGGCTTACAAACGCCAGCTACCGCAGCATCTTTAGCAGGAAACGAAGTATCATGAGTAACCCCTATTTATTTATCGACCGCGACGGCACTATCATTGAAGAGCCAATTACCGACAAACAGGTAGATAGCCTTGAAAAGCTAGCATTTTTACCTGGCGTTATCCCTGCGTTATTACAATTACAAGCCGCAGGTTATCGCTTAGTTATGGTATCTAACCAAGATGGTTTGGGTACAGATAGCTTCCCGACTGCTGACTTTGATATTGCACAAGACAAAATGATGGACATAATGCAAAGCCAAGGCATTAGCTTTGACGAAGTATTAATTTGCCCTCACTTTAACGAGCAAAACTGCGATTGCCGTAAACCTAAAACAGGCTTACTTACCGAGCTTATGCGCTCAGGCAAAGTAGACTTAGCGCGCTCTTTTGTTATTGGCGACCGTGAAACTGATATTGGCCTTGCTCAAAACTTATGTTGTGAAGGTATTTTATACGACGGCGATTGGAGTGCGATAGTAACTAAATTGACCACTGCAAACCGCGAAGGTCGTGTTACACGCAATACCAAAGAAACCCAAATTGATGTGGCAATAAACCTAGATCAAACTAAAAATGGCAGCATAGACACCGGCCTTGGCTTTTTTGATCACATGCTTGATCAAATCCGCACGCACGCAAACATTGGTTTAAACATTAAAGCCAAAGGTGATTTACACATAGACGAGCACCACCTTGTTGAAGACATTGGTATTGCCTTAGGTGTCGCACTTAAACAAGCCCTCGGTACTAAATCGCAAATTGCGCGCTATGGTTTTGCTCTTCCTATGGATGAGTGTAAAGCTGAAGCACAAATTGATTTATCGGGCCGTGCATCATTTGTATTAAACGCTAACTTTAGCCGCGAAAAAGCCGGTGATTTAGACGTACAAATGGTTGAGCACTTTTTCAAAAGCTTAAGTGATAACGCCGCTATTAGCCTTATTTTATCGGTAAGCGACGGTAACTGTCATCACCAAGTAGAAGGCTTATTTAAAGCGTTTTCACGTGCACTTCGTATGGCAGTAGCACAAGACACGACCCAACAAACAGCCAGCTCTAAGGGATGTTTATGATTGCCATAATTAATACCGGTTGTGCCAATATAAATTCAGTACGTTTTGCGTTTGAACGCTTAGGGCAAACGCCAACAGTAATTACTTCACCAGAGCAATTAGCGGGTTTTGAGCGCGCTATATTACCAGGTGTAGGTCACGCATCGGTTGCTATGAAACGCCTAGTCGATAACGGCTGGCAACAAGCTATAAATGAATACCAGCGCCCGCTTATGGGTATTTGTTTAGGTATGCAGTTACTGTGCGAAAGCACCGAAGAAGGTAACGTACAGTGCCTAGGTAAAATACCAGGACAAGTAAAAGCGCTTGATGTAGGCAATTTAACGTCGCCACATATGGGTTGGAATAACTTGACCGTTAATAAAGAGCATGCATTAACTAAAGGGCTAACATTCGATGAGCAAGTGTATTTTGTTCATAGCTTTGCTCACACCGTAAACGACGCCACACTAGTGAGTGGCGAATACGGTCAAACCTTTTCGGCCATTGTTGCTAAAGACAATTACGCGGGCATGCAATTTCACCCAGAGCGCAGCGCAAAAGTTGGCGCACGTTTATTACAAAATTTTGTTGATTGGCAGTTGTAAGTTGTCCATTAACTAACAAAAAAGAGATTATTTGTGATTATTCCAGCATTAGACGTATTACAAAATCAAATTGTGCGCTTGTACCAAGGTAAATACGACACAGCACAGTTTTACCCTTTCGAACTTGGCGCGCGTTTAAAAGAATACGCCGACAGCGGCGCAGGTAAACTACACCTTGTTGATTTAGAAGGTGCACGCGATCCAAGTAAAAAACAGTGGAAACATATTCAAGCTGCAACCAAAGCACTTAATGTACCGTATCAAGTGGGCGGCGGTATTCGCTCAGAGCAAGATGTAAGTGATTGGCTAAAAGCCGGTGCAAACCAAGTTGTTATTGGTTCAATGGCAGTAGAAAAACGCGAACAAGTAAAAGCCTGGATTGAACAATTTGGCGCAGAGCACTTTGTAATTGCCCTTGATGTAAATAAAACAGCCACGGGCTGGGCACCTGCTACGCACGGTTGGTTAAGTGAATCTGAATTTGGTTTACTTGAGCTGGTAGATTTTTATGTTGGCTTAGGTGTTATCGACTTTTTATGCACGGACATCAGTAAAGATGGCACCATGACGGGTCCATCGTTTGAGCTTTACGAAGACCTAACTCGCCACAACAGCACAATTAAAGTGCAAGCCTCAGGGGGCGTAAGCTCACTAGATGACATTAAAAAGCTTAAAGAGCTAGGTGTTGGCGGCGTTATTTTAGGTAAATCATTGCTTGATGGCGCATTTAGCGTTGAGGAGGCACTGGCATGTTATCAAAACGCATAATCCCGTGTTTAGACGTTAAAGACGGCCAAGTAGTTAAAGGCGTAAAATTTAAAGGCCATGAAGTTGTTGGCGATATTTTAACAATGGCTAAAGCTTACAGCGAAGCCGGTGCCGATGAACTGGTTTTTTACGAAATCAGTGCAAGCGTTGAAAAACGCCTACTTGATGTAAATTGGGTAGAGAGTATTGCACGTAATATCGATATTCCATTTTGTGTTGCGGGCGGTATTAAATCTGTCGTTGATGCAGCGCGTGTTTTAGAACGCGGTGCTGACAAAATAAGCATCAACAGCCCTGCTATTGCGCGCCCTGAACTTATTAAAGAATTACACGATGAGTTTGGTAAGCAATGTGTTGTTGTTGGCATAGACAGCTTTTTTGATGAAACAACTGGTGAATATTTAGTTTACCAATTAACCGGCGATCCTAATGCATCAAGCCGCACGCGTTATAAAACCGAGGAATGGGTTAAACGTGTACAAGACCTAGGCGCAGGCGAAATTGTATTAAACTGTATGAACCAAGATGGCGTTCGTAACGGTTACGACAACGAGCAGTTAAGTAAAATTCGCGAGCTATGTCACATTCCTTTAATCGCCTCTGGCGGTGCAGGTAGCATGCAAGATTTTGTTGATGTATTTAAACAAAGTAAAGTAGATGGTGCATTAGCCGCCAGCGTTTTTCATAAAAATGTGATTAACATTGGCGAACTAAAACAATTTTTAACCGATAACCAAGTGGCAGCAAGATTATGCAAGTAACACAACAAAACCAAGCTCAAGTCGATTTCGCTAAAAGTGACATGATCCCTGCTATTATTCAAGATGCCCGCTCTGGTGTTATTTTAATGCAAGGCTTTATGAACAGCGAAGCGTTAAAAGTTACGCTTGAGAGCAATAAAGTAACGTTTTACTCGCGTTCAAAATCACGTTTATGGACTAAAGGCGAGTCATCAGAAAACTACTTAAACGTTGTATCTGTGCATACCGATTGTGACTACGATTCAATTTTAGTGCTTGCCAACCCTGAAGGCCCAACGTGTCACTTAGGCACACAAAGCTGTTTTGGTGATGAAGCAAAACCAAGTTTAAGCTTTTTAGCAAAGTTAGAAGATGTGATTGTAGCGCGTAAAAACGACGACCCTGAAAAAAGCTACACTGCCTCATTATTTGCAAAAGACTTAAGCCGTAGTTGTCAAAAAGTAGGTGAAGAAGGCGTAGAAGTTGCCCTTGCCGCTATGAAACACGATAACGATGAGCTAACAAACGAATCTGCTGATTTAATTTATCACCTTACCGTATTGCTACAACGCCAAGGCTTAGCCCTTGAAGATGTAGTTAAATGCTTGCAAGGTCGCCATAAATAGCATTAGTTGTGACTAACAAAAAGGCTCATATTTATATGAGCCTTTTTATTTTTACAGTAAATCACGTGTGATATAGTGCGTGGCTAAATTAATCGGTTACTGTGAACTATGAAAAACTATATTATTCCTTCTATTGGCGCATTTACTTTAGTTATCGCGTTTATTTTAGTGGGCTGTACCAGCAAAACTAATCAGACTACAACTACAACTACAGCAACCACTACTACAACGAATCAGTCTGTAAAAACCACAGTAACAACCAATGAATGCAGCACCATAAATAACCTTATAAGCAGTTATGAGTCTGGTTTTAATTCAATCAAAACAGATAAAGTAAATAACCAGTTTACTAATCAATGGCGTACTAATACTCATATTATTGGAGCAACCTGTACAGTTACTTTAAATAAGTCAGAGCAAGCAAGCTACCAATGCCAAACACCTGTTAAAACACAAACGAAAACAATAAAGTCTCATCAAACACTTGCTAAGCAATTACGCCAATGCTTAACCAAAACAGGTTGGTTTGAAAGCCAAAAAGAAACAGCAAGTTCAATTTACAGCACCTTTGTACTTGATACTAAAAATCCGGTTATTACACTTTCTACCAATCAAGAAGGTAATGGGTTTTCTACTCGCTTTGAAATTGCACCACCGTTAGGACTTTAATAATGCGCCAATTAAATCAAAACAAAAAACCATCTAAATTTAAAACTGATTGCCTAGGAATATGCGAAAGGCGCAGCGGTTACTGCACCGGGTGTGGGCGTACCAACGAAGAAATTTTTGATTGGATAATATTATCTGAAGATGAAAAAAAAGCGATTTTAGAAACACCACGAGCAGATGCTAACTCATAACAAATAAAGCCCCTAAATGTTAAAAGTAACAGTTAACTGATTAACTAAAAACTTTTTACTTGTTGTGGCTATTCATTTTAGTTGCGCTAATACAACTTTCGACTACTTGCTCAAATGAGTTATTAATATCTATATTTATAACATTGGGCTCATCTTCTTTTGGAACTTCTAGCGTTTCAAATTGGCTTTTGAGTAAATCAACAGGCATAAAATGCCCTTTTCTGTCCTGCATACGGCTTTTAACCAGTTCAAAATCACCATAAAGATGTAAAAAGGTAATGCCTATATTTCCGTCACATATTTGTTCTCGGTATTTCTTTTTTAATGCAGAGCAGACTATTACCGCAATTTCATTTTTCTTTTCAATGCTAAATGCAGCATCACGTATTCTTTCTAGCCAAGGCACACGATCAGCATCGTTTAAAGGCTGCCCAGATGACATTTTTAGTATATTAGCCTTGGGATGTAAGTCGTCTCCGTCGATAAATTTAGCGCCAATGCGCTTTGCTAATGCATCACCCACACTTGACTTTCCTGTGCTTGAAACCCCCATTACAATATAAACACGACCTACATTTGTGTTACTCATGTATTTACCCTCGCCTTAATTTAATAATTAATTATTTTCAATGTATATATTATATTGAGTTACGGGTAACATGTTACCCGTAACAAATGCGAAAGTGAAGTTAAACACACACTAAACATCATAATTCACACTGAATATAAGTAGGGAAAAATGTCAGATTTATCATTAATACTAACAGCGGCAGGCTCCATATTTTTATTGCTTTTCTTAGTAATGAAAGTACGACTACATGCTGTCGTCTCTTTAATCCTTGTTTCTATGATTGCAGGATTATTCTCAGGAATGAGCCCTGAAATAATTGCCGCTACAATTCAAAAAGGAATGGCCGGAACACTAGGCTTTGTAGCGGTGGTGGTCGCTTTAGGCGCCATGTTTGGCAAAGTCATGGAAGAAACCGGCGCGCTGGATCGCATTGCCCACACACTTTTACACCGTTTTGGAGAAAAAAACGCTAATTGGGCGCTTACCTTTACGGGCTTTATTTGTGCCCTCCCCCTCTTTTTTGATGTAGCCGTTGTACTTTTAATCGGTATTGTTTTTGCTGTGGTACGAAAAGGCGGTGGCAGCGTTGTTAAAATTGGTATTGGGCTACTTGCTGGGATAGCGTCTTGTCAGGCGTTTCTTATTCCTGCGCCAGGGCCGATTTTGGTTGCCTCTCAATTAGGCGCTGACTATGGTTATATGATTTTATTTGGCCTTATTGCTGCCATACCGGCAATGATTATAGGAGGTCCAATTTGGGGCTCTATTATTTCTAAATCTATTCATGTAGAACTCCCACAGCACGAACAAATTGACGATAACCAAAGAGTTGGTAAAGGGACGCCTAGTTTTGGATTAGCATTAGGTTTAATTGCTTTGCCATTAATTATGATTAGTTTAAATACTATTGGTAGCCGCTTTGTTGAAAAAGACTCTGATTTATATAATTGGTTAGCTTTTATAGGTCATCCATTTACAGCAATTTTAGTTGCCTGCCTAATGGCATTTTATTTGCTCGGTGCAAGGCGCGGTGTCCCTAATGCTAGAATCATGGAAATTTGTGGTAGTGCCTTACAACCTGCAGGAATTATTATTCTTGTCACTGGTGCCGGTGGGGTATTTAAACAAGTATTAGTTGATTCAGGAGTAGGTACGGCACTGGGTAATTACTTAGCTGGCTCAGGCTTACCGATTGTAATACTCGCTTTTGTATTATCAGCCGCTGTGCGGGTCATTCAAGGCTCTGCGACAGTAGCTATGCTTACAGCATGTGGCTTAATTATTCCAATGCTTCAGCCTTTAGGCCTTGATGGAGCGCAGCTTGCCGCTGTTACCATCGCTATTGGTGGGGGCTCTATTGTGCTCTCTCATGTAAACGACTCAGGATTTTGGTTAGCGAGTCGCTATCTCGGTTTGAGCGAAATGCAAACTCTTAAAACATGGACAGTTATGGAAACCATTATTGGTACTGTTGGCGCACTTGTCGCTATGATTATTTCTCTGTTTTTGTAAATTTACAGTGCGTAGAGCCATCACACATATAAAAAATTACCTGAGCCTTTTGTTATTTAGGCTCAGGTAATTAAGCTCAGGTAATTAGGCTCATATAATTAGAGTATTTAAACACTCTCACCTAGATGAACTATATAACCAGTATCAATTACTTGCTTATAATTCATGCTAGTATCCAAATCGGAATTAATCCGACTCAACAACTCTCTTCCCGCAACATTACCTATCTGATAACGAGGGGTGATCACACTTGCTAATTGAGGCACCATTGCTTGGCCAATATCATGACCATGAAAACCCACAATCCCCATTTGGCTAGGCACTAAAATGTTGTTCCGCTGGCACTCAAAAATAGCCCCAATTGCTAAATCATCATTAGTACAAAACAAACAGTCAGTATCTGGGTAGTCAGTACGCGCTTTTTGTAAAAGTTCAGCGCCTAAACTGTAAGATGAAGCTTGATCAGTCATCACACTTTTAGGCGTAAAGCCTTTAGCTAGCATAGCATCTGAATAACCTTGAAATTTTAGGCGTGTTCGTACATCGAGCCTTGCACCTATATAAACAATATTGCGATAGCCTTTATTTAAAAGTGCCGTCGTCATATCAAAAGCGGCTTTAACGTTATCAAAACCAACCGCTTGCTGCATAGGAGAGTGATGAGTATCCATTATTTCAATCACAGGTACGCCTGACATTTCAATCATTTTTAGCGTTCTGTCTGTGTGTGTGTTTTCTGATAAAATTAAACCATCAACGTGGTACGACAATAAATACTCAACCCGTTTTTCTTCAATTTCAGGGTTGTAACCATAATGGGCCAACATTGTTTGATACCCTGCAGGTCCTGTTACATCTTCAATACCTCTTATAACTTGAGCAAATACGTGATTTGTTAACGATGGAACTAGTACACCAATAGAGTAGCTTTTAGCATTAGAGAGTAAATCAGGGGCTTTATTTGCAATGTAACCTAGCGTATCAATAGCTGCACTAATTTTAGTGCGAGTAGACTCTGATACTTTTTCGGGATTACGTAAATAACGACTCACCGTCATTTTGGTTACACCAACCGCATCGGCAATATCTTGAAGAGAAGAACGTTTGTTTTTTTTCATCACACACAATTAAATAAAATGTTACTTGTAACATACCAACTATTGTGAAAAATCACTACTTTTAGCCATTTTTATTTAGGTTATCGCTAAGCGATTACCTAAGAGATTTAAATAACCTAGACCTATTTTAATGAATAAATCTGTATTTGTACCAATAACATTAAACAGAGGCTCAGATACTCCGAGCCTCATCGTAATTAAAAACTTATAGCAATCTCAACAATTGCGAACCAGGTATGCCGCTTTGTGGTAATAACGCGGGGGTAACTGCAAATGCTTCTGGAATTTTACTTTTGATTTCACCCATCTTTTTACGGTTATTTTGTTTATCATAAACATAATATTTAAGGATATTTCCGTATACATCGTCTTTTGCATCAACCTGCTCTAGGGTTTTTAACGCTTTATCGTAATCATCAAGGTAAATGTATGCCAGTGCTAAGTTATCAGCAGAGCCAACATGCAGCTTACCTTCAAGCTGTTTTGATAAATCTTCAAGCTCTGCAACAGCAAGCTCATAACGCCCTAGCTGTATATAGGCCGTTGCTAGTGAATTTTTTAAAAAGTAAGGTGGGTTACTGCCCGGCTCGTACCATTTTTCGTAAGCACTCAATATGTCTTCATATTGCTCAAGTTTAGAGTAAACGTGATTTAGCAGCCTAAAGCTTTGTAGTTTGATTTCAGCTTCTTCAAAACCAGTAAGTTTGTCTCTATTCAAGTGCCAATCTTGAATGCCTTGCGCAGCTTGGTTTAACAGTTCAGGTGTATCACTTTTTGCCCCAGCAGCACTTTTTAGAAGCTGTGCAAGTTGTTGTTTATATTCTTCACTTTTAACAGGAGCCTGAGACGTATTATTACTTTGCTGTTTGTTATCTGAACTACCATCTACAATTTGCGCTGCAGCTAAAGCACTAAAAGACATTGCCGCCGCAACCATAACCAAATATTTACTTTTCATTGTTTTTTCCTTGTTTAACATTTTGATCCTCTGAATATTAAAACTCTTAGAATGAGCAATATTCAAAAGTGGGGGGGTAAAAAAGTTATGCGAGCTTTTAGCACTTTGCTCTTGTAGCAATAAACTGGCTAAATCCAATTGGTATTTACCTTTTAGCTTTTGCATACACAACTCATCACAGCTAAGTTCGAGTTGCTCCCTTGCTAAACCAGTTAACTTTAAGCAAATAGGATTCCACCAAAAAACGCTTTCTATAAAACAAATAAGCCACGTCCAATAAATATCACCTTGTTGTAAATGAGTTACCTCGTGTTGAATGACTGAATCTAATTCTTTACGGTGTGTCATCGTCGACTCTAACCAAATAACAGGCTTTATTAACCCGGTAGCAAAAGCAGGTTCTGTATGGGTTGTTAGTCTAATTGGATACTGATTGTTAATGTGGTTAAGTTCAGGACTTGGCTTTGAGTTAATGTATAAATTTTTTATAAGCTTTACATATAAGCCCACGCGTAATAAAAACAGTCCAAAACCACTAACAAGCAAAATAATAAAAATATTACTCATTGATGGAACAAAGTCCCACATACTCTGCTTACTTAGTAGCGTGTTCGGAGTCGTTGTGTGTAAGGTATCTGGTATTAACACTTTTATATCGGGAACAATTTGCGCCACATTTAATGTGTAACGTTCTGATCCTTCAAAAAATGATAACTGAGATAAGTATTGCCAAGGGACAAACCAACATGCCAAGGCAATCATTAAAATGTAAAAGTTTAATCGTGCTGGGGCATTTTTAAGCCCTTTTACTGTAAGCAAAATACATAAGCTAATAAGTGTGCAAGTTAGTAAATAATCCGTCATTACCCTCTCCTTTAATCTAACTTCTTATTTTTTAAAAGCGTTTGTAAATATTCTATATCTTCATCATTTAGCTTTTCTTCTTTGATAAAGTGGGCAATTAAACTACGAGAATTACCTTTAAAAAATCGTTGCATAAAACTAGGCATAGCTTGCTCCGATAATGTGTCTTGAGTAACTATTGTTCTAAAAACAATAGCTCGCCCTTCATGTCCACAACGCTCAATCGCTCCTTTGTGTTCTAACCTATCTACAATAGTTTTAACTGTTGTATAGGCTACTTTTTTATCTTTTTGCTTATCAGCTAAAAGCACCTTATGTAGTTGACTCGCGGTACAGGGTTCTTCCTGCCAGAGCAGCTGCATAATATCCATTTCAAAATCACTAAGTTTCATTGTCGCCCCTATTACTACACTTGTAGTGGTACTGTTACAAATGTAGTAGTAAGTAATCTTAGTGTCAATACAAAATTGACATGTGAATAAAAAACAAACGGTAGAAATATAAAAGTCTTAGGAAGGTTTTATAAAAAAGGTAGATAAAATAAAGAGGTATACTTATTAATAGATTTTAGAAAAACATAAAAAACGATAGTTTATTTTCAACTAACGCTTTTTATGCTTTAAAGTTTTTTATGAAAGGTAGTGAGGTAACTATGCTTTATCGAGCGCTTGGCTTACATCTGCAATTATGTCAGCAATGTTCTCAATACCGACCGATAAACGAATTAAATCGCGGCTTACGCCCGCATTAGCAAGCTCTTCATCATTTAATTGGCGGTGTGTGGTTGACGCTGGATGACACGCAAGCGACTTGGCATCGCCAATATTAACTAAGCGTAAAATCATGTTTAGCGCATCAATAAAACGAGTGCCTGCTTCTAGGCCACCAGCAATACCAAAGCTTAAAATACCCGATGCTTTGCCACTGGTAATTTTTTGACTCATTTCTTTATACGGGCTTGATTCAAGCCCTGCGTAGTTAACCCAAAGCACTTTTGGATGATTTTCTAAATACTCAGCCAAGTGCTGTGCATTTTCGCAGTGGCGATCCATTCTTAAGCCTAAGGTTTCAAGGCCGATTAAAATGTCAGATGCGTTTTTAGGGGCAAGCGCTGCGCCAGTATTTCTAAGTGGCACTACTCTACAACGACCAATAAATGCAGCTTCAGCAAAAGCTTCGGTATAAACCACATTGTGATACGACGGATCGGGCTCGTTCATCATTGCAAAACGCGTGGCATTCGCTTTCCAATCAAATTTTCCTGAGTCGACAATCATGCCGCCAATAGCAGTACCGTGCCCGTTTATATACTTTGTCAGTGAGTGAACCACTATATCGGCGCCCAGCTCAAATGGGCGGCATAAATACGGCGTAGCCACGGTATTATCAACAATAAGCGGCACACCTTTGCTATGTGCAATACGTGCTAAACGTTCAATATCAACAATATTACCTGCAGGATTACCAATAGATTCACAAAAAACAGCGCGGGTGTTGTCGTCAATTGCATTCTCGAACGCGGTAAAGTCATCGGCTTTAATCATGCGCGCTTCAATACCTTGCCTAGGTAAGGTATGTGCAAATAAGTTATACGTGCCACCATATACTTGGCTGGTACTTACAATATTAGTGCCTACTTCACACAAGCATTGAATAGCATACGTAATAGCGGCCATCCCAGAGGCAACAGCTAGCCCACCAATACCCCCTTCCATTGCAGCAATACGTTGCTCAAGTACGGCATTAGTTGGGTTCATTATGCGGATGTAAATATTTCCAGGTACTTTTAAATCGAATAAATCAGCGCCATGCTGCGTATTATCAAATGTATAAGAAGAAGTGTGATAGATAGGCACGGCTGCCGATTTGGTCGTAGGCTCAGATTCGTAACCGTGGTGCAGTGCTAATGACTCTAATTTCATAATTATTTCCTTCAATTAATTTACCACTAAGCTAGCACTTCTTGGTTATAAAATGCACATGAAATATATTAAAGGGTGTTGAAGAGGTTTGATTTAAGTTCAGGGCGGATAAGAGCGATAACCGGACACTGAAAAAGTTAAATTTATTCCTATGTTTTGAGTAGAAGTCTAATTTTGTCCAATATCATTATTAAACGCCGTTTTGTGGCAAAATAACATGCTTAATTTCTAGCTGTTTTAATTACTTGTTTACAAAAGTAATTATTGGTGAAATTATCATGATGTGTAATATACGCCATTTTGGTGTGTTATAAACCATCAAAATAGTGTTAGGAGGACTCAATGAGTATCGATAAACCCGAAACTCGAATTTATGCTTCATATGATGAGTTTTGTAAGGAAAGAGGACTTCCTTTACCACACCGAGTTGAATTCGATCGAACTAAAGTAAATCAAGACGAGCTAAAGGTAATAAAAGAATACTTTACCAACTTATGCTTAGACTTAACGATTTATAGTGATCTATTTACAGAACAACAATCTATCGATGCAATGAATGAATTCAATTCTTTGGTGTTTAGCCGAATTCAAAAAGCATATATAGAGAAACTTTGCCTTAGTCTTGCTTGTTTGCTAGATCCGGCACAAACAGGAAAAAATAAAAATTTATCATTAGCTAGAGTTATAACTCAATGCGAGTGCCCTGAACTTGATGGTAAATATTCTGAGCTACTTAAACTTTATGAGTTCACAGGTATTAAAAGTTGGCGTAGTAAATTATTAGCTCATAATGATCTAAATACTTTAATGGGTAAGAAAAAGTTAGATTTGAAATTTGAGCATGATGACATCGAAAGTATTATTGAGCTAATCCAAGAAATCTTTGATGATATCTCAGATCCTACGGTTCACACGGATATCAGAATTATATTACCATTTGAACAAGATGTTAATCAGTTTGTAAGTAAATTAAAGTTGGCATCTAATAAAAATGCATAATAAGTTGCTTAAACGGAAAGGAGTATTCATTGAACATTTGGGAAGTTGATAAACTTTTTCTTTTTATAGGATTTGTTATTCCTGGATTTATTTCCATAAAGCTATTTGAGCTATTATTTCCTGGTCAAATAAAGGAATCATCAAAACAATTAGTTGATGCTGTCGCATACAGCTGTATAAATTACGCGCTATTGTTATACCCCATTTATTGCGTTGAGAGTAGTGACTTATTCAATAACCACACAAACTTATATGTCATTTTTTATGTGTTTGTTTTATTCGTTGCACCAATATTCTGGACATACATTTGGAAGAAACTTAGAGAAACTAATGCGTTTCAAAAAAATGCTCCACACCCAATACAAAAACCATGGGATTATGTTTTTTCTCAAAGAAAATCATTTTGGGTTATTGTCACCTTAAAAGATCAAACTCAAATTGCAGGCTTATTCAGTGGTAACTCCTTTGCTTCCAGTGCTCCAAGCCCCGAACAAATATATTTAGAACGGTCATGGAAATTAAATGGTGATGGTGGTTTTGAAAGAGAGCACAATCAAACTGACGGTGTAATTATTATCTCCTCAGAAATCAGCCATGTTGAATTATTTAAACTTACATAAAAAAGGAAAATTATATGTCTAAAACTCCAAAGCAAGTGAATAACGGTTATGTACCAGATAAAAGTAAAGGATATCAGCCAGCACCTTCTGGTCAAGGTACTGATGGACGTGTACAAGGTGGTTACCAGCCACCGTCTAGTGATGGTAATAATCCAACTAATACTCCCCCCAATAAAAAGTAATACGCATAACAAGAGTCTAGGGGTACGACAGTCCGCTTATGGCTGTGAGTTCACCCATTCGAATCAAACACCAACAAAAAAGGCGCTTCCTTTACGGTAAGCGCCCTTCTCTTATCTCACTAATTACTTATTTTACGATTGTCATTTCGTCTAATAAGTTTTGTGCATTATCTACTTTATCCATTACCCACAGCATGTAGCGTGAATCAACGTGGATTGAGCGATTAAGCTCTGGGTTATAATCCCAATCACCAATAATACTTTCGTAAACACCGTCGAACAGTAAGCCTACAAGCTCTGCTTTGCCGTTAAGTGTTGGCGAACCTGAGTTACCACCGGTAGTGTCTACATTTGATAAAAAGTTAACGGGTACTGTATTCATGCCACCCGTGTAATCACCGTAAAGCTTGGCTTTAATTTGCTCTTGTAGCTTTTTAGGTGCATTAAATGGGTCAACATCAGTGTTTTTAGCTAGTAACCCTTCAAGCGAGGTAAAAGGTGTTGCTACCAAGCCATCTTGAGGTGAGTAGCCGCCTACGGTGCCATAGGTTACTCGTAATGTGCTATTGGCATCGGCGTATACAGGTTTGTTTTTAGCTTTGTTAAACGCAATGATTGCGCTCATTAGCTCTGGGCGAGCGGCTTGTAATTTACCTGCAAGTGCTTTTGATTTATCTTCCTGTGCTTTCATTACTTTAAATATTGCTTTAGCGTACTGCACAAATGGGTCTTGGCTTTGATTTAGCTGGCTAAACGATTGCTCAAACAATGAACTACGAACAGTGGCATTATCAAGTCTTGACTGTTCATACATGCTATCAAGTAACGCGCTTTGGGTTGCTTTATCAAACCCATTTTGTACTTTAAATACGTTATCAACGTCGCTAAAACGCTCTTCTTTTGGAAGTGCTGCATACAGTTCTAAAAAGTGCAGTAAAATAGCTTTGTCTACTTTGCTATCATAACGGCGCGTCATGCGCTCAAGCCCTGCTTTAATGCGAGGTAAGTCACGTTCTTGATAACCAGATTCACGTTCGCTATTTGGCTTTTGTTTTTCGTAAGCTAAGCGGTATAAACGTCGTGCTGTACTGATCATTTGTGAGCGATGTACATAACCTAACATGCGGTCGCGTTCACTGTGCTCTTGTGATTGCGCAATTAGCTCAGATAGCTCACCTAATACGCTTCCGTATTGTTCTTTACGCTCACCATCACTATTGATCCATTGTGTTAACTCTTGCTCAAACTGTTTTTTGCGCTCAAGCATAGTGCCTTTTTTGAAGCTTTCGATCATCGAACCATAGTTTTTAATATAGTTGTTATAACCTGCAATGGTGCTTTCGTAAGCAATACGCGCTTTACTGCCGTCTTCTGAATTTTCTTCAATAAGCGACACGTATTTTGAGTTATGAACGCGTGCTTTAGGGTAACTGTCGTTAAATACGTTATCTACCTCTGTTGCAATGCGGTAGCGGTTAGTACGCCCTGGGTAGCCTGTAACCATTACAAAGTCGCCTTCTTGCACGCCTTTGGCACTTACTTTTAGGTAAGAGTCAGGTACGTAAGGTACGTTGTCTTCGCTGTACTCTGCAGGTTTTCCATCTTTGCCTACATAAGCGCGGTAAAAACCAAAGTCGCCTGTGTGGCGCGGCCACATCCAGTTATCTATATCGCCGCCGTATTTACCTACGCCCATAGCTGGTGCGTAAGTTAACCGTACGTCTTTTATTTCAAGTGACTTAATTAGGTAAAACTCTAAACCACCATGAAACGAATACACGTTACAACGATAGCTTTCATCGGCTTCACACTGGGCTACTAGCGCTTTTTCATTTTTTTCGAGTGCGTCGTAGCGTGCTTTTGCTGTTAGCTCGTTAGTACCTTTAATTACTTCATCTGTTACGTTGGTAACCGTTTTTGTTACATAGACGCGTGAGCCCGGCGCTGCAGGTAAATCTTCTGTAGGACTTTTAGCTAAAAAGCCATTTTCTAAAATATTGTTTTCAGGCGTTGAGTTGTATTGTACCGAGCCATAAACACAGTGATGGTTTGACACAACTAAACCCTTAGGCGATACAAACGATGCTGTACAGCCACCTAGGCTAATTACCGCATTCATTGGGAATTCGGTTAATTTAGAAATAGATTCAACATCAATTTCAAGCCCTTTGGCTTTTAAAATTGATTCTAACTCTGGAAGTTGGTGTGGTTGCCACATGCCTTCGTCGGCTATGGCACTACTTGAAAGTGATAAAGAAAATGTGGCTACTAATGTAGCTACAAGAGGTTTTAAACGCATTATAGAATCCTTTTTATTTGTTTCTATAACAGGTTACTCGCGATGGGACAATAAGGTCAATAGCCGTGCAATGAATTGTTACAATCGAGTGTTTAATCTTACTTTTTATCAAAATTCATCGAAAAATCAAGAAACTGTTTTGCTGGTATGGGTTTACTAAAATAGAAGCCTTGCATAAAATCACAACCCAATTCGTTCAATAAAGTATGCTGCTCTTTTGTTTCTACACCTTCGGCTACCACTGTCAGTCCTAAGCTGTGCGACATAGCAATAATTGCCTTTACGAGATTACAATCTTCATTGTTTAGTACAATACCGTCAATAAAACTTCTATCTATTTTAAGTACATTAAAAGGGTATTCTCTCAAATAACTTAATGATGAATAACCTGTACCAAAGTCATCCATTGATAAGTTAATGCCTAATGCAGTAATTTCAGTCAGTATATCAACAACATTAGTGTGGCAACTCATCAATACTCCCTCAGTTATTTCAAGCTCTAAACTTTCGGGGTTTACGTTTGCTTCACTCAATGAGTTTTGAATAAAACTGAGCAACCCTACGTCTCTAAATTGACGAGGAGATAAGTTAACAGCCATGGTGTATTTTTGTTGGCGTTTACAGGTACTTTGCCATGTGTTTAAAAAGTGTAATGCTTGACTAATTACAAACTTACCAATAGGTACAATTAATCCTGTATTTTCGGCAATAGGTATAAACTCATCGGGTGTTACATTACCTAGCACAGGGTTATGCCAGCGTAATAACGCTTCTGCACCAATGATGTGTTTATTTTTGGCGTCAAATTGGGGCTGGTAGAATAACTCAAATTCATTACGCTCAAGGGCGCCACGCATCTGCTCTTCTATTACTAGTCGGCGCTGAATAATTACGTTCATCTTTTTAGTAAAAAATGAATAAGTATTACGACCATATGATTTTGCTTGATACATTGCAGTGTCAGCATTTCGTAATAAATCAGCAACGGTTGTACCATTTTCTGGGTATATGGCTACACCAATACTCGCTGTTAGTATGTGTTCCCGGCCCTCAATTTTAAAAGGGGCTCTAAAGTTATTGACCAATTTTTCAGTAATTTTTAGCGCTGCATGGTGATCAGTTATACCTCGTAGTAATACGATAAACTCATCTCCACCTAGGCGCCCTACCGTGTCGTCTTTTCGCAGTGCCTCTTGTAGCCTTTGCGCTGATTCAATTAAAAGTTTGTCTCCTGTTTCATGGCCTAAAGAGTCATTTATTTTTTTAAAATCATCTAAATCCAAAAACAGTACTGCCGCTTTCTCGTTATTTCTTTGTGCTTCAATAAGTAATTGCGACAAACGATCAAGTGCTAAAAAACGATTTGGGAGTAAAGTTAGACTATCGTAATACGCTTGATGTCTAATTATTTCATCTGATTTATGCTGTTCTGTAATATCTCGAATAATAACCATTAACTGGTTATGTTCTGTTATTTTATTTATTCTTGCTTCAAAAAAAACGAGCCCATGGGGCAAAGCTAGCTCGTATTTAAAGCTCATCATCTGCTCTCTTTCTAATACAAGGCTGATATAGGTTTCAAATTTTTTGGCTACATCTTGAGGGAGTACATCACCCATTTTTTTACCAATAAATTGCTTTGGCTTGGTGTAGAGATCGGTCTCATTACTGGCATGATACTCAATAATAGTTCCATCGTTTTCCATCAAGAAAAATAAGTCAGGAATTGCTCCAAAAATAGTTTTTAGCATATGCTCATTAAATGACGCATCTGCTTGTGCCTTTTTAACCTCAGATAAATCAATATCAATACAGTACATTTGTTTTGTATTATATTGATTTGTAAACATAACATGGCTGGAAAAAACCGATACATTGTTTCCATCTTTGTCTTGTAAGATAATTTCAGATGCTGGAATTTCTATATCTTTTTTTACCCAGTCACTATGTGCGTTAATAACTAACTCACACATTGGCTCTGGAATTATAAGGTCTTCTATTTTTTGTCCTATGGCTTCTTCTTTGGTATATCCATAAAGTCGCTCACTGCCTTCATTCCAATAAATAACACGACGTTCATTGTCATAACCTTGAACAGAAATAACATTTACCGCATCAAATAACTGATGCAAATAGTCGTTAATTACAAATTGATGGGTTAAGTTTGAAGTCGGGTTATCTAATTTCATTTTGAGGCTATATCCATAAATAATTTTATTTAATAATAGAGAAATACTAAATAATAATTAAATTTAATTTTAATATTAAATTTCCATGTACATTATATACGCCATTATACAAAACAAAAAAAGAGCCGAAGCTCTTTTTTAATAATTGTTAACTATATTTAAACGCTATAAAAACTGAATTTATTTTTTTGTCACATCATTTGGATGTTCCACGCCAATCCATGCTTTGAATAGTGCTTTTTGCTCAGGCGTTGCCTCTTTATCAGCAACTACTTTTTTAGGCTTATCAAAATCTTCTGATAGTACTAATGTTAAGCTTTCAAGAGCATCGCGACGAAGATAGTCAATGGTTACTTTATCGCCTTTTTTAAACGTTTCTAAGCTAGTTTTTAAATCTTTACCTACGTGATGTTTGTTTATAGCGACTATTTTATCATCGGTAGTTAAACCTGCTTTCCACGCACTGCCACCACGGCGAACGTAACTTAACGTAAGTAACTCGCCGGTGTTTTTAGCGGTAGCATCAATGCTTGCAAGGGCTTTTGCTTTTTCAGGACGTTCAAATTTCAAGCCTACTTTAGTAAGTAAGTCGTCAAAGTTAATACTTGCAGGCGACTCAACATTTTCTTGCCACCAGCTTGAGTAATCACGCCCTGTTAAATCTTTTAAGATATTAAGTACATCTACATCTGTAAAACCAGCTGGCATTTTATGATTGTTATAAAGTGCTTTGTGTACGTCGCGATAGCTTATTTTACCTTGGCTTTTTTCTAGCAAGTCGATATCTAAAACTAATGAAAGTAATGAACCTTCTGAATAAATATTAGTGCTGTAATTACGTGCATGATCGCCACCTTGGTTAATCCATTTATCAAAGCTTGTTTCGCTTGCGCTTTGCACTTCACGGCCCGGTGTTTGTAAATGACGATTAATGGTTTTACTCATCACTTTAAAAAATTCATCTGTGGTTTCAATACCAGAGCGAACCATTAAATGATCTTCAAAATAACTTGTTGAACCCTCTGCAATCCAAAGCAGTTTAGAGTAATTCATATTAGTGTAATCGTACGGCACTAAACCTTGAGGGCGGTATGCTTTAACATTCCATGTATGAACAAACTCATGCGCAGCGGTGCTAATAAAGGCTAGGTAATCTTCGCGGCTACCAAATCTATCGCGTGGACGTTGAATAATTGTTGAGTTTAAATGCTCTGTTGCACCACCAGCACCCGACGTAGCATGTACCATAAATACATAACGTTCATACGGATAGCCATCCCAAATTACATTACCAGTGGCAACTAATTTTTTAAGATCGGTAAGCACTTGCTCTACATCGTAGTTACCATCGCCCCATATAACTAAATCGTATTCACGGCCATCTACTTCAAATGTGTGTAGTTGGTTAATACCCGTTTCGATTGGTGAATCAACAAGTACGTCGTAATCTGCTGCTTTAAATGAATTTTTGCCTTTTAAATTATCCATACCCGATACAGAGCGCCACTTTTTAGGTACCTCTAAATTAACGGTTACTGGCTCTTGGCGGAATGATTCACTAAACATAAAAAAGCCTGATGCATCTATAAATGCATGGCTGTCGTCAATGTGGCGAGCGCGCTTACCAAGCTCATTTGCATACACCTGGTAGTCAATATTAACTTCGGTTGGCTCATTAAGGTGTACACGCCATGTACTGTGATCAATTTTTTCCCATTTTAACTCTTTGCCATCTTCATCTTTAGCTTTGAAGTAACGAATGCCATTGGCAAGGTTTAGCATTTCATAGCGACCCGTTCGCCATGCAGGAAGTTTTATATCAAGATGTGCTTGCGCTGTTTTTGGAAACTCAACACTTACATCGCCTAAATGATGTTGTGGTTGTGAGATTTCTAAAGAATAATTTACATCGGCAAATACAGGTGCTGAACATGCAGCTAAAATAGATAGGGCTAATAACTTTTTCATAGAAACTCTTAGTGGAAACTTAATTGCCTGCAAGACTAGCAAGCCCCTATTTAAAAGTGAATTAAATACGACAAATTGCCCCGTATACGAGTTTATACGTAGTAGCTTATTAAAATTTCTAAGTTTT
Organism: Pseudoalteromonas sp. S8-8; assembly: GCF_000497875.1. NCBI lineage: Bacteria > Pseudomonadati > Pseudomonadota > Gammaproteobacteria > Alteromonadales > Pseudoalteromonadaceae > Pseudoalteromonas > Pseudoalteromonas sp. S8-8. The sequence goes on from NZ_AUTR01000043.1 coordinate 98,612, forward strand.
TTACTAGATAACTACACATAATAAAAATTTGTTGTAAACTGAAGATAATAAAATTAATTTGATGGCGGTACGCTTAGGTGTCTGAAAGATCTAATCCAACAGATAAAAAACTCAAACAAGCAATTGATGCTCGTATGGCTATTGAGAGTGCACGCAAACATCAAGTGGATATTTTGTGCGACTTTGCAGCTAAACTTTCGCTAAGCTGTAAAGGGCTTGATATTGAGTTAGATAATCGCCTTGCTAAATTTAGAAGTGCACTCAATAAAGGTATGAGCTTTGAAGACCTCTCTCCCCTTGTTAGTGAAACTTTGATATTACTTAAAAATCAAGAATCGATTCAGCAAGCTCAGCAACGTGATTTATTCAACAGTGTACAAAATGCAGGTAAACAGTTACAAAAAACTAAAGGTTTACCTGACGATACTCGCAGAGCCCTGAGAAATTTACTCGATCAAGAGATTAATAACGTTCAATCAACCCATGGTTATATTCCGCTACTTGATCAACTTATTCTTTTTTATCATGAAGCATTGCTAACTAAGCAAGACCCTCAAGCCGATAATCAGCGCCCTGTAAAACAAGCTCGTGCAAAAAAACTACTTGAGCTGGCTAACGAACTTATACTTGAAGAAGAAGCTACACTACAAATTAATAGTATAAAAAATAATATTACAGAAAGTGACACAATCGATGCATTACTCGATGTTGCGATTAACATAATTGAAGTCGTAGTAAAAAACATTAGCAAAGAGCGTAAATCTGCACAAAGCTTTTTAGTTTCATTAAATCAAACCCTCGAAGATCTACATAATTCTATTGTCTCTACTAGTAGACACTCAGAATCGATGAGTATTGAGTTTGATTCGTTGAATAAAAGCATTGAACTAAAAATAAAAAACCTCAACGAACAAACACAAAAAGCAACGTCAATCTCATCTTTAAAAGAACTTGTAGATAACGAATTAAAATCACTAAGCGAAGATTTTCTAGCAAAAGAAAAGTTAGAACGAAAAGATAGAGAAATGCTTAGCACTAGCTTTAGTGAAATAAACAAACGAATTGTTACTTTAGAAGATAAGTTAACAACGTATAAAAAACGCTTAAACGAACAGCGCTTTAAAAGTTTACTTGATGGGCTTACAAAACTGCCTAACCGAGCTGCATTTGATGAACGTTACAATCACGAAATGCATTTGTTTAATGTGCAGCCATCAGATGTTACGCTTGCGGTTATTGATGTTGACCACTTTAAATCTATCAATGATAGATTTGGCCATACCGCAGGTGACATTACCTTACAGGTTATATCAAAAGCGTTGCAAAAATCGGTAAGAAAGTCCGATTTTATAGCGCGTTACGGCGGTGAAGAATTTGTATTGTTAATGCCAGGTGTGTCGCTTGAAAACGCAACATTACCTCTGGATAAAGTAAGAAAGGTAATTAAAAATATACCTTTTAAATTTAGAGAAAAACAAATTGAGATCACAATCTCGGTAGGTGCAACTCAGTTTAAAAAAGGCGATACTCTGTTAAAGGCATTTGATAGAGCAGATGATGCTCTTTACGAGGCCAAAAATTCAGGACGAGATAGACTTTGTACCAGTAAATAATGTCATAGCCATTATAAATTTTATGACAAGTAGTTTTTTACGATTTAGCAGTAAGGAGAACGTCTATGTTAATACAGTTAAACCCAACTGGGGTTTTAGATTTACTGTCGCAATTAGAAGTTGATTTATTAGAGCAATCTTCTGCTAGTGAGCGTTATAAGTTATTTAGAAACTGCGTACTAGCAGTGCTTAATGTAGGTAGCCATACCGACGAAAGTAGCGATATATACGACAAATACAAAGATTTTGATATTCGTTTAGTAAGCCGCGAACGAGGCATTAAAATTGAGCTTGAAAACCCACCCGAAACCGCATTTGTTGATGGCGAAATAATTACCGGAATTCACGAGCATATATTTTCTGTTATTCGCGATATTTTGTTTATTTGTCAAAAATACGAAAAAGATTTAAAAGAGCAAAAAGCCATTACTCATATGGTATTCGATATGCTCAGAAATGCAGGTGCTTTGCGTGTTAATAGCGAACCAAGTATGGTTGTTTGCTGGGGCGGACACTCAATAAACGAAGTTGAATATAAATACACAAAACAAGTAGGTTACGAACTGGGCTTACGTGGATTAAATATTTGTACTGGTTGTGGCCCTGGTGCCATGAAAGGCCCAATGAAAGGTGCCACTATTGGCCATGCAAAACAGCGCAATACCAATAACCGTTACTTAGGCCTAACAGAGCCAAGCATTATTGCTGCAGAGCCACCAAACCCTATTGTTAACGAATTAGTTATTTTACCTGACATTGAAAAGCGCCTTGAAGCTTTTATAAGAACAGCTCACGCTATTATCATTTTTCCTGGAGGCGCAGGGACTGCTGAAGAATTGCTATATTTATTAGGCATATTACTTCATCCAGATAACACCAAACAATGTTTACCTGTTATTTTAACTGGCCCTAAAGAAAGTGAAGCGTACTTTAAAGAGCTGTGTGAATTTGTTGAAATGACGCTTGGTAAAGAAGCATTAGATAAGTTTGAAGTTATTATTGATAATCCTGAGTTAGTTGGGCAAAAGCTAAGATCGGCTATGGCTAATGTTCGTGATTACCGTAAAAGTGAAGGCGATGCCTACTACTTTAACTGGACGTTAAAAATCGATAACGATTTTCAACAACCTTTTGCCCCAACACACGAAAATATGGCAAGTCTTGATTTACACCTTGATCAACCAAAGCAGTTATTAGCGGCTAATTTACGCAGAGCTTTTTCAGGTATTGTAGCTGGAAATGTAAAAGACGAAGGCGTTAAAGCCATTAAGCAAAACGGTCCATACATTTTAAGTGGCGAGCCTGCCCTTATGGAAAATATGGATACGTTATTACAAGCATTTGTTGATCAAGGCCGTATGAAACTCCCTGGCAGCAAATACATTCCGTGTTACAAAATAAAAGCATGAGTTTTATAGTTTGAAACCCCATTTACTTCTTATTGATGCGCTTAATTTAATTAGGCGCATTTACGCCGTTGACGCAAATCAAAAACATCACAGCGATGAACAAATGATACAAACGTGCTGTGCACGTGTAGCTCATGCGTGTAAAAAGCTTTTAGATACAAGCAATGCAACCCATGCGATTGCGGTATTTGATGGTGACAAAAGCTGGCGTTATCATTTTTATAAAGACTACAAACACTCCCGTGCCCCAATGCCTCAAGTGCTAAAAGATGCCTTAGAGCACTTTAAAACCGCAATAGAAGAAACTGGTATTGTTGTATTTGAGCCTATTAACGATGAAGCCGATGACATTATTGCAACGCTTGCATTTAAGGCATCAAATAATCAAATAGCTAATACTGTTGTTTCTACTGATAAAGGTTTTTTACCCTATTTAGGCCCCTACATTACAGTTTATGATTACTTTAAAAAACTCTATTTAGATGAGACAAGTATAAAAGAGCGTTTTGGTGTTGAGCAAAATAAGCTCGTTGATTTTTGGGCATTAGCGGGCGATAAAACAAATGATATTCCGGGAGTAAAAGGAATAGGTACTAAGTCTGCGCAGCAAATAGTTAATAACTATAATTCAATTGAGCATGCGGCCGAAGATGAGTCTCTAAGCCCGAGTATTAAAGCAAAGTTAGCCGCTAATATGGATATGTACGTAATCTCAAAGCACTTGGTTAGTTTACGCACCGATATAAATTTAGGCTTTAGTTTAAAGCAGTTAAGACTTAATTAGTCGCAAGTTAATAGCCTCTAAACATTACAAAACGTATACTATTATTAGTTACCGGAGTCAGAGTAAACCATATTGAAAAAATTTATCCGATATTTAATCTTAGGTTTAGGGCTATATGCACTGATAGCAGCGTTGGTGATCACTTTTTATAAAGACGATCCTCAGGCTATGATCTGGCAAGACCGAGAAGCTTTTAATAAACGTTATATCGAAAAACTATCACTTGAGCAGCCAACAACACTAAATACTGTGCTTGATTATTTAGGCAGCCCCGACCTTACTTATGCCAAACGAGATGGTGAACAGGTATTTCAGATTGTTTTTTACCGCACACAGCATAAAACATCTGACGGTATAACCACTATGGATGAATGTACTGGGTTATTATTTAAAAATGGGCAGCTATTTTTATGGGGTCCTAGTGCATATAATAAATATCAAGAACAAAATTAGGTGAAGGTTTAATGGATGAAGCTGTTTCAACTACTTTAGAGCAGCTGCTTAATAATACGCAGCTGTTTTTAAGCTATTATAACAATAAACAAAAATGGACAGCCTTATACCCCATGGCAAGTAAGCTAGCTGAGCAATATAGAGTGCTCTATAGTGAACAGCCATTCGCATTACAAGCTCGTTTAACACTTTATAATCCTAATTATTCTTATGCCACCAACTTAGTTGTTAGTCAGAGTGTAATAACCGCTGCACTTTGTAAATCTCAACACTATAACAATGCCCTAAGCGAGCTATACATAACGGCTTCACTCATTGAGCATTTATGTGTTGGAGCGCAATTAAACAAGCTCTGTGAGCAAACACCTTTTCAAGACTCTGATAAAAACATATGGAAAATGCGTCATCAGTTAGCTGCAAAAGTAATGTTATCCAGTGGCGATTCTGCCAAACCCGTTACGCAATTATTAGCTAAGTTAAGTAAATATAAACAAGCATTGGTAAGTGCTCCTAAAATAATGCTTTACGATGGGGGCATAACACTAATTGCTTTAGCAAATATTATTAGTATGAACATTACTAGTAATACGGCTAATAAACACATGAGTTTATTTAAAGCACTTACTGACTTGTACATTCGCACACCAAATTTGTTTGCACTGCAGCTAATCAAATCACTTATAGCCCATTTGGGGCCACTGTTACCGGGAAGCCGCGTTTTTTATGCCGAGCAAACCATGATTTATTTAGCGACTGATGCGCAGCAAAAACATATTTTAATTAGTACCGCTAATCCAAATAAATTGGCTTGGTTTAGCGTTAAAGCAACGCTTAACGACAACTCAAAACAATGGCATTGCGCTGATAAAACCATTAGCTTCAAAGTGTTTAACAGTGAACATGTTAAGTCAAAAAGTGTGGTTGACGTTGATAAAGCACAGTCTTTACTTGAACTAATAAGTAATATTAAGTCACAGCACGAATATAGCTATAAAGGGCTAAGCCAGCTAATGGCGGCTCACCCTCAGGTAGTTGCTAATTTATGTGAGGCAGTAAAACCTTATAATAAGGAGCATCAGGCCGCTAAAGACTTAAAGCATAGTTTATCGATGGTCGGTTATTATAATGCGCCTGCGATAATTCAAAGAGTTGTTTTTGAGCAATTAGTTAATGTCACCCCACACCCTCTGCAAGCCTACGTTACTAACAGATTAAATGGCTTAGTGAAAATAATGGCCTTATTAGTTAGTAAAAATAAACATGACCAGTTTGAACACATTACATTACCTTTATATGCTTATGCTCATTTTTTATTAACGCAATGCAGTACACAGCTTTCTCGTAAAACGCTGATTGACGACACACCAAATAAAACATTGAGTGCCCCTATTTGCTCATTTTTTGGAGTAGATTCAATTAATAACGAGCAACTAACGCAACAGCTTACTCATTTATTAAGTGACAACCCATGGACAACGGCACTTTTAGAAGCAGAGCAAACACCTAAAAAACACTTAACTGATTCTCATAAACTCTGGATCACACTTAAAATTGTTGCTCAGAGTGTTTTTAAACCAGAACTCGCGCTAACAGCGTGGCAACTGCAAACATTAAACGAACAACTGAAAATACTAAATTGGCAAAACCCAACTGATTTTAATCAAAAATTAGAATCTCTCGCGTTATTTAATAGTATTTAATTTATGGGGCCCTATTTAACGTCTTTATACCCATTATAACTTTGGTGTATACCCAGTATTTCTTGTATAAACTAGCAAAATGGGTGATAAGTTGATATAAATGCGCCCTTAAATTTTCAAGCACGTTCACATAAATGATCTAACAAGCGATTACTCTCTCAGGGTAATAATTTATGTGCAAATCAAACTCTTTAAAGGAAAAGTCAATGGCCAAACAAACCATCACAGTGATCAAAGGCGACGGCATCGGTCCGAGCATTATCGACTCAGCACTTGAAATATTAAAAGCCGCAGGTTGCGACTTTGATTATGAATTTGTTGATGCTGGCCTAGCTGCACTTGAAAAAACAGGTGAGTTACTTCCACAAGACACGGTTGATACAATAGCTAGAAACAAAATCACTCTTAAAGGCCCATTAACAACGCCTGTAGGTGAAGGTTTTACGTCTATTAACGTAACACTTCGTAAGCAATTTGGTTTATACGCTAACGTACGCCCTGTTAAATCATTTGTTGGCACTAAAGCGCGTTACGACGATATTGATATCATTACTATTCGTGAAAATACGCAAGGTATGTACTCAGGTGCAGGCCAAATAGTAAGTGAAGACGGTAATGAAGCAGAAGCAAAATCGATAATTACGCGTGAAGGCGCAGAAAAAATCGTAACTTTTGCATATGAGCTAGCGGTACGTGAAGGTCGTAAAAAAGTAACTGCTGTTCATAAAGCTAACATTTTAAAATCAACATCTGGTTTGTTTTTAAAAGTAGCACGTGAAGTAGCTGAGCGTTACCCACAAATTGAATCAAATGAAATGATTGTTGATGCAACGTGTATGAAACTGGTAATGACACCTGAAGAGTTTGACGTAATTGTTACGACTAACTTATTTGGTGATATTTTATCTGACCTTTGTGCTGGTTTAGTTGGCGGTTTAGGTATGGCTCCAGGTGCTAACATTGGTGAAGACGCTGCAATTTTTGAAGCTGTACACGGTAGTGCACCAGATATTGCTGGCAAAAACCTAGCTAACCCAACATCTGTAATTTTAGCGTCTATCCAAATGCTTGAGCATTTAGATATGGGCGATACAGCAGAGCGTATTCGTAGTGCTGTTGCTGATGTAATTAAATCTGGCGACCGTACAACTCGCGATTTAGGCGGCAGCCACGGTACAACTGATTTCACTCAATCAGTAATTGACCGTTTATAATTAATATTTGTTATTAATTTAAATAGCCCGCTAATTTAGCGGGCTTTTTTTTATTTGCTAGCTGCGCTTTATCCTAGGTAAGCATAAAAGTAATAACACTAATAAACCTGCCAATGATCCGCCACTTGAACCCGAACTACTTTGTTGCTTTTGCACTGTAAGAGATAACTCTTTAGCAAAAGTATCATTTGTTTGAGTATCAGTAACATTCAACGTTACACTAAATGCCCCGTCAGTTTGATAAGTATGCCTTGGGTTTTGTAAGTTTGATACCGCACTGCCATCACCAAAATCCCAACTGTAAGTATAACTATTAAAGCCGCCGGTTACTTGCGCATTAAATTGAGCGCTTAAATCATTTACTGTAACGTTTGCGTCTATGCTAAGCGGAACAGTTGCAGTTACATCAACTGCTTTAGTTTGCTCCGTGCCTTCGTTATCTGTCACTGTAAGCGTTACTTGGTAATCACCAGAGTATAAATAATTATAAGTGAGCGATTGCGTCGTTAAAGTACTTCCATCCCCTAGCTGCCAATTATAAGTATACGGTGCAACTCCACCTGTAAACGAAGCTTGAGCTGTTAATATTCCTTGGTTTATTTCATATTCAATTTCATTTACAGATAATGGCTCAACTAATGTAACTTGAGCAACCGCTACTTGCTGTGAAGTATCATTACTTGCTATAAACTCAACGCTATAGGTGCCATAGTCTTGGTATTCATGACTAGGCGTTAACTCTGTGCTTGAGCTACCATCGTCAAAACTCCACGTGAATTTATCCGCAGGCGTGAGTGCAAAACCTTCTACATTAAAATTAACGATTAAACCTGTTTTGGTAAAATTAATACCTTTAGTAACATCGTAATTAAGCTCTACTTCTATATCTTCACTATCAGCTGACTGGCTTATAATATTAAACCCAAAGCCAACCTGTGGGAGGGCAACGCCCGATGACTGTTGCGCTGAAAAGCTATAGTCGGTTTTATCAGTAAACTCTGTAATAGCTGATAAATCATCATCACCTAATCCAGCTCGCTGTGGATATAAACTAAAAGCAGCATCACGAATTTGAATTGCTGAAGCAGCCGGAGTTTGCGTACTGCCTTTATTTATCGAGCGCTGATCAGCATCTACCACTAATGCAAAACCACTACCTGGATGCTCTGTCGTGTTGTTATCGGCTTGAGATTCATTGCTATACCACAATAATAATCCCGGTGAGTACTGCTCTGCTTGCAAACTACTGTCAACACCTGTGTATGAACGCAATTGTAAATAGTAATGTGATGGCGATGCATATGTGTAACTACCTATTTTTTCAAAGCCATTAAACTCGGTGTTAATTTGATCTTGTGCATTATTTTGCCAAATTAAGGTATCACTTTGCTCAATACGCATATCATCCACAACAAAACCATAATAATGTGTGTTCGCATCTGTTATGTATTCAATTTTTAGATCAATTATTTGCCCAGCATAAGCTGATAAATCAAACTTATGAGTTAAATAGCCGTTAGGCTGCTTAGCATCACTATTAAAAAATGAATCACCTGATATATACGGACCAATGTCACCATAGTATGGGTTAATTGCTTGGGTATAATTACTAGCAATAGGCTCCCCATTTACTTTTACCTGTACTAAATCATAGTCGCGCTCAATACTATAATAAGCAATAAAGCTTAAAGTAAGTGCCTCAGTTGTGTTTGGTAGCGTTACTGTATTAACTAAGCTGTTACTAACATTGTCGCCCGTATTTGAATAGTATTGAAAATCGCCTTCTACTGGCGTTTTAAATTTTTCGAGTCGAGATGGCAGTGTTATTTTTATTTGGCTTTGTAGTTGTGAAGTACTCGCAGTATTAATTAATGTTTGCTGTGCGTTAGCATCTATCTCATCCATATCAAGCGTGAGCTGATTAACCCAATTACCCTGGTATCGATTTTGTAAATATTCAAGCGCATAAGGACTAAACATAACAGGCTCTGAACCTCGTGGCGAACCTGCCCAACTTCCTGTCGACATAACTGACCAAGACGCAACAGGCTCACCTACCGTGTTAGATTGTAAGTCGTATTCATCCAATAATCCCAAGTCATGTCCAAACTCATGTACCACCACGCCAATCCCAGCATCAATTGGATTAATTGTGTAACCAAAGAGTTTAATACTGCTGCCTGCAATCTCGCTCGGCCCACTATTTTCATCAAATACATAGTAGCGGTGCGACCAAATAGCGTCGGTGCTTAGGTAACCGCCACCTGACTCCTCACCAATACTTGAATGAAAAATCATTACATGATCAATAATTCCATTAGGCTCGTTGAGGATGCCATCGCCATCAACATCATCTAAATCAGTTAAATCATAGTCCGCTAAATTAATATTAAACTTTGCAACCGCCTTCTCCACAGCCTCTTTGACTAAAGCGGGCGCATTTTTATCACGTGTACTGCCTTGGCGTTCACCATATATTTTTGCATTGCTATCAGCGGTTACCCAGCCATATACCTGCCCGTTAAAGTTTAAGCTATTACCAGATGCTGCTTTATAATAATCTGTAGCCGTTGATAAGCTTTGTCCATCAGGGCCCGCATAACCTTGAGTATTAAAAAGCATTTGCTGATAGTGTTCAGTTGAATAATCAGCGTAAAACATGTCTGTGTCTTGCTCTACAAGTCGATTATCGTCATGTTTGAGGTCAGGAAAATCAATTAAGATAGCTAACACTTTTACATCATTAACGCTTTGATCAGGCACTAGCGACGTTGAAAAAGCGGCTTGTTGTTTATTTGTGTTTGAAAAATCCGTAGAGGAGGATTTAAATTGCCTAAAGCCATTTTTAATTGAGTGATTGGCAACTTCTTTGTTACTCATATATGACTTAAATGAACTATCTAACTCACTAGAGGATATTTGGTCTCTTTTTTTAAGCCAATATAAAAGACGTTCTTCGTTAGTTATACCAACATCATGCGGGCTTAAATTATTAGCCGCTACCATAGGGCTTAATAGCGTAGTTAAAAGCGCAATTAACGTCACTTTTTTCACTGTTTTTTCCTCAAACATAATTATGTAGTAATCATACCTAATAATAGAAATTTAAACATGCGATAAAAACATATAGTTAACATGTGCAATAAAAGTTAATGGTCTTTCACACTCTTTTATAACTAAAATCAAACACACAACCTAAAACGCATAATTTCTGCTAGTTAACTCAGTTAAATACAGCATTTCTGCAGATTTAAATTAAAAAAAGCTACAAAACGAATTTAAAATGCAAAAAACCACTTTCAAGGTTGACATAAGGGTTCAAAACCCTTAAAAATAAACCTATACAGAATTTTTAATTTAAAAGCAGTGTTTTGCTAAGTAGAGTAAAAACTATGAACACACAAATTAACCTTTTAGTCGTACTCGTACTGGTCTTAGTTATAAGCCCAGCGGGGATGTATTAAAAGGTGATACTGCTTTTTAAAAACCCTCGCACTACGCGGGGGTTTTTTTATGCATAAAAAAAGCGCACAGAGGAATGAGGATGAGCAAACAAGAATATAATGGCTCTGAACTAGTAGTTCAGGCATTAAAAGAGTTAAAGGTAAAATACATATTTGGCTACCCCGGTGGTTCGGTTTTAGACTTATATGATGCACTTTTTCAGCAAGATGATATTGAGCATATATTAGTACGTCATGAACAAGCTGCCACACATATGGCTGATGGTTATGCTCGTGCTACTGGAGACGTTGGTGTTGTACTTGCAACCTCAGGCCCTGGCGCTACAAACTGTATAACGGGTATTGCAACAGCCTACATGGATTCAATTCCTATGGTTGTATTGTCAGGCCAAGTGCCTACAAGTTTAATTGGTGACGATGCATTCCAAGAAACTGATATTGTGGGTTGTTCTCGCCCTATAGTTAAACACAGCTTTAACTGTAGAAGTGCTAAAGAAATCCCAACAATCTTAGCTAAAGCCTTTTATATAGCCAGTACAGGTCGTCCTGGACCTGTTGTAGTTGAGCTTCCTAAAGATATGCTTAACCCTGCTATAAAGTTTGAATACGAATTTCCTAAAACAACAGAGCTAAGAACATACAGCCCTAATACTAAAGGGCATTCAAAACAAATTCGTAAAGCGGTAACAACTATTCTAGAGGCCAAAAAACTGGTTATCTATTCTGGCGGTGGTATTGTTATTTCAAATACGTCAGAGCAATTAACGCATTTAGTTGAGTCGTTAAATGCGCCCATTACCAATACACTAATGGGGCTTGGCGGCATATCAGGTGTGCATCCAAACTTTGTAGGTATGCTAGGCATGCACGGTACGCTTGAGGCTAACAAAGCAATGGCAAACGCCGATGTGATTTTAGCGCTTGGTGCACGATTTGATGACAGGGTAACTAATAACGTTAAAAAGTTTTGTCCAAATGCCACAATTGTTCATGTAGATGTAGATCCAACTTCAATTTCAAAAACAATCAAAGCACACATACCAGTTGTAGGTTGTTTAGCAACCGTACTTGAACAACTACAAACGGGTATTGATAAAAGCCCAATTAAAATAGATCGCAGCGCGCAAGAAGATTGGTGGCGCCAGATTATCAGCTGGCGTGAACAAAAATGTTTAAGCTACAACACAGATGGCGACAAAATTAAGCCACAAGCCGTTATTGAAGCTGTTTATAAAGCCACTAATGGCGATGCTTACGTAAGTTCTGACGTTGGACAGCACCAAATGTTTGCAGCGCAATATTACCCATTTAAGCATCCTCGTCAGTGGATAAATTCTGGCGGCCTAGGCACTATGGGCTTTGGTTTACCTGCTGCTATGGGCGTAAAATTAGCCTTTCCTGATAAAGAGTCAGTGTGTATTACAGGTGATGGCTCTATTCAAATGAATATTCAAGAGCTATCTACCTGCTTGCAGTACAACCTAGCTGTAAAAGTTGTATCACTCAATAACCGCTCTTTAGGTATGGTACGCCAATGGCAAGATATGGTTTACGGCGGTCGTCATTCATCATCTTACATGGACTCACTGCCTGATTTTGTTAAGTTGGTTGAAAGCTACGGGCATGTGGGTATTAAAGTAAACACACTTGATGAGTTACAACCTGCAATCGATAAAGCTATGAGCATAAACGATCGTTTAGTCTTTTTAGATATTCTTGTAGACGAGAAAGAACATGTATACCCAATGCAAATCAAGTTAGGTGGCATTGATGAGATGTGGTTACGTAAAGGAGTAAAAGCATAATGCGTCGTATTTTATCTATTCTATTAGAAAACGAACCAGGTGCACTGTCGCGTATTGTTGGGCTTTTTTCACAACGTGCATACAACATTGACAGCCTAACTGTTGGCACAACTGATGATCAGTCGTTATCACGTATTACCATTACCACCATGGGTGATGACAGAGTGGTTGAGCAGATCACAAAGCAAGTTAACAAATTAGTCGACGTGCTTAAAATTATCGATTTAACAGAAATGAGTCACATTGAGCGAGAGTTATTGCTTGTTAAGGTATTTGCTCAAGACGAGACGACACGTGCAGCGGTTACCCGCGTAGTTGATGTGTTTCAGGGTGTTATTTTAGATATGGGCCGACAAAGCTATAGCCTGCAACTAGTGAGTAGTACAGACAAAATAGAATCGTTTTTAGACACACTTCGCCATGAAACCGATATTATTGAAGTTGTACGTTCTGGTGCTGTTGGCATTGGCCGAGGCGATAAAGCCTTAAAAGCATAAATTTATAATATAAAGGCATCAATTGATGTCTTTATTAAACATAAAAAAAAAGAGCTAAATAGCTCTTTTTTTATTTTAATTCGTTAAACCTATTAAGGGTTTACTTGGTCTTTAAGACCTTTACCTGCTTTAAAGCTTGGGATAGTTGCCGCTGCGATTTGGATCTCAGCACCCGTTTGTGGGTTACGGCCAGTGCGAGCTGCACGTTCTTTTACTGAGAAAGTACCAAAACCAACTAATGCTACTGAATCACCTTCTTTTAAAGAAGAAGTTACAGCACCTGTAAACGCGTCAAGAGCACGAGTAGCAGCGGCTTTAGAGATTTCTGCATCAGTAGCAATTTTTTCAACTAATTGAGCTTTATTCATTGTTAGATTCCTATTCGTTATTATTTTGCCTTCGCAAAACCTATCTTTATGCATTTTTAAAGAGTTAGCAACAGCAAATTGCATTTTTTGCTTAAATTCTTAAAAAATGAGTAAAATTTAAATAATTCTCGGTAGAATACAGCGTGTTGGGTTAACAAAGACTTAATTTGAGTACAATTTTGGCGCAAGTTAAGCAACTGGGTAAATAAGCTATATTTTTTCGATAACTAAGGTCACTTCCCCGACCTCGACTCCAAACTTAACAATAGATGTGCGGTTTATCAAGCGCGATTGTGTAACCAGGTACATCCAATCGTCAAAATTCACTTCTAAAGTACTGCCATCGTATGGAAGCTCTACATCATAATTCCAATGAAATACGCTGCCGTCACTTTTGCCTTTTGCTGTACCTATAACATCAGCTGCTGTCCCCGTTAAACTATTGTCTTCATTTAACGTTATTTTCCAGATTCGCTTTTGGGTTTCGCCATCATCATAAACAAAGTTTTCTTCAATAACGCCCTGGTCACCGTCCCAAGTCGCATTCATATCTACGACAAGCTTTCGGGTCAATTCGCCTTTAAAGTCTTGTACAACACCATAGGCTTTCAAATTTCCGCTAAAAAACGTTTTAAAGTCGAAATTTGGCGATGTATTTTTATAATGTTCAACATTTGGTGCCGAACAGCTAATTAAAAGTAGAGCCGAGAGGCTCATAACAGCTGCTTTTAACGTGTTTAATATGTTCATATTAATTCCCTAATAATTGCTTTCGTAATTTTGGTTCAGAGGTTTTTTCATCAAGCCAAATAGCTAAAAAGTCACTCGAAAATTGAGGTTCATCAATTTCACCCATTTTTTCATCATTATGATAAAAAGTGCTCATACCTTGCTCATTTGTCACTAATGTTAGTGAGTCACCCTTTTTTATATCAGGCCAAATAGACAACAATTTACTGTCGTATTTATCTGCCAGCCCTGTTTTTCCAAGATGTTCCCACTGCTCATTTGTTGCTTTTACTATTTCTTTAGCGTCAAAGTCACGTAAATAGGTAAGCTTAAACTTAACAGGATGTGTTCCTGCATTGTAATTACCTGAAGGGGTAAATAGCACAGCGTCATATACATCCCAAAATAAATACTCCATTCGTGCTTCGCCTACTTTATTAAATTGTGTGTTAGCTAAAACAATTGAAGTGGTAAGCAAATAAAAAGTAACTGCCTTTAGTAAAAATTTCAAAATAAGCTCCCTTTGAGTCAATGGGTAATGTTACGAAATAGAAATTGTGGAAGATCAGCTATTGATAAATAACTTGATTTTTTGGTTTATGAAAAGAATAACAGTAAACACTGTAGACCAAAGCGCCCCGTAAACGAGCCAGAATTGCCATAAAGGTAAACCTAAACTTATTACTTCAAAGCGCGCTCCAGCCCAATAACTTGCTGGCGCAAATGCCATACATACCAAAAAGGCCTGCCAAAGCTTTAATTTACTCAAAAAAACCATTGAGGTATTTAAAGAAAGTAGTAATGCAGCCCATAAAAACACGAGCCATAGAGGGAAGGGATAAACTTTAAATTCTAACAAACCTAACTTTACCGCTATAAATTCTAACAATAGTGCTAAAGGTAGGGCTTTAATTAATAGTAAGGAGTCTTGTTTTTTCTGCTTTGACAAACAAAACATTAAAACAATAATCAAGCCACTAAAAAGTAGCGAATTGGCTTCAAGCAGCAATGATAAAAACCACACTGCTTGAAATAAAACAAAATTAGTAACCGAGCGCAATATCATCGTTATCACTAGTAAAACGAGGTTTACGCGCCATTAAATGTACCGTACTTGTTGCTCTGGCTCTAAACGCACCTTCACAATAAGCAAAATAAAATAACCATAAACGATAAAAGCGTTCATCAAATTTAGAGCGGTCTAAATCAGGCCAGCTTTTTATAAAACGAGTTCGCCAATCTGCTAATGTTCGTGCGTAGTGAGCGCCAATATCATTAACAGTATGAATAACCATATCGGTATTATTTTTAATCTGCTCACTCATTTCGTTAAGCGATGGCAAACATCCACCCGGAAAAATATACTGTTGGATAAAGTCAGAATTTTTTAAGTAGTGCTTATAACGCTGATCGCCAATAGTAATTGCTTGTATAAGCATGGCGCCATCGTCTTTTAGGAGCTCACCACACTGAGTGAAAAAGCTCGGCAAATAATCATGACCCACTGCTTCTATCATTTCAATAGAAACAAGCTTGTCGTATTTACCTTTTAGTAGTCTGTAATCGAGCTTGAGTAATGTTATTTTACTTTCAAGACCAAGTTCAACAATCTTGTTAGCTACATAATCATGTTGCTCATCAGATATGGTTGTTGTTGTTACATGGCAATCGTAATGTGTGGCCGCATATATAGCAAATGCCCCCCACCCTGTACCAATTTCAATTACTGAATCATTTTTTTGAAGCTCAACTTGGTCACAAATGCGTTTAAGCTTGTATTGCTGAGCCTCTTCAAGTGTGGCTTCTTTTGTAGGATATACAGCACTTGAATAAAGCATTTCTTTACTTAAAAATGATTCGTACAAATCATTACCTAAGTCGTAATGAGCAACAATATTTTTCTTAGATCCCGATTCTGAATTTTTGTTTTTTATGTGATTAAATCGGTGTGCGATATTACTAAAAAATGCGAATTTTTTTTCAAACTCATCGAGTTGCTTTTCGTTTATAGCAAATATCTCAATGAATGAAGTTAAGTTGTCACAAGACCAATGCCCCAAAATATACGCTTCGCCAGCGCCAACACTCCCAGATAATGCAAATGCTTTATACATAGCTTTATCATTAACTGTAACGGTTGTTTTTAGATCAGAAAACGTATCACCAAAAACAGTTCTTTCGTTGCCTTCGATAAGCACTATTTGACCTGTTTCGATTGATGAAAAGGCTTTAGTTACTAATTTTTTATATATATTAGTTAACCAATTTGTGCTTTGTTCGCAATTTAAGCTCGACACTTTATCCATTAAAATACCTATTAATTGTCCTGACTACCTATGTGCTTTATGGCTTACCTGAGTGGCCTAAAAAAGGCACTCGCTTTATAAACAACTTTAATGCTTGATAATAAATACCTTTGAAAATAGACCATGTCATGGCCGGAAAACGTTTAAACAACTTATTAATCTCTTCGTTAGTGAGTTCTTTACGTTTTAAGCGAAGTGTTGCATCAAATAATAACTCTTCATTTTTCTTATTTTCAATGTGTATCAATGTTTTATCAGGCGATTGTTTAACATGCCAATGATAGTTCATATCTAGATTCATAAAAGGTGATACGGAAAAAACCTTCTTAAAGTTCACTTTTTTTTCTAAAGGGACTAAATAATAATGACGTTCGTTCCAGGGTGTATTACTCACTTCAGCAATCATGTACTTAAAACGAGTGTCGTTGTGGCCAAAGAAGTAAAAATTAACAGGGCTAAAATACACCCCAAAACAACGAAGTTGCCCAAGCATATAAACATGAGTAAAGGTTTCAGTAATACCTAAATTGGTAAGTTGATCATGCGCACGCTCAATAAGAGGTCGTTTAGCACGCTTTGAGGGGTCTTTAAGATAATCAGCTTCATTAAATTTTAACGCTTTTAAGCCTGACGTACCTATGTGTTTATGCACACCATTTAGTTGCTGAGGATTATTTAAATCTACCCACATCATATACAAAGGGTAACTAAAACGATGTTCTTTAACAGCAAAACGGCGATGTTTTACATCGCCTAAATACACTGCACTAGTCAAATTCGACCCCAAGTTGCTTGGCTACATCTACACCACTGTGTACGCCATCTTCATGAAAACCATTGTACCAATAAGCACCACAAAAATAACTATTGTTTTGTCCATCAATACTGTGTTTAAGCTTTTGAGCAGCAATTGACTCTTGGTTAAATACAGGGTGATGATAAGTAAACTCGCGCAAAATTTTACTTTGGCTTATTCCTTCAAGGTGATTAAGCGTTACACAAAACTGTGTATCCGACTGTATGCCTTGCAAAATATTCATTTGGTAAGTAACAACAGCTGCTTTATCAGTGTTGTTATTAAGTAGGTAGTTCCAACTTGCCCATGCCGCTTTTCTATCAGGTAAAAGGTTTGTATCGGTGTGCAGCACAACTGAGTTCTCAGTGTAAGCTATTGCACCCAATACTGACTTTTCTTGCTCAGTCGCATCACCAAGTAGTGCAAGCGCCTGATCTGAATGACAAGCAAATATTACTTTATCAAATTTACTTAATTCACCATTGGCAAACTCTATTGTTACTTCATCATTTTGACGCGTAACAGATTTAATATCTGTATTAAGTTTAATTTTATCAGCAAAGCCTCTGATCAGTGGCTTAATATACTGACGAGAGCCACCTGGTACCACATACCACTGTGGTCTGTTTGTTACATCTAAAAGGCCATGATTAAAGAAAAACTTAACAAAAAATTCAACGCCTACATTCTCCATTTCTTTAATACTGGTAGACCAAATAGCCGCGCCCATAGGAAGAATATAATGGTATTTAAAAAAGTCATTAAAGTGATTGTCACTAAGCAGTTGCCCTAATGATTGATCAGCTTGGTAATTATCTTTTTCATGTAGTGCTTTACACAGTTTATTAAACCTAACAATGTCGTACAATAATCGCCAAAACTTAGGTCTAAAAATATTACGACGCTGTGCAAATAGGCTTGTAAACGTATGGCCATTGTATTCAAAGCCAGTGGCTTCGTTATGAACACTAAAGCTCATCTGCGTTGTTTGTTTATCTACACCAATACGCGATAGTAACTTTTCAAAGTATGGGTATGTTCTGTCATTAAATACAATGAAACCAGTATCAATCGCGTACTTAATACCACCAACATTTACATCAACTGTTGCAGTGTGGCCACCTATGTAATCATTTTTTTCAAATACGGTTACATCATAATGTTTGTGAAGCAAATGCCCACATGTTAAACCAGATACACCAGTTCCTATTATTGCTATTTTTTTCAACGGGCTAATCCTTTTGCGATTTTAAGCCAAATTGGGAGTGGTAAAATACGTAATGCTTTTAATATAAGTGTAAAACGGTACGGAAAGTGAACATCTTTTCGGCGC
Organism: Pseudoalteromonas sp. S8-8; assembly: GCF_000497875.1. Lineage (NCBI taxonomy): Bacteria > Pseudomonadati > Pseudomonadota > Gammaproteobacteria > Alteromonadales > Pseudoalteromonadaceae > Pseudoalteromonas > Pseudoalteromonas sp. S8-8. The sequence goes on from NZ_AUTR01000043.1 coordinate 117,083, forward strand.
TTATGTATTCCCTTAATCATATAGTCTGCGGCTTTTTCAGCGGTAACAGCCATAGGCATCGGGAAATCATTTTTATTAGTAAGCGGAGTTTTCACAAAGCCAGGGTGAACTAAAGTCACATCAACATCATCTAAATCAACAGCTAAGCTTTTTGCTAAGTAACTTACACCCGCTTTTGATGCACCATAAGCTTCTGAACGAGGTAGCGCAAGGTAGGTAACACTTGAGCTGACCAAAACAAGCTGACCACCTGAATTTATTTTAGGAAGTAGCGCCTCAAGGCAATACCCCATAGAGAGTAAATTTACGTTTATTACACGCTCAAACAATGCACTATCAAAATTTCGCGCGTCATCTATGTATTCACAATTACCGGCGTTTAAAATAACACGGTCAAAATGAGGAAAGCCAATAGTAGACTCTTTAATGTCTTGTAGATTAGTTGCATCAAATTTACACGCTTGAATATTGTCGTATTTAGCAAGCTCAGCGAGCTTTTCACTATTACGGCCACAAGCAATAACAGTGTCTCCCAACTGCGCATATTTAATTGCTAACTGCTCACCAATACCAGAAGTAGCACCCGTTATAAGTGTGATCATAATTAACCTGCCCTTTTATCAATTAGCTTTATAACGCTACCAAGTAAAGGAATATGTTTGTATAACAACTCGCCCATATTAAAGTAGTCTCTGTGCTTGATAATTTTGCCATTTTCAAAAATAAGCTTGCTATGACCTTCTACCGAAATAGTTTTACCTGATGAAAGCTTTGGATGTGCATAGTGCATAGTCCAATAAATAAAAGCATTGTTTCCGCTATTAAACGAATCACTAATATCAAACTGGCAATGCTTAACATTGCTATATAAGTTAGCAAAGTACCTGCGCAATTCTACAATGCCGTTAATTTCATGCATTGGGTCTATAAACTGTATGTCGTCACAGTAAATATCACTCAATAAATCAAGATTAGTGCTATCAAGCTGTTGGTATATTTCAACAAATTTATCTACTGGTAACTGGTTATCCATATCACACCTTAAATGCAGCAAGTGCACGTTCTCGTGCCGCTTTATGATCAACTATTGCTGGCCAGTAACATTCCTTATCTTTACCTATTGCGGCTAAATAAGTGTGTGGAAAATGAATGTGTTTATCTGGCACGTTTTCAAGCTCTGGCAAATACTTACGGATAAACTTGCCAGTTGGATCAAAGCGCTCGCTTTGTCTGATAGGGTTAAAAACTCTAAAGTAAGGCTGAGCATCACACCCGGTACTTGCAGCCCACTGCCAGCCACCATTATTTGAGGCTAAATCGCCATCAATTAGGTGCTGCATAAAAAAGCGCTCACCTTCGCGCCAGTCTATTAATAAATGCTTAGTTAAAAAGCTCGCAACAACCATACGTAAACGATTGTGCATCCAACCGGTTTGCTTTAATTGTAGCATTGCAGCATCCACTAACGGATAACCTGTTCGCCCTTCACACCATGCTGTAAATTCATTTTCGCTTTTACGCCACACTACGTCGTTATACTTTTCGTTAAAGTTGTCACCGCGCGAAAGCTTCGGAAATTCAGCAATCAAATGCCTGTAAAATTCGCGCCAAACAAGCTCGTTAATCCACGTAAACGTTTTACTTTTTGACGTAGTTAAAATATCAGGATAACGCTGCTGAATATTAATAAGCAGCTGTTTTGTGCTTACAATACCAAGTGCTAAATACGGGCTTAAACCTGATGTGCCTTTTACGCTGGGTATATCACGCTGATCGTCGTAGCTTGTAAGTTTGTCACATATAAAGTTATCGACCACGGTTGCTAGTGTTTCGTCGTCAACCGGCCACTTATCTGAGCATCCATCACTTTTTAGTAAGTCGCTTTCATCAAATTTTATTGGATCAGAAGTTAAAGGCCATTGAGGCAAACTAAAGTGTGTATCTTGATACTGCTTTAACCATGCTCGCTTAAATGGAGTAAACACTTTATACATTTCATTACTTTGATTTTTAACCGTTCCAACAGGTGCAATTAAATCACCTTCGTACAAAGTAAAAGTAATTGAAAGCTCATCGCATTCGTGCAAAATTGCTTTATCGCGGTTTACTTCATTAAGCTCATATTCTGTATTAGCAATTACGTGTTTTACATCGTTTGATTTACAAAAATCAATAAGCTCACGCGTACAATCACAAAAGCTTGGCGCTTCAATAACATGTAAAGTAATGCCGTAATCAGCAAGCTGAGATTGAAGATAAGTAACTCGGCGCTTGAGTAAGTCAATCTGAATAGGCGCAGTTTGGTGCTGTTGCCACTGTTTTTCAGACACAAAAAAAATGGCGTGTTTAGCGCCATTATTTAGCGCTTGAATTAACGCTTCGTTAGAAAAAAGGCGCAAATCGCGCCTAAACCAAAATAATGTATCCATCAAATACCAAATCGTAGTTTTAAATCGTGAGGGTAAGGGTTAAAAAACACTTGTTTTTCAAGGTACTCATTTGGGTGAACCTTCAAATGATGTTTTAACAAGGTAAGTGGTACATACAATGGCACCAAACCTTCGCGGTATTCATCTATCGCATCACGAAGTTCTTGTTTTTCAACCTTCGATAAATCTGTTTTAAAGTAACCTTGTAAATGCATTAGCGTGTTGCAATTATTTCTGCGAGAAGCTGGCTTTTTAAGACCCGTCATCAAACCTAGAATATATTCATCTGCAACTGCATTTATATCGTCACCTACATAAGTCCCCAGCAGGTTACCCAAATCACGATAAGCTTGATAGTTATGAGCCATCAACAAGTACTTATACTGAGAGTGAAATTGAGTAAGCTTATGAACCGTAAGCGGCTCTTGTGCTAATTTTTGCCAGTTTTTAAATACGTAAATTCTCATTACAAAGTTTTCACGTAAATGCATGTCATTTAAACGTCCGTTTTCTTCACATGGCAATAATGGGTTGTGCTTCATTATTTGCTCAGCAAAAAAACCAACGCCTTCTGAGGTATTACCTGTTCCTGCTTCGTTGTATATTTTAATGCGCTCCATGCCGCAGCTTGGGCTTTTTGCACAAAATACAAATCCGCTTAATTCTTTAGCTTGTTCAGTTGCAACTTTTTTACCATATTCAGTAAGTTGTTGGCCTACTTCGCCGGTGCCATCTGGGCGGCATACTTTAATAGTATCGCCCACTTTAACTTGGCGAATAGTTGGACGAGGTATTGGTAAACCAACAGCTACTTCCGGACAAAACCGTGTGTATTCAACGTGTTTACCTAGCTCGTCCATACAAAAATTTGACTTTTTATGTCCTGTGTCAAATCTAACTTTTTCGCCTGCTAAGCAGGCGCTTATACCTATTTTTATTATATCTGTATGCATATATTCTCTTAGTAAATCAAATTACCTATTGGATTTAGTAACTTGCTGAAGCCCTTATTAAAATGTAGCGCACTACTGACAACTGTAAAGCATAAACATCCATCTTTCGTTAAAGGTGTGTGTTGATGACTACCATCTTGCCAAATAAAGTCGCCTGGTACGTAATTACCATCTTCATCACTAAACTCACCGTCTAGTAGTAAAGTAACTTCAAATCCAGTATGTGTATGCTCAGGAATTTCGCCACCGGCATCAATATGTAGCAAGCTAGAACGCAGCGCACCATCATCAAGCGAAACGCGAGATCGTGCCAGCTTACCAACTTGTGTAAATTTGCTATGAGAAATACGTGTTAAAGCACGTGGAAGCTGATAGTTATGCTCATTCACTTTAATAGAGACAGGCTCTACTTCGTAAACTTCATCAATAGAATCATCAGACATGATCATATCAAGTACATTTAGTTCAAATTCTTCAAGTAAATCAGATTTCTCAGTTTGAGGTTTCTCAAATTGAGCAGGCTCTTCACTAAATAATGCATTTGCATTACTTGCTTCAATTTTAGCTACTTTAGCTTGGCACACAGGGCACATGTCTACGTGAATAGAAACGGCTAAACTCAATGATGTAGCAAGTGATGCATCGCAATACTGTGTCAGTAAAGTTTCACTCGGGTGATGTTTAATCATGCTGATCTCCCATTTCATTACGTAATTTTTGCAAGGCCAAACGTAACCGTGATTTTACCGTGCCTACTGGAATATTAAGTTGATGTGCAAGTTGCTCTTGCGACATATCTTGAAAATAAACGCCTCTTACCACTTCGCGTTGAGCAATTGGTAATTTGTCTAAATAGCGCTTAATTTGCTTATCTTCTAAATGATCACTGTATTCGTGATGCGTATCTTGTGAGTCGTTTAGTAACGGCCAAATATCTTCGCTTATATTTTCTTCTTTATTACTTTTCATTTTACGAAGCATATCGAACGAAGCGTTACGCATAACGGTATAAACCCACGTAGTCGCAGCGCCTTTTTCACTATGATACAAATGTGCTTTACGCCAAACAGACGTTAATGTTTCTTGCACAAGCTCCATGGCTTGGGCTTCAACACCAAACTGCTTAATTCCAAAGCGTTTAATTTTTGGCGCAAAGTATTCAAATAAATATGAAAACGCTTTTTTATCGCGTGATTGCGCAACATCTATAAGCGCTTGCATGAGCTCTTTACTCGGCGTTTCTGGCATGGCAGTGTACTTACCTGTATTAGGTTCACAACGTGGTGACTGTTGTTGACTTACCATAATAATTTATCCCGTTATTGCTTTTGTATTAAGTAATACGGGCAATAATTAATTTAGGATCATAAAATTTAGGCAAATTCGTTATTAATCACAGTATGGAGGAAATTCAGTAAGTTATCAAAATTCGTTTCAAACGCAAGTTGCTGTTTTTTCTCAATAGAAACAGGTAGGAGTTCGAGCCAACGTGCTGCAATCCATGGAAGCTTGTCAAAATGAGTTTTCTTGTACAACAAATTAAGTTCCGGATTACCTTGAAACACGTTTTTAAGCGCATCGTGTAATAGGTAATGTTCACCAATTTGGTTGTTAGAATCTTTGTACCAATACGGCGTATTACAAGGCGATACCAAGCCATGACGTAATTCGTCTTCGTCTTGATAAACATCATTAATTTGCACATTTTGCGATGCAAATACATCAATTAATAATACATCGTTATCGTCTTGGTCAAAATCAATAATATCAACAAGGCAACCTTGCGCACTTATATTAAAAGGCGTGTCATGCTCGAACGTACAAAGCACAAACCCTGTATTATTTTTTAATGCGGTTTTAACCATATTTAAATAGCGAGGCTCAAATATGCGTAATCGCGTATAACCTTCAGGTAACATAAAAATGGGTAATGGAAAAATCGCACGTTTCATAAAGTCTACTTATTTCAAACACTCTGCCTTTATTTACGTGCGCTTTTGCTAAGTCGATCAGCTTTGTATGAATCGAATTAATTACCAGCTATATAATTGGCTAAAGATTAAACCAACCTCCCATAGCTTTAAACACTTGAACCGAGTAATAAGCGCTAATCATACTGACTACGGGTGCTAACATTAATGCAAATAATCCAAGTTCACTGCTCATCGTTTTAATCCTTTAAATAATTTATTTTGCGTTTTTTATACTAGTGTCAGTATTTTTAAGCGTTGTGCTATTTGTTAAAACGGGCTCATCTAATAAACCCTCTAAAACAGTTTTAGCATCAAAATAAAGCGTCTCCTTTAGTGATTTTTCAAGCTCGATTGTGGTTTGCTTAACATAGCTTGCTACACTTTGAGTTAATATATCAGTTACATCTAGGTCCACTTCTGTTGCGTGTACTTGCGCAGAACCTAATACTAATAAACTTGCCATAGCGATTTTAATTGAATGTTTCATAATGGTATTCCTTGTTTGTGTATTGTTTAGACGTAGTTACATACTCAAGGGTTGTGCCAACATAAAAATAAATTATAAGCAACTGTAATTAAACAACTTTACATGCGCCACTTTAATTTAAAAAATTCATACCTCGTTAATTTAACCATTTAATTTAATTTTTTGACTACTTTTTAGTTAATAAATAAAAGGGGTTAAATGTATTAATACCGTCACACTAAATACATTTAGCGTTTATAAAAACGTCATATCTACCCGCTAAAGTGCACACCACTATAAATAATTTAAAAAGTGCAGTATGACCCTTTCATCACGTCGAAATTTTTTAAAAACCTCAGCAGCAAGTATATTTACCGTCGCAGTATCGAGTGCCATTACAGGTTGTGCTCAAACATTAATAAACAAACCTCTATCGGCTATTGAATTTAAACACGGTCTAGCGAGTGGCGATCCGCTTAGTCATGCTTTGATAATTTGGACACGTGCAACTCCTTCTCAATCAAATTTTGAAGTTACTGTTGCTTGGGAGTTGGCAAGTGACTCTCAATTTAAAAACATTATTCGTGGCGGGCGTGAACAAACAGATAAAAGCCGAGACTTTACAATAAAAATAGATGTACAAGAACTTGCTCCAAACACAGAGTACTTTTATCGTTTTATAGGTTTGCAAACACAAAGCCCTATAGGCCGTGCTAAAACACTACCAATAAATAATATTGAACAAATAAAAATGGCTGTTGTGTCGTGCTCAAACTACCCTGCTGGGTACTTTAATGCCTACACAGATGCCGCTAAGCAAAAAGATTTAGATGTAGTACTGCATTTGGGAGATTACATTTACGAATACCCAATGGGCGGATACGCTACCGAAAATGCTGAAAAAATTGGCCGCCAATTAGCAGCCGATAACAGCGGTGAAATTATTACCCTTAGCGACTATCGCAAACGCTATGCTATTTACAGAACAGACCAAGGCCTTCAAGCACTTCACGCTGCAGCGCCTTTTATCGCAATATGGGATGATCACGAAGTTACCAACGATACCTATAAAAGTGGTGCTGAAAATCATACCCCTGATGAAGGTGACTTTTTTAAGCGCCGCGCAGCTGCTATTCAAGCCTATTTCGAATGGCTGCCAATTAGACCGCCTATGGGCGAACAAAGCCCGCAAATATACCGCACCTTCGATTTTGGTAATTTAATAAGCTTGCACATGCTAGATACGCGTGTAATAGCACGCGATAAACAACTTGCTTACAGCGACTACAAAAACCCCGAGACCAAGCAAATGGATGTTGCGTGCTTTGTCAGTGATTTAAATAATCCAAATAGGCAGTTACTGGGTAATACACAACTAAACTGGCTCACCAGTGCAATAACTAAATCAAATGCAAAATGGCAAGTATTGGGCCAGCAAGTATTGATGACTAAAATGTGGCTACCTACTGAAATATTCTCGCAATCCGATCGCACTAAAATACCGCATGTGTTAAAAGAGCTTGTTGCCATTAAAAAAGCAGTGCTAGCTAATAAAGCGGTAACGCCCGAGCAACTTGCACGCGTAAATACTTTAATGCCTTATAATTTAGATGCGTGGGATGGTTACCCAAGCGAGCGCGAAGCATTATACAAAAGCGTTACTGCATTAAATAAAAAGTTAGTAGTGGTTGCAGGTGATACGCACAATGCGTGGCATGGCACATTAAAAAATGCAAAAGGCGAAAGCGTAGGAGTAGAGTTTGCAACACCTGGTGTTACATCCCCGGGTATGGAGCATTATTTAGCGCTTAATACAGCACAAGCAAAGCAGATGGCTGACTCGCTTACATTGCTAATAAACGATTTAAACTATTGTGACTTATCACACCGTGGATATATGTTACTGACTATTACTAAAGAGCAAATCACAACCGATTGGCGCTATATAGATAATATAGACTCTCCAAGCTACAACATTGCTGCTCAACACCAAAGTGTCTATAAGGGCTAACATTTTGTATAAAAAGAGAAGGTAAACACATTATTTACCTTCTCGTTTATTTTATTAAACGCGCTTAATTACAACTATAAAGAAGCGTCCACGAAGCATCACTTCCTGGAATGCTGTTTGTATACCAATTTGCGCTGTATGCATTACCTTGATATTGCATTTTATCGTCGGTGTTATTGTGAGTAAACGGACCACCTGAGTAATCTTTGTTCACCCAATTAGGGTATGCATTAATACCGTTACAATCTGTTGAACTTACAACACTGCATCCATTTGTATCAACACTAGTACCTGCAGGTGTATCTGGGCACTGATCAATATCATCATTCACTCCATCGTTATCCGCATCGCTTTGTGGTTCAACTACTTCAACAACACAACCTATATTATTAACAGTTTCACCTGCAGGTGTATTAGGGCATTGATCAACATTATCGCTAATACCATCGGCATCGCTGTCAGTTACTGCACAACCAATACTATCAACCGTTGTACCTGCGGGAGTATTATTGCACTGATCAAGGCTGTCACTTACGCCATCCCCGTCGCTATCTAAATCAACATTGCTACTACCACCACCCCAACCTTGAATGATCTCTTTAACTTTAGAGCCTGACGATGTTAGTGAATTCCAACTACCGCCTGGAGTAAATAACGATGCACCTTCGTTTTTATCGTTTAAAGCCCAGTTAGCGTGGCTAATATTGTTTGTTTTAAAAAATGCCATCCATGCATCGGTTTCATTGATATTAACACCCCCATTGCCATCAGCATTAACTGTTCCCCACTCTGTGGCGAATAGTGCAATGCCGTTATCGAGTGCTGTTTGTGCTTTATTTCGATACGATTGACCATGCGTGCCAGCATAAAAATGCAGAGTGTAAGCAATATTGGCACGATCAATTGGGTTTTGTGATGCCACATCAACATCTTGTGACCACGTAGGCGTACCAACCACAATTAAGTTATCAGGGTCGATTGCTCTAATTTTATCAATAACTGTTTCTGCGTAAGGCTTAATATCGTTAACCCACGAGATTTGTAAAGGCTCGTTATAAATTTCATAAATAACATTGTCGTACTGCCCATATTTGGTAGCTACGTCTTCAAAAAAGCGAACTGCAGTTGCTTGATCGGTATGTGCTTCATGGCTATGAAAATCAATAATAACGTACATATCTTCGCTAATAGCTGCGTTTACAACAGTATCAAGACGGCTCATATTGCCCTCCCAATCAAAGTTCAAACTACCACCAGTACTCGTACCATGACCAATAGCTGCACGAATTAATGTTGCATTAAATTCAGTTTTTGCCTTTGCTACTGTTTCTGCTGTATAAAATTTTTCAGCGCCCCACCCCGTATTACTCCAAAATAGGCTAGGTCCTGCAAAGCTTGTGTTTTCTCCACCCGCAAGAATTTGATTTCCACTCACCGTTAACTTTTCAACAGCGGCATTGGCCATTGTTGAGCATTCTAATAATAAAGCTAACGATAAGCTCGCCACTTTAAAATCCTTTCTTTTGTGATTATTTGAACTGTTATTCATCGTATTTCCTTAAATTGAAATTATCAGTCGTCATTGCTTGACGTAATAAATTGATAGCAAACCAATACTTAACAGTTAAATAAAGTTAATTTGGCGAGCAGAAAGTACCATTTATTTATTAACATTAAATGAATAAAAAGGTACAAAGATAAGGATTTTAATTAACTAAATATCAACAAGTGAGTGATTTAACGAGGTTTGAGGATTTTACTGGGTATATACAGGTATTTACACGATGTTTACATGGTGCAGGCAAAAAATCTCGGTTACAAAAAATATGTATAAAAATGAAAAGGCGGTAATAATAATTATTACCGCCATCAATAATAGCTAAATATCAGGGTGAAATATTAATAAGCCAACCAAACCGAGTTCTGATTAAGTGGCTTATTTTTTAGTGGGTAGCGCTTTTCTGCCCAAACGGTATGCATCCATCATGCTCAGCACCCAAATTATAATCATTAAAGGCATATACTTATATTCAGCGAGTTTAGCGCAGGCGTCAGAAGGTTGTTGCGCGGCTTTTAAAATGGCCGTAACCGACATCGGGATTTTTCCGTGTACAATTTCATTTGCAGTACACTGTGCAATCGCAAATATATCTTTTAGGGTTAAAATTAAAAGAACAGAAAATACACCTGCAAAAATAGCGCCTATAAGGTGTTTTTTTAAAGAAAAATGCCCCGCTCCAGGATAAACAATGGCGGTAAGTAAAGCAGCTTTTAGATCTTGTTTCATTTTTACCTAATATAAATTCACTTTAACGTGATCACATAAAAAAGCCACTTTGCAGTGGCTCAATTAAAATATCAAGTAGTTAAATGTATTATTGTCCACCAAACCCGAGAGTTAACTCAATACCAACAAAGCGAGGTGCTCCTGCAACAAATGTTGGGTTGCCAAATCCCCCTCCAGTATTACCTGCATCAACTAAATACTCTTTATCTAATAAGTTACTAGCAAATACACTAACAGCCCAGTCATCACCATTTGCGATACCTAAGCGCGCACTGACTAATCCAAGCCCTGGTTGGCTAATATCTAAGCCTGATATTGGCGCATTTGCTGGCTCAAAAAACACTTCAGAGCGGTAGCTATATATTAAAGAGCTCGTTAAATTAAGTGAGTTCGACAATTCTGTTGAATAAAACAGCCCCGTACTAAACGTCCACTCTGGTTGTAGTCTAAATTTATTGCCTGCGAGGTTACCGTTATTACTATCATCATCTATTTCAGCATCAAGGTAAGCCGCATTGGCAAAAACCTCAAACTCATTATTAATTAACGCCCTTACCTCAGCCTCTGCGCCAACATTAGTGGCAGAGCCCGCATCAGCAGAAAACGCAACGCCTTCATCATCCTGTAACGTAACCTGAAAGTTAGAATAATCTTGATAAAATACAGCGACAGAGTAATCTAAACGCCCGTCAAGCGCTTTGCCTTTAATACCGGTTTCGTAGTTCCAAATAATTTCCGCAGGGACTTCTGATATAGAAGCTTCGACATTTCCTTGTTCGTTGTTAGCCGAACTTACTTCAAGTACTTCCGAACGACGCCCTTTTGAAATAGTCGCATACATATTTGTAGTAGGGTTTATTATATAAAGCGCATTAAAACGTGGCAGCCAATCATCATAATCAGCATCGCCATAAAATGTTTCACCATTTGTATCAACCGTAAACAATGGCGCTTGTGTTAAAACACTATTGGGTGCAGCAGAGCTATAGCCACTGCGCTTTTCTTCTTTTATATAACGAAGTCCCGCTGTTAACTCTAATGCTTCAGTAGTAGCATAAGTTACATCAGCAAACGCTGAGTACGCTTTGTTTTCACCATAGTTTGTAAACTCTAGTGAATATGGCAACTCGTTTACTACACCACCTGTTAATGCTGGCGTTAAAATATTAACGCTACCATCATTATTAATACAAGGAACACCTGAGCCCAATACACCTAAGCAATTTAAAAATATAGACTCCTCTGTACTAAATGGAATACGCTGGCTACCATCTTCTTCAAAGTAACTCACACCAAAAATACTAGTAAACTTATTCTGTGTATAGACAGCGCGTAATTCTTGGCTTAACTGATCGCCCTCAGCAGCTTCTGCAAATTCTAAAAACCATGCTTGCGTACCATCAGCATCAAACACTTCTAAAGAGTCAAAGTTACGCCCTGCAGTAATTGAGGTGATTGTTAAATCGTTACTTACATCCCAATTTACAGTCAAATTTAAATCGTTAACTGTGCGCTCCACACCTAAGTCTTTTTTTCCAAACACAGACTCTGCATACGGACTACCTGGCATTTCAACAAAGCTATATGGACTTGTATCACCACCGGTTGGTGCATAAAGCCCATTTTTAAAAGATGTACCCGAGTCATCATTTTTTTCATACGTATACACCAAATCAATCGTTACATGGTCACTAGGTGTAATACGTAAAGACGGACGATAAGAAAAACGCTCAATAGCATGCATATCATCTTGCTTAAACCCAGCCGGATTTTGGGAGTTACTATCTCCTGCAATATTTTTTATAAACCCATCACGTTCACGATAAGTAAAAGCAACACGGCCTTGCAATAAATCATTGCCACCCGTTACAAAGCCACTAGCACCTTTGGCCGAGTAATTACCAACGGATGCTTTTAATTGAGCCGAAAAATCTTTTTCTGGTTTACGTGTTGCTACACTAATGGCACCTACAGAAGCTGCTGTTCCAAACAGTGTCGCTTGTGGTCCCTTAACAACTTCAATCCCTTCTACATCAAAAAGCTCAAAGTATGAGCCACGAGAGCGTGATACATCTGCTCCGTTATAATAAATAGACACACGAGGGGATGATTGAGACGACCCACTATCAGACGTAATACCACGAATTACAAAGCCCGGGTTGTTAGGGCTTTGCTCTTGAATAACAAGCCCTGGTGTTATTTCAGATAAAGTGTCTAGTTCACCTATACCCAAGCTTTCTAAAAAGTCGCCATCGTAGGCGCTTATTGTTACGGGCACATCTTGTATTGATTGCGCACGCTTTTGAGCAACAACCACTATTTCATCAAGTTCTTTATTTATGGTTTGATCTGCAAAACTATTTGTTGATGTAACGCAAATCATCGCCACAGACAATTTAGTAAGTTTAAGAAAAGGCCGTGTTATTAATTTATTTTTCATGTTTTTCACTGTTCGTCCGGTTAATTGTTTTTAGGAATTACCAGTAATCTAACGAACTATTACGAATTTTTTACGTCTTATTAATTACGCATTGGTTAAATTGATGTTTCAACTTTATGAAAAACAATAAATTATTGTATTCATATAAAAATTATAATATTGAAAAACTCAGCGTACACTTGTACACTAAAATTCATTCAAATAGTGGTAGGATCTGTCATGTCGTTAGAAGCGCCCTATTCTAAAAAAGAAGAACAACTAAACGTAATTAGCCATGCACTTGGTATTGTATTTGCCGCATTTGTTATGTGGGATTTATTTAGCCAAGCCACCAGCACTAAAGCGTATGTAAGTACTGTAATTTATGGCAGCAGTCTATTTGTACTGTTTTTGTCGTCCACTTTGTACCATGCCAGTATTCAACCGCGCTTAAGAGCCTTTTATAAAAAGTGCGATCACTGCGCCATATACTTATTAATTGCCGGCACCTACACTCCCTTTTTATTGATCTCATTAACCGGTGCTTGGTCATGGGCCACACTTACATTTATTTGGGCGGTGGCACTAGCAGGCGTTGCGTACAAAGTATTTGTAAAAAACGGTAATAAAAAAATATCGCTCGCCACCTACTTGCTCATGGGTTGGTTTGCACTGGCTATAGTGTATCCACTTTATTCTAGTGTTGATGTAAAAGCACTTTACTGGCTACTTGCCGGCGGCATTTTTTATAGTTTAGGTACATTATTTTACAGCGCTAAAAGCACCCAATTTAGCCACGCTATTTGGCACTTATTTGTTATTGCTGGGTGTGTTTGCCATTATATTTCAATTAGCAATTACGTTTATTGAGCTGGTATAGCCAATTAATATGGTCTAGTTTGATCCGTGAATTCACCACTCATAGTAACTAAGTGTTAGGATTTACATATTGTAATTTTCAAAAATCATGGATGATCAATGTATAATTTAAATCTAGTACCTCTTTTCTTTGTTTTAGCTTTAGTTCCATTTCAACTTTTAGCTGAACAACAGCTGCCCACTGAATTTGATAATAACCGCATCTTTCTTACTCCAGAACTGAAAGATGGTCAAAAGCTAAAGTTCTTTACAGATACAGGTGGCGGTTGGAATGCTATATCGAAAGAACTTCATCAACAATATAAATGGCCTACGATTGAAAAAGTAGATGAAGGTAATGTGCATACACTGTCAAGTATGCCGGACTTTCAAGCTGGCTCAGAAATTCCTATTGGTGGTTTGCAAAACTTTATGGAAGGCTATTTATTTATAGTCCCTAAGGATGAACTATCAATTGAGGAAGACTTTGATGGTTTTTTAGGTGGCCGATGGCACGCAGAAAAAATTATTAAGATTGACTATTTAAATAAATCTATGTCCATCCTGCAATCTTTAGATGAAATAAACTTATACAAATTCAAAAAGATAAAACTAGGTTTTCAAAAAGACTCGCAACAAAAATACACCACCGCATTTCCTAGAATCGAAATAAAAGTTCAAGGGATAGAATACCAAATGCTTTTAGATACTGGTGCAACATCAATATTAACCGATGCAGCGGCAAAGCATATACAAGGTACATCAAAGGTAGTAGGTACTTCTTTTATTTCAGCCAGTATTTTTGAAAATTGGAAAACTCAAAATCCAAGTTGGGCTGTTATTGAAAAGGCGGAGTCTAATACTGGAGAATCAATGATAAAGGTCCCTAAAGTTATGATTGCCGAGCAAGTTACAGGGCCGGTTTGGTTTACACGGAGGGCAGATAATAACTTCCACAAATTCATGTCATCAATGATGGATAAAAAAATAGATGGAGCTTTAGGTGGTTCGGCTCTTCAATATTTTGAATTGGTAATTGATTATATAGACGAGTCTGCATATTTAAAGAGTGAATTCTGAACAATTAACTTCTCAGCTGGCACGTACCCATTATGTCGGCTTCGAATGCTTGAACTCACACCGAACAACGGATATTCAGAATCAATTGGGATTAGCTAAGCGATACTAAGAGGAAGTTTTCCCCTTTTTTACATAGCGCGGATTCAAACCTGAAGTGCATAACGTTTAGGCGGCTTTAGCCGCCAAGTGATCCTGCATCAATTTTGCAGGCGTTTCAAATCCAAGTGTCTTCCGCGGACGATTATTAAGTTGCTCAAGTACGGGTATAACTTGCGCTGGTGTTACCGCCTTAAAATCTGTGCTCTTCGGCCAATACTGGCGTAGTAATCCATTCGTGTTTTCATTCAATCCGCGCTCCCATGAGTGATAAGGGTGAGCAAAATAAACAGGAACACTTAAAGCCTCTGTGATTTGATCGTGATAAGCGAACTCTTTTCCATTGTCAGCCGTGATGCTATGAAGCGCTGACCTATATGGCCTTAATAGTTCTATCGTCGCCGCAGTGACGGCTTGTGCTGTTTTGCCTGCCACCTGAGTTGATACAGTGAATTGGGTGACCCGCTCTACAATGGTAACAAGGGCGCCTCGATGACCTTTACCTATGACGGTATCTATTTCCCAATCTCCGATACGACCTTTCT
>NZ_AUTR01000044.1:0-19553 GCF_000497875.1 Pseudoalteromonas sp. S8-8
CCCATAAATTCATAAACTTTATGTTGAGAAAACGCCCCGCCAAAATATTTAAATGGCGGGGCGTTTGTGGTTTTTCGTGTGCAAAATAGCGTAAGCGCACACGAATTGCAGCAAAAGCCTTTTTAAGCGTAGCGGCTGCAACCCGTAACATAATGTGATTTATGGGGAGTGCAAATAACCATACTAATAGTAAGGTTACGTAATAATTAAAATCAATTATTACGTACCACTGGAGACTTGATGATAGGAACCTATGAAGCTTTGCTTCATGAAAGGCCACACACAGAATTAATATAAAGACCATTAGATAAATGGCCGCATCCAATAACCCAGTCCCGCTTAGAAAAATATCCTAGCGCAACGCGCCCTTTGATAAACTTCTCTTTTTTTAATCTAGTTAATTTAACAAGGAGGGACCCGCATAGCGGGAGGAGCTTTGTTAAATTAACTGTGCTCAAAAAAAACCCCGTAACTGTATTACGGGGTATAACTCCTATCTAAACCTATGCTCTCAGCTTCAATTTAACATTTTACTATTTCTTTTTAGCTAATTTTAGATAGTCACTTTCGCTTATTGATTCTAAACCTTTGTTAATTAGTATTCTTAGAATTTCCGTATCCTTCAAAGACTTTTGAGTCGCAACCACTGCTTTTACATGTTCCTTTTCCACTTTTCGCCATGTTACGTCGTCTATATGTTTTGTAGGCATTACACGTTCCTGTTTCTAAAGTTATCATTAATTATAAACTGATAAACTTATAAATGTTGACAATTAGATTCTAAGAAACTAATCTACGCTCATTAAATAAATTCTTAGAAACTTAGAAATGAAAATATATTTCGAAAATAACAAGCAAGCGGGGGTTCAAGTCACTTACGATTTGAATGGTGCTCGCGTGTATGATTATTTTGATAATATGTTTCAATTCCGCGCTTGGGTTTCACATGAGCATGATTGCAGAACAGTAGAAATTACTGATTCAAATTATCGCCAGTTAGTAGCTGATGGGGTGATTTGATGCATTACAAATATTCAGACACTGCTCAAAACCTTATTGACAATCGCATTAAGCGTTTTAAAAAGCATGAATCAAATCAAACAATAATAGACCATTTGTCTTTTAGTTTTCCTCTTGCTGATTTACGCCATTGTAAACGCGCTGGTTCTATTGGCTCTACCGTAGATACTCAAACGCTTTTCCCAGTAGTACCAAATATTAAAGAAGAATTTAACACCGAGGGTTTAACACCTGAACAACTTCTTAAAAGCTTAGAAACTCAAAAGCAACGTATTAATGAAAGAATGTCTGATTTTTATATCAATACATTGCGTGTATTTAGCCGCTATGTTTTAGGTTTTGAGCTATCAGTACCAAGAGATAAAGGGTTTCACGGGTATCATAATTCTATGAACTTAGTTACAAGTGAAGGCACTCAAATTGGTTTTGTCGGTATTGGTGGTCAGCGCGATACGGTTTACTTTCAAATTTCTGGCGAAGGTTGCAAACACTTATGGTCACACACCACCCCATTTATTTTACATCACTGGCTATCTAAGGTTTTAAGCATTAGCTCACTTTCGCGCATTGATATTGCTCGCGATTGTTTTGATAACGTTTTTAACTGTAAGGCCGCTGAACTAAATTTCTTTCAAAAAGCATTTGCTCGTAAAAAAGGCGGTCCAAACCCAACTATGTCACCTCGCCATTCATTCACTATTGATGGCAAGTTTGATGTTGAAATGACTACAGTTGGTAAACGTACAAGTCCTGTTTACTGGCGCATATATGACAAAAAATTAGAGCAGGGCATAGATGATGAATCATTAGTTTGGTATCGCAACGAGGTCGAATTAAAAAAATGGTCTATTGATTGTTTGCTAGACCCTGATTCTACTTTTGCGGGTATTTGTGATTTTTCACAGCAAATGATTAATACCGATGGTGTTCAAACATCCAGTTCAGCAAAAGTATCAAAAGCCGGTACTGATTTAGCAAGCCGTGTTAAATGGGTTAGGCGTATGTGCGGAAAAGCTTTAGCTGACATTTTAGAAATTACTGAAGGGGATATGCAAACTGTTTTAGGTTTGTTAGTTCCTGACAAATACGTAACTGGAAAGTCTTTAGACGTTCCCAATATTTATAAACATATTTTAACTGAACAATTAAGGAGTCATTAAAATGGCTATTGTTATCGCGGGTATTTCAATTACTAGCTTTCCTGAGTCAAAGAACCCAGACGTTGAGCGAGCAATTATCGAAGTTCTTTATCCTTTGGATAATGTTGATTCACCAAAATATAAACGTAAGGCCGCTGGTAAAACTACTAGTACACCTTTCGGTAAAGAGCCAATAGCAATAAATACTGCTTATGCTCATGTGTTAATTGATAATCAAGCGTTTGTTTCTGATAAAGCTTACGACCTTAAATTTTCATTTAACGACCAAACTTTTGATAACGAAGTGGTTGAACTTATTCCAGTTGACCATGAAGTTAAAAAGCATTTTAAAGAATCGCTGGGCGGTTAATCATGCAATGTATTTATTTGAATGCCGACGGCACTATATTGCCAACAACACAAACTTTGGAAGAGTGCACCGGTTACGTACTTGTTCCAAGTTCTGATGCTGATGCATATATCAAAAGCATTCAAATAACGGCTCTCGATATTGGGGAGTCATTCACTTGGGGCTTTGGCCTTATTATATTTTTCGGGTTTCTATCTTACAAAGTTAAGGTTGCTCGAATGGTTATTAGTAAACTTTAGGAATAATAAAATGACTGATATTTTTGCTGCTGTAGATATGGCTGGTGTTGCAACTTTCGTTGGCGCTACTGGTGTTTTAATCGTTGGTGTAGCTCTTGCTTATAAAGGCATTTCACTAGCAAAACGCGCTGTTTCAAAAGCGTAAAAAAGGATCTAATTATGGGCGGCCTTATTGTCGCCCTTATCTACACCATTTGCGGTTTGATAGGGGCAATAGCTGGTTTTATAGTTTGTAAAAATTTCGGTTGGGGATAACAGCCAGTGAAATATTTAATTTTAATAATTGCGCTTATAAGCGCTTTTTTTGTTTCTGCTGATGATTCAATTTACGATATTTATGATTTGAATTCTTTGCTTTCACCAGAAACAGACCCTAAAACTCAATGTTCTTATCAAAGTAAATCTTACAACGTTAAAATCGCTGAGGATGCAAGTTCTTGCGTCTCATGGGCTGCTGAAATCTACAAAAGCGATTATTCAAAGTGTGGTTTTGAGCTTGGCAATATACAACAACAAGACTCTTCTATTATTCAGCAAGTTGTTTTTTGGAAAACTGCTGACGGTGCTGGCAGTTGTATTTATAAACAACAAAGCTCAATTACAGTTAATTTACTTCCAATAGCAGGCGAACCAAGTTGTCCTCCTGAAAATGCTCCACTACATGAACATATGATTACTTATCCTCAAGGTTCAGACACTAAATTTTGTGCAAAGTTAAAGGATGAAATAGACCCTGATTGTCCAGAACCTACCAGTTCTGACCCTTATGTTTTTGGTGTTGGTAATTCTTCTGGTTCAGTTTGCTATCCTTCTGATGATGGTCGCCAATGTGAAATAAAAACAGATGAAAATGGGGGCTATTATTTACCAGTTTCTTTTGCTTCTTCAGAGCCTGTTGCATGTGTTCCAGACCCTGAAGAACCTGAAGAACCTGAAGAACCTGAAGAACCTGAAGAACCTGAAAACCCTGATGACCCGGATAAAACTCCTGACCCAGATGAACCTTCAGACCCTAAAGAGGGTGATGATTCAGATAAAAATAACGATTTAGATGCTTTAAATCAGGTAAATGATAATTTAAAAATTATTAACGATAGCATTAATCGTGAAGAAGAATCCCATAGAGAAAGGTTAGACCGAATAGCTAAAGAGATTCAGGGTTCAAATGAATTACTTTCATCTGTTAAAGAAAATACATTAAATACATATAAAGGAACATTAAAAACAGAGGAAGTAATCAGAGACCAAATAAAAGAAGTCGTTAAGGTTAAAGAAGAAGTTGAAGGCGTAAAAACTGCAACTGAAGGCGTAAAAACTGCAACTGAAGGCGTTAAAACTTCAACGGAACGTGTTAGGACTGAAGTTGTAAAAAGTAATGACCTACAAGCTGAAATTTTAGATGAATTAAAGAAACAAAATGATACTACTGTTGAATCTACTTTTGACCCTACTAAATCACAAAGTTTTTACGAGTCAGAATATGAAGAAGGTTTTGAAGGTGTTTGGAATGAAAAAAGTCTTGAATTTGAACAAACAGAAACTTTTAAGTTTTTAGACCAATTTAAGTTTAACTCTGGAGGCCAACCACCAAACACACAAATTTGTTTTAACCTTGGTTCAAGTATGAATTTTGGTTGTGCTGATTTGCCTACTCCTAGTACGCAACTCTTAGCAATATTAAAGATTTTCATTTTAATCACTGCGGCTTTCTTATGTCGTGCTTTAATTTTTGGAGGTTAATATGTTGGATTGGTTTGCTAATACATGGAACGAATTAAAGACTTTTCTTTACAGTTTGGTTCTCACTGTTCAGGACATAATGAAAGATATAGGCATTTTCTTTTTTGAAAGTTTTATGGATATTTCGTTACTTGCAATAGACGGTCTAGATAGTTTTTTTGCAGGTTTAGACGTAGCAAGTCATATAAACGGACTACCTTCAGGGGTCACCTATTACGCATCGGCCCTTGGATTATCTCAAGCCATGGGGATGATAATTATAGCTATAACAATAAGAATGCTATTACAGCTAATTCCATTTGTTAGATTAGGGAGCTAAAAAATGATACACGGCATTTCAGGAAAAACTGGCGGCGGCAAAAGTTATGAAGCGGTAGTAAGGCACATAATCCCTACGGTTACTGAGCATAAACGAAAAGTTGTAACGAATTTACCTTTAAATGTCGATCACTTCTGTTCAGTTTACGGTGAATATTGCCGTGAACTGATAGAAGTAGTTGATGGTGAATTTCATAATTATGGTGGTGAAAGACCATTTTCTAAGAAAGAACATTATTTACAGTATCAGGACTGGAAGAATGAGGACGGCAATAGAGTCTATTTTTTTATAGATGAATGCCATTTAGCATTGGGCGCTGGTAATTGTAATAAAGAGGTGAAAGAGTTTTACAGTATGCACCGTCACTACGGTTTTGACATAATGCTAATTACTCAAGAGTTCAGAAAAGTTGAAAGGGATATTCGCGAATTAGTTGGTAATCATTACAGAGCTATAAAAAAGTCTTTTGCTGGTCAAGATGATAAGTATGTACTCAAGGTTCATGATGGGCATTCAAAAACAAATACAACTGTTGTTGCTACTCATGAAAGGGAATATGAGAAAAAATATTTTAAATTTTATCAGTCTCATACTAAGAGTGACCAATCTATTAAAGAGGCTGCACCATCTGATGTAAAAAAATGGTACGACAACTGGTTTATTAAAGGTTCTATAGTTTTTTTCGTTGTAGCTGGTTTTTTACTTTTTTTAGGATTTCAAAAGCAATCTGATAAAGCAAAAGCTAAAGAACTGACGAACGCGTCACCAGTTGAAGCGCAATTTTCAAATTCACCTAATGGCCATAATGCTAACCAACTTCAAAATCAGTTGCCGCCTGAACTTTTAGCTCAACAAGAAAAGGCTAAAAGAATTATTGAGGAACAAGAAGCGCAAGAATTGGCAAATAAGAAAAAGCACCCGTTTAGCAAGGTAGCTTTACATATTTCAGGCTGGGCTGAGTATACAGATAGAAAAAAGATAGTTAAAAATTATTATCTGGCTGCTTCACAAAATGGGCAATACATTTTTGATTTATCTTTAAGGGATCTTATTCTCGCTGGGTATACCGTAATTGTTAAATCTTCATGTGTAATAGAAATTGCTTATAATAGCTATCATGATTTCATTACATGTGATTCTCCAAAAGTAGGTGTTTTTGATGAGGCGCCTGGTCGAGATGAAATAACTGAGTGATAATTAACTTCTTTTATTAACAACCCATAAATTACGGTATGTAGTTAATAAGAAAAGGGCAAAAAGCCCTTTTATATTAGTAGTTTAAGTTAGTTGTCAGCTTTGACAGATGGTCAGTCTTTTCTTGCACGTTCGCAAGCATTATCCATCATCGTTTTATTCCTATCAGATTGAAGTTCGCTAAATTCTTTAGACCAAAAACGACAAACTTCATCATTAGTTTTTCTTGCATTGTTAATGGAATTTCGATTTTGATTGTTAATTTTCATCATATTATTAGCTTCGTTCTTTATTTTAAGAGCTTCTGTTTGTAATTTAATTTCAGCTCTTTTCCTTTCAAATTTCACCTGTTTCATTGATTCAGCCATGGCATCAGAGGCGACTTTTAGTTTATATAAACCAATTGATTCATCGGCTCCAAGGATTGTTAAACCAGCAAAAGTTAGTGATAAATAAAGTTTTATATAATTAATTTCCATATTCAGCTTCCTGTCCTTTGAGAAATTTCACCAATTATATTAAGTAATTGGTCTTGTAAGTCGGATAAGTATAAATCTTGAGTTTTATGGTTTTGCTTAAGAGCTTTGTACATAGATTCTGATTTTCTAGCTGACCATTTGTAGCGTTGGACTAACTGAACATCAGAGGGATTAACCTTTCCCCAAGGTGTAGACATTGTATGATCATCTACAGAAATTTTACAGTCTGCCCATGCGCCGGTAGCAGGTAAATAACCACGATAAATAATAGCCGTTAGTTTTTCTACTGGAAGACTAGCCTTACCTGATTTTACATAGCGTCTAACTTGCCTTTCACTAACACCGAGTTCTTTAGCACCCTTTGCGTAATCATAGCCAAATAAAGAAAGAAACTGTTTATGAAATTCTGATTTAAACATTGTGATTTTTACTCCTTTTTAAAAAAATCACAATGCAAAATCGGCATAGGTGTTAATTTTCGCTCCCCCCCTATTAGTATATGGGGGGAGGGGTGTTTTTCTTGGCATTATCATTACTCGAAATTCCGTATTGGTTTATCAATGGCGCAAGCGCGGGTTTTGAGAGACTAAATAGCTGGTTTGCGCTTCGCTTGGATTCGGCCAGCGAGCATTTTGGGAATAATAGCATTAGTTTGTGGCCTTTCATGAAACAAGTTTCATAAGCTCCTAAGGTAAGCTATCCAGTGGTACGTAATAATTGCACTAAATTATTACGTAACCACAAAGATTATAAGGCTATTAATAAACTAAGCCGCTACGCTCAGGCTTCGCTTGGCGGCTTATTTTTATTATAACGATGTGAATAATGTATCAACCTCTAAAGAGTTTTGATTAGATTCAGGTTTTGGTTGGTCGTAAGGATTAGGGCTACATAGTGCCCTATAAGATATTTCTTTATTTTTTATAAGAACATTACAAGAACTAAAATATTGAATAGTAAAACCCATGCTTGCAAGTTCATAAGAATCAATACTAAAAACTCCAAACTTTTCAGTAATAAACTCGAAAATATACTCCCTATGAGTTCTATCAGTTCGTTTTACTATCTGTATACCAGTGACGAAAATATCAGTTGCACCATAAGGTAATTCTACAAAATCAGGGTTAACATTAGAAATCTGAATAGAAGCATTAGAGCCAGTAACACTAGAACCCTTTTTAACACCTTCCACAATTTCTGCATTGGGCTTTTCATCATTTTTAATAACGGTTTCACTATCGGTAAAATACCATAGCCAATAAGATATGCACAAAATGATAGCAAGAAGCGGAAAGGCAAAAATAGGAGTGTAAATGAAATTCTTACCTTGTCCTTTTGTAATACCTCCGGTCGCTGTTGATTTGTAACACTTGTGTACTTCGACTGGGATTTTTTTCCAAGTGATTGTATTTGCTTTAGTCGGTGTTTTTCCGTCAAGCTTTGGGTTGTGGTCGAAGATTCGCGGTCTTCTGTAGTAATAAGGGATTCCCGCGAGCCCGTCAAAATATTTGTGTGAATATGCGTATTGGCTAACGTTTCTAATGTATTTGTGGACACTGGTAATATCTGGGGTGCAGACGATAATATCCCAGTTGTATTTTCTGTGTCGCATGTAGCACTCTTTGAGTGTTTTGGGGTATATAATGTAGCCATGTTCGTTGAATAACTCCCTTCCTAAATCGTCAGTATCGCCACTAGTTAAATTTTCAGGTTTAAACTTTTCTAATTGTTCATAATGATATTTATACCAATGCTCGGGTATCAAATCTTTGTAATTATCAACATGTTTATAATTACAAGATTCAGGTTTAAAAGTGGATTCAGTTGGGTAAACGTCTTGAACCTCATCAATTAAAACTAAAGCGCCTGTTGGCATCCAGTGATACCAATTACGCCAAAGTGATTGGCCTTCCTCATTTTGTGAAGATAAACGCCAAAGCTGAGCACTATCAGGGAAAGTTTCTTGTAACTCAGTTTCGATTTCATCTAAAGGTAAAATACCCTCGATATTTGTAACAACTAAACGGCCTTTCCTTAAAGCTGGTAAAACCTCAAACCAAGTTGCGCTGGCAGATTTAAAAGAACCTGGGGCACCATGAAAAATTGAACTAGACATTAAAAGAACCTCATTACATAACGAGCTATAAATGCTTGAACGATAATATTTAAACCATCAAATAAACGTAAATCTACTAAGGCAGCTTTTACGTCTTGAGGTAAACCACTTGCAGCACTTGCGATTTTTGAACCTACTTGAAAGCTCTCAATAATATTTTTTGATATAGACCAAGCTAATTTCATTGATTCAATTTGTGCTGTGATTTTAAACAAAACAATTTTCTCAAATACGTAAGATAAAGCTCTTGTAAAAAAATTAGGAACGTCATTATCAAAGAAGTCCCAAAAGTCAGATATAAAATTTCCCGCAGTTGTGGCAGCGCCTTGAGCACCTGTAAGTGTCGAAGCTGTTGCAGTGGCCATAAGGAAAAATGGCGAAAAAATTAAAATTAAGAATATAGTTTTTTTTATCATTCTTTGTTACCACCTAATATTATAAAAAGAGCCGAAATTGAAGCTATTAAAATAATGGCTGGAGCTATCATCTGATAGAAATTAGAAAATCTACCAATACCCAAATCAACCTCAACACCTTTAATTATTTCCTTATGGTCAGTATAAGAACCTGAGATATTCGGATCTAAATCTAAAATTGACTCGGATTCTGATTTTATTGTTTCTATATATTCTGTTAATTCAGTTTTTTTTGTTTCTATTTCAGCAGTTACTTGAGCAAGTTCATCAGCAGAAAAAATATCATTAAGACCACCTTTTTTACGACTTGAAGTAATCGATATAGCTTCTTTTTTTGTATTTTCTTTAATGCCTTCCAAAAGCGTTGTTTGCTTAGTTTTTTCTGTATTGCCTTTTTTTATCTCAGTTGTAGCAGTACCAACAGCAGTAACAACTTTTGTCGTTTCCTTTATTTGGTCGCGTATTACGTCAGTTGTTTCTTTAATACCTTCAGAAGTATTTAAAGTATTAGATTTTATGGTAGCTAATAACTCATTAGAATTTTGAGTCTCTTTAGCCATTCTATCTAAACGTTCTGTATGCGATTCAATACCAATATTCATATTGTCATTAATAACTTTTAAGTTATCGTTTATCTGGTTTATTCCATCTAAAGAATTATCTTTATCTGTATCATCTGCATCATCTGGGTCTTTAGGTGCATCAGGGTCAGGAGTTGGTTGTGGGTCATCTGGATTTTCAGGTGCATCAGGGTCTTCAGGCTCTTCAGGTTCTTCAGGTTCTTCGGGCTCTGGTTCAGGGTCAGGAACACAAGCGACTGGTTCAGTAGAACCATATGAAACTGGGATGTTGTAACCGCCATTGCTATCAGTTTGTATTTCGCATTGACGACCATCAGCAGCAGGAAAACAAACGCTACCTGAACCACCAACAGCAAAAGAAAATGGGTCGGCGTCAGTTGGTTCTGGGCAATCAGGGTCGGGTTCTGGTTCTTCAGCTTGCAATGGTTTAGCACACATAAATGTTGGTGCTTTAGGGTCGGTAGGAGTTGGTACTATTGGCACGCCTATTTCATAAAGTGGAGAAGTTTGAGGAGGACATGAAAAAACTATATCTTCACGACTATCGGTAAAGTTTAAATTAATATTACCGAACCTTTCAGGAGGACACCAACCACCTGAACAATTATTATTCTGTTGTTGCCCGTATATTTCAACCTGTGGTGGTGATTTACTGCTGCATTTAAAATGTGAATATCTTGTTGAACTGGTATTTGAAGGTAAAGGTCTAGTAGATATATGAGCATCACAAGCTTGAGCCATGGCTATATTTAAACTGATACCACAACCTTCAGATCCAAAGGCTGATATACAATAGGTAACCTCCTGTTTAGGTGATTTTAAATCACTTAAATCAGGTTCAGCAGAAACAAAAAAAGCGCTTATTAGCGCCAATAAAAATATTAGTAATCGCATGTAAGCGCCTTTTTGAAAATGGCGGTTTTACCCGCCTTTGTTAACTGGTTCTTACTCCACTTGAAAAGCCTTCGACAAAGCACCAAACAAGAAATGAAGCAAGGCCAATTGAGGTAACCATTTTACTTGTTAAGCTTTGATACAATCATGCCAATTGCAAAACCGATTGCAGCAACAGTAATTACACCAGCAACAACAGCTGTATAGTTTGTTGTACCATCACCTACAGCAGCACCAATTTCAGCAGAATAATCAGCTGCGAATGATGAGCCAGAAGCAACAACTGAAGTTAGTAAAAGACCAGCTTTTGCGCGTTTTGAAGCTAAGATATTTTTAACATTTTTCATTTTAGGTATTCCCTGTAGTTATGTTTTACCCATTACTCGGACGACACGACCGATGCAATGAGCTGTTATAAAGGCGACTAATGCCGCCGAATTAATTAGGCCGAAAGTGGCCAAGTCAAAAGCAAATAATTCATTAAGAACATTTACTAATCCTTGTTGCTGTAGTTCTAAGAACTCAGCTTGTGTAACCATCACAAAATCACAAACACCAGTAACGGCTTTTAAAGTTTGGTCGGGTTGGATAGCTACGCATTGAGACATTTACTGTTTAACCAACGAAACGTCAGCAACAATATTGCGTGACATGTTTCTAGGGTCTGGCTGTAAAACCAAATCAACTTCACAAATACCATTAGCATCTGTAATTTGTTTAAACTTGTTGTAAAGGGTTTGGTCTTCAGTCATTTCTACACTTTTAGGTTCAAAGCCACATTTTTGTATATTGTGATCGCCTTGGATGTAATCTTGCTCTGGTACTAAGTACGAGATAGAAGAAAACGAATAAGGTTTAGCAGCGCCTGATTTACTAGAAACACCACGACCCATAGCCGCAGATAATAAAATTACTTTCATGTTAAAAACTCCATTTGGTTGGGTGGGGTAATACAGGCCTTGTTAATAGAGTCGGGTATATCCCAAGGATTTAGGCCTTTAGTTAGTCGATTAATTATTTCTATATCTGTTAATTCTTTTACATGACGTAAAAAATTTAAATATTTACCGTAAGACTGAACGCAGTAACGTTCTAAACGTTCGGCAATTAAAGCGCCATTGTTTTGTCTTTGTCTGCTTGTTGTTCTGATTTCAAGACGTTCAGCAGTAATAAAAGCAAAAGCGGGATAGGCAGCAGCAAATACAGCATCGGTATTGAGAAGTGCATCCAAGGAGATAACACGGTCAATACTGCGAAGCTCAAGCTCAGCACGAACCCAATTAGGCTGGGATTCACTTTCCATTTGCTTACCTTTTTCATACATACGCGCCATTTTTCCATTTTTACGACTTCCTACGTAAAGGGTGTTACCGCCATTGGCCACACAGTCATATCGTTTTTGCCAGCCATGCTTTTTCTTAAACTCAGCTTGTTGTAAATCTGTTAGCTTTTTAAGTTCACCCGTTTGTATAAACGAGAAAGAGGGCGCTTGATTGGTTTTACAAAAGCCGCCTTCTTCTAAATTTTGGAAGTAATCAAGTACGGTTCTATTGCCTTGGTAATCATCGTAAGCAATGTCTAAACGAGTGATTTTTACATTAGGCATTTTTTGCAACATAGTATGCAATTTAGGAATATCTAAACCAGCACATCCAGTACCAGAAAATGAAATCATAACGCCACCATTATTAGCGCCCCAAGCAATTACACCTGAGTTAATATCGTGACGATAAAGTGTTGCTGACTTCTCGTAAGTGAACATGCCACCGGAATTATCACGGTATGACCAACTAAGTGTGTCACTGGTTAGACGGTCGGCAGCCGTAGCAACTTCTGTATTTAATAGGTGCATAAATTTAGAAATATCACCTTCAATTAATGATGTAAGTGCTTTATAACGCTTTGTTTTTCTTACCACACTTTTAAGAAAGTGCTTTCTATCTTCTTCTGGTATTTCTTGTATAGAGTTGTATTGACGATACTTAGAAGAGCCTGAAAGGTTATTATCAAACAGTTCGTTATAGTAATAATCAGAGTTAAAAATGACTGTTTCGCTTACATCAACGTCTAAATCATCAGTTGCAACAAGTGACGTTTTAGTGTCATTTGTGAAGTCATCTGTTGGATTGTTGGCGAACATTTCAGCACATAACATGGCGTTATATGCTTCTTTATAGGATGAAAAATCACCATTTCCGAATGCTAATTTAGCATCAAAACGACAACGAGCAACTTCATTTGGTGAGAAAACAACCGTTAAATAGTCGATTTTAGTAAGTTGTTGAGCTGGATTTTTAGCGTTCTGGGTCATAATCGAACACCCCAGAGTCAAAAAGTTCTTGCCAATTATTGTCGTCTACATCAATTATTTCGAAGCTTTCACCGTTACAGTAATCAATGCAAAATGCCATTGCTTCTGAACGTGAAGAATACATAAGCGGGTGTTCAATTTTATTGAAACCTAATGCGTATTCTTCTATGCCTGAAATGTATTGAAGGTAGAATTTCAATTCCTGAGTCCTTTAGAAAGATAGTGCACAAGTTTGTGCAATGGCTCAGAATGTAGCGCACAACATTGTGCAACGTCAAGAATATATTTTACATTTTTGTGCGCTATAATTGATTTAGAGAGGAGATATATATGTCATTTAGTTACCAACTCATTGAAAAATACAAAGAATTCAAAGGTTATTCACAAGACAAACAAGTTGTTTCTGATTTGGATGGAGTTACGTCGGGTTCATTGTCACAAATTAAGCGAGGCGAGAGACATTTAACTGCTAATCAGTGTATTTTTTTGGCTAATATTGTTGGAACAGACCAAAAAGAAGCTTTATTAAACTTAGCAATTGAGAAATCAAAAACTAAAGAAGAAAGTAAAATATGGTCGGATATTGTAAAAAAGATTAGCGCTGCATGTATTGCGGGCATTGTTGCAGCTGCGTGTCTAACTGGTCCAGTAGTGACCCCGCATTTGCGGTATAAGAGATAGCCCATAAATTCATAAACTTTATGTTGAGAAAACGCCCCGCCAAAATATTTAAATGGCGGGGCGTTTGTGGTTTTTCGTGTGCAAAATAGCGTAAGCGCACACGAATTGCAGCAAAAGCCTTTTTAAGCGTAGCGGCTGCAACCCGTAACATAATGTGATTTATGGGGAGTGCAAATAACCATACTAATAGTAAGGTTACGTAATAATTAAAATCAATTATTACGTACCACTGGAGACTTGATGATAGGAACCTATGAAGCTTTGCTTCATGAAAGGCCACACACAGAATTAATATAAAGACCATTAGATAAATGGCCGCATCCAATAACCCAGTCCCGCTTAGAAAAATATCCTAGCGCAACGCGCCCTTTGATAAACTTCTCTTTTTTTAATCTAGTTAATTTAACAAGGAGGGACCCGCATAGCGGGAGGAGCTTTGTTAAATTAACTGTGCTCAAAAAAAACCCCGTAACTGTATTACGGGGTATAACTCCTATCTAAACCTATGCTCTCAGCTTCAATTTAACATTTTACTATTTCTTTTTAGCTAATTTTAGATAGTCACTTTCGCTTATTGATTCTAAACCTTTGTTAATTAGTATTCTTAGAATTTCCGTATCCTTCAAAGACTTTTGAGTCGCAACCACTGCTTTTACATGTTCCTTTTCCACTTTTCGCCATGTTACGTCGTCTATATGTTTTGTAGGCATTACACGTTCCTGTTTCTAAAGTTATCATTAATTATAAACTGATAAACTTATAAATGTTGACAATTAGATTCTAAGAAACTAATCTACGCTCATTAAATAAATTCTTAGAAACTTAGAAATGAAAATATATTTCGAAAATAACAAGCAAGCGGGGGTTCAAGTCACTTACGATTTGAATGGTGCTCGCGTGTATGATTATTTTGATAATATGTTTCAATTCCGCGCTTGGGTTTCACATGAGCATGATTGCAGAACAGTAGAAATTACTGATTCAAATTATCGCCAGTTAGTAGCTGATGGGGTGATTTGATGCATTACAAATATTCAGACACTGCTCAAAACCTTATTGACAATCGCATTAAGCGTTTTAAAAAGCATGAATCAAATCAAACAATAATAGACCATTTGTCTTTTAGTTTTCCTCTTGCTGATTTACGCCATTGTAAACGCGCTGGTTCTATTGGCTCTACCGTAGATACTCAAACGCTTTTCCCAGTAGTACCAAATATTAAAGAAGAATTTAACACCGAGGGTTTAACACCTGAACAACTTCTTAAAAGCTTAGAAACTCAAAAGCAACGTATTAATGAAAGAATGTCTGATTTTTATATCAATACATTGCGTGTATTTAGCCGCTATGTTTTAGGTTTTGAGCTATCAGTACCAAGAGATAAAGGGTTTCACGGGTATCATAATTCTATGAACTTAGTTACAAGTGAAGGCACTCAAATTGGTTTTGTCGGTATTGGTGGTCAGCGCGATACGGTTTACTTTCAAATTTCTGGCGAAGGTTGCAAACACTTATGGTCACACACCACCCCATTTATTTTACATCACTGGCTATCTAAGGTTTTAAGCATTAGCTCACTTTCGCGCATTGATATTGCTCGCGATTGTTTTGATAACGTTTTTAACTGTAAGGCCGCTGAACTAAATTTCTTTCAAAAAGCATTTGCTCGTAAAAAAGGCGGTCCAAACCCAACTATGTCACCTCGCCATTCATTCACTATTGATGGCAAGTTTGATGTTGAAATGACTACAGTTGGTAAACGTACAAGTCCTGTTTACTGGCGCATATATGACAAAAAATTAGAGCAGGGCATAGATGATGAATCATTAGTTTGGTATCGCAACGAGGTCGAATTAAAAAAATGGTCTATTGATTGTTTGCTAGACCCTGATTCTACTTTTGCGGGTATTTGTGATTTTTCACAGCAAATGATTAATACCGATGGTGTTCAAACATCCAGTTCAGCAAAAGTATCAAAAGCCGGTACTGATTTAGCAAGCCGTGTTAAATGGGTTAGGCGTATGTGCGGAAAAGCTTTAGCTGACATTTTAGAAATTACTGAAGGGGATATGCAAACTGTTTTAGGTTTGTTAGTTCCTGACAAATACGTAACTGGAAAGTCTTTAGACGTTCCCAATATTTATAAACATATTTTAACTGAACAATTAAGGAGTCATTAAAATGGCTATTGTTATCGCGGGTATTTCAATTACTAGCTTTCCTGAGTCAAAGAACCCAGACGTTGAGCGAGCAATTATCGAAGTTCTTTATCCTTTGGATAATGTTGATTCACCAAAATATAAACGTAAGGCCGCTGGTAAAACTACTAGTACACCTTTCGGTAAAGAGCCAATAGCAATAAATACTGCTTATGCTCATGTGTTAATTGATAATCAAGCGTTTGTTTCTGATAAAGCTTACGACCTTAAATTTTCATTTAACGACCAAACTTTTGATAACGAAGTGGTTGAACTTATTCCAGTTGACCATGAAGTTAAAAAGCATTTTAAAGAATCGCTGGGCGGTTAATCATGCAATGTATTTATTTGAATGCCGACGGCACTATATTGCCAACAACACAAACTTTGGAAGAGTGCACCGGTTACGTACTTGTTCCAAGTTCTGATGCTGATGCATATATCAAAAGCATTCAAATAACGGCTCTCGATATTGGGGAGTCATTCACTTGGGGCTTTGGCCTTATTATATTTTTCGGGTTTCTATCTTACAAAGTTAAGGTTGCTCGAATGGTTATTAGTAAACTTTAGGAATAATAAAATGACTGATATTTTTGCTGCTGTAGATATGGCTGGTGTTGCAACTTTCGTTGGCGCTACTGGTGTTTTAATCGTTGGTGTAGCTCTTGCTTATAAAGGCATTTCACTAGCAAAACGCGCTGTTTCAAAAGCGTAAAAAAGGATCTAATTATGGGCGGCCTTATTGTCGCCCTTATCTACACCATTTGCGGTTTGATAGGGGCAATAGCTGGTTTTATAGTTTGTAAAAATTTCGGTTGGGGATAACAGCCAGTGAAATATTTAATTTTAATAATTGCGCTTATAAGCGCTTTTTTTGTTTCTGCTGATGATTCAATTTACGATATTTATGATTTGAATTCTTTGCTTTCACCAGAAACAGACCCTAAAACTCAATGTTCTTATCAAAGTAAATCTTACAACGTTAAAATCGCTGAGGATGCAAGTTCTTGCGTCTCATGGGCTGCTGAAATCTACAAAAGCGATTATTCAAAGTGTGGTTTTGAGCTTGGCAATATACAACAACAAGACTCTTCTATTATTCAGCAAGTTGTTTTTTGGAAAACTGCTGACGGTGCTGGCAGTTGTATTTATAAACAACAAAGCTCAATTACAGTTAATTTACTTCCAATAGCAGGCGAACCAAGTTGTCCTCCTGAAAATGCTCCACTACATGAACATATGATTACTTATCCTCAAGGTTCAGACACTAAATTTTGTGCAAAGTTAAAGGATGAAATAGACCCTGATTGTCCAGAACCTACCAGTTCTGACCCTTATGTTTTTGGTGTTGGTAATTCTTCTGGTTCAGTTTGCTATCCTTCTGATGATGGTCGCCAATGTGAAATAAAAACAGATGAAAATGGGGGCTATTATTTACCAGTTTCTTTTGCTTCTTCAGAGCCTGTTGCATGTGTTCCAGACCCTGAAGAACCTGAAGAACCTGAAGAACCTGAAGAACCTGAAGAACCTGAAAACCCTGATGACCCGGATAAAACTCCTGACCCAGATGAACCTTCAGACCCTAAAGAGGGTGATGATTCAGATAAAAATAACGATTTAGATGCTTTAAATCAGGTAAATGATAATTTAAAAATTATTAACGATAGCATTAATCGTGAAGAAGAATCCCATAGAGAAAGGTTAGACCGAATAGCTAAAGAGATTCAGGGTTCAAATGAATTACTTTCATCTGTTAAAGAAAATACATTAAATACATATAAAGGAACATTAAAAACAGAGGAAGTAATCAGAGACCAAATAAAAGAAGTCGTTAAGGTTAAAGAAGAAGTTGAAGGCGTAAAAACTGCAACTGAAGGCGTAAAAACTGCAACTGAAGGCGTTAAAACTTCAACGGAACGTGTTAGGACTGAAGTTGTAAAAAGTAATGACCTACAAGCTGAAATTTTAGATGAATTAAAGAAACAAAATGATACTACTGTTGAATCTACTTTTGACCCTACTAAATCACAAAGTTTTTACGAGTCAGAATATGAAGAAGGTTTTGAAGGTGTTTGGAATGAAAAAAGTCTTGAATTTGAACAAACAGAAACTTTTAAGTTTTTAGACCAATTTAAGTTTAACTCTGGAGGCCAACCACCAAACACACAAATTTGTTTTAACCTTGGTTCAAGTATGAATTTTGGTTGTGCTGATTTGCCTACTCCTAGTACGCAACTCTTAGCAATATTAAAGATTTTCATTTTAATCACTGCGGCTTTCTTATGTCGTGCTTTAATTTTTGGAGGTTAATATGTTGGATTGGTTTGCTAATACATGGAACGAATTAAAGACTTTTCTTTACAGTTTGGTTCTCACTGTTCAGGACATAATGAAAGATATAGGCATTTTCTTTTTTGAAAGTTTTATGGATATTTCGTTACTTGCAATAGACGGTCTAGATAGTTTTTTTGCAGGTTTAGACGTAGCAAGTCATATAAACGGACTACCTTCAGGGGTCACCTATTACGCATCGGCCCTTGGATTATCTCAAGCCATGGGGATGATAATTATAGCTATAACAATAAGAATGCTATTACAGCTAATTCCATTTGTTAGATTAGGGAGCTAAAAAATGATACACGGCATTTCAGGAAAAACTGGCGGCGGCAAAAGTTATGAAGCGGTAGTAAGGCACATAATCCCTACGGTTACTGAGCATAAACGAAAAGTTGTAACGAATTTACCTTTAAATGTCGATCACTTCTGTTCAGTTTACGGTGAATATTGCCGTGAACTGATAGAAGTAGTTGATGGTGAATTTCATAATTATGGTGGTGAAAGACCATTTTCTAAGAAAGAACATTATTTACAGTATCAGGACTGGAAGAATGAGGACGGCAATAGAGTCTATTTTTTTATAGATGAATGCCATTTAGCATTGGGCGCTGGTAATTGTAATAAAGAGGTGAAAGAGTTTTACAGTATGCACCGTCACTACGGTTTTGACATAATGCTAATTACTCAAGAGTTCAGAAAAGTTGAAAGGGATATTCGCGAATTAGTTGGTAATCATTACAGAGCTATAAAAAAGTCTTTTGCTGGTCAAGATGATAAGTATGTACTCAAGGTTCATGATGGGCATTCAAAAACAAATACAACTGTTGTTGCTACTCATGAAAGGGAATATGAGAAAAAATATTTTAAATTTTATCAGTCTCATACTAAGAGTGACCAATCTATTAAAGAGGCTGCACCATCTGATGTAAAAAAATGGTACGACAACTGGTTTATTAAAGGTTCTATAGTTTTTTTCGTTGTAGCTGGTTTTTTACTTTTTTTAGGATTTCAAAAGCAATCTGATAAAGCAAAAGCTAAAGAACTGACGAACGCGTCACCAGTTGAAGCGCAATTTTCAAATTCACCTAATGGCCATAATGCTAACCAACTTCAAAATCAGTTGCCGCCTGAACTTTTAGCTCAACAAGAAAAGGCTAAAAGAATTATTGAGGAACAAGAAGCGCAAGAATTGGCAAATAAGAAAAAGCACCCGTTTAGCAAGGTAGCTTTACATATTTCAGGCTGGGCTGAGTATACAGATAGAAAAAAGATAGTTAAAAATTATTATCTGGCTGCTTCACAAAATGGGCAATACATTTTTGATTTATCTTTAAGGGATCTTATTCTCGCTGGGTATACCGTAATTGTTAAATCTTCATGTGTAATAGAAATTGCTTATAATAGCTATCATGATTTCATTACATGTGATTCTCCAAAAGTAGGTGTTTTTGATGAGGCGCCTGGTCGAGATGAAATAACTGAGTGATAATTAACTTCTTTTATTAACAACCCATAAATT
>NZ_AUTR01000045.1:0-40890 GCF_000497875.1 Pseudoalteromonas sp. S8-8
GATGCGGGAGTGGCGGAATTGGTAGACGCGCTGGATTTAGGTTCCAGTAACTTCGGTTGTGAGAGTTCAAGTCTCTCTTTCCGCACCATGTTCTTATAAGAACTAAAATTATAAAGAATTCTTTGTTGGGATATCGCCAAGCGGTAAGGCACCAGGTTTTGATCCTGGCATTCCCAGGTTCAAATCCTGGTATCCCAGCCAACTTCTTCTACCAAGGAAAGTTGGATAAAAGAATTGCTCTAGCTTAGAGTTTAAATTGGCAAATTGTTGATGCGGGAGTGGCGGAATTGGTAGACGCGCTGGATTTAGGTTCCAGTAACTTCGGTTGTGAGAGTTCAAGTCTCTCTTTCCGCACCATGTTCTTATAAGAACTAAAATTATAAAGAATTCTTTGTTGGGATATCGCCAAGCGGTAAGGCACCAGGTTTTGATCCTGGCATTCCCAGGTTCAAATCCTGGTATCCCAGCCAACTTCTTCTACCAAGGAAAGTTGGATAAAAGAATTGCTCTAGCTTAGAGTTTAAATTAGCAACTTAGTGATGCGGGAGTGGCGGAATTGGTAGACGCGCTGGATTTAGGTTCCAGTAACTTAGGTTGTGAGAGTTCAAGTCTCTCCTTCCGCACCATGTTCTTATTAAGAACTAAAACTAATTCAAATTTATAGTTGGGATATCGCCAAGCGGTAAGGCACCAGGTTTTGATCCTGGCATTCCCAGGTTCAAATCCTGGTATCCCAGCCAATTTGACTACCCTGTCTAAAACTTCTCAATACTCATTAAATTCAACTTACTTTTTCTGCACTTAAATAAACATTTATAAATTCATCTATATTTATTGGTTTGCTATATAAATACCCTTGTAAATAATCACAGTTAAGACTCAACAACGCCTGTTCTACCTCTTTAGTTTCTATTCCTTCAGCAACTACATCGCAATTTAATCGACTCGCTAAAAACAATGTAGATTCTACAATGGCGTAATCAGGCGAGTTAGTAAGCATATCTTTGACAAACGACTGATCAATTTTTATTTGATTAATTGGCAGCTCTCTTAATAACGACAGTGACGAAAAGCCAGTACCAAAGTCATCAACACTAAATTTAAACCCGCGCATACTCAACTGTTGCATCATTTTTCTAGCAGCCGGTATATTTGTCATCATTGCACCTTCTGTAATTTCAAAAATTAACGAGTCGCTTAATGTAGGGTCGGTTGCGAGTAAACTAATTATAAAATCGTAAAACTCGCTGCTTTCAATATCTTTCGTTGATAAATTGACATGTATAGTACCGGTGAAACCAAATAGCTTGAGCTTTCTAATATGATTAACGGCTTCTTGTACAACCCATTTCGATAAAGGAAAAATAAGCCCTGTACGCTCAGCTACGGTTATAAACTTTTCTGGACTAATAAAGCTACCATCATCTTGCGGCCATCGGATAAGCGCTTCTAGGCCATGTAATTGCAGATCTTTAGAGTCCATTATGGGTTGTAAATAAAGCTCAAACTCATCTTTATGTAATGCCACTTTAATTTTGGCTGATAAATCAAAAAAGTCCTCAGCTCGTTTACCTATTGCAGATGAGTAATTTACCAAAGGTTGAAATGTTTTTTTAGCTTCATGCAGTGCCAAGTCAGCTTTTTTTAATAGCTGATCGGGCAATCGGCTATCATCAGGAAAACGGCTTACGCCTATACTTAATTGTATTTTAACCATTTGCTCATTCGTACAAAACGGACTTTTGACGGCTGAGTTTATAATGTTTACACAATAATTCATGCTTTCATCTGTATCGGTATGCAATAAAAAAGCAAACTCATCGCCACCTATTCGATATAACTTAGCAATGCCGCATAATTCTTTATTTAATTTATTGGAAAATGCAGCCAAGAGTTGGTCACCACACTGATGCCCAAACGCATCATTAATTTGTTTAAAGTTATTTAAGTCGATATAAAATAATGAAAATGGGGAAGGATATTCAACTTGTTTACTTAAAGATTTAAAAAATTTATCGCGGTTAGGTAGAGTTGTTAAGTTATCGTGCTCAGTTTGATATTTTTGATACTGCGTTGCTTGCTCTATTTTAAGAATACTTTTTAAGCTCAGTTTAATAACTAAAAAAACAAACCCACCACCGCCAAGTAACAACATAGCCACCATATTCATAACGACGGGTGCAATGTCGTGGTTTGAAAAATAATAAAGTATCCACCAATACCCTATAATAAAAAAAATAATAGCGCATAGCAGTACACTCCATGCTCTTTGCGATGTTTTTTTGCAAACTTTAACGGTTGTTTTTAAGCTAGCAACAAGCAGTAGCGCACCTAAAATAATTATTACTGTAAAAAAATTATCCACACACAGGCTCTTTAAAGTTATTAAATTGCGATTTAGTGATGTAACACCAGTTAAATTAAAACCGTGTTCAATATAGCCGAGTCACTATTTGCTGACTTAAAAACAGACATAAAAAAAGGCTCATAAATGAGCCTTTCTAATATCTACTTTAAATTTAGCCTAAATCACCACTAATTGCGTATTTTAAAACCCAGTTTTTTATTGGCCCCGTATTATTAGCCATTTTTAAAAACTGGCTGCGTGCCCATTTAAGTGGCGTAATTTGATTAGAAAACCCAAAGTAACACGCGTCCATCATGCTCATCATTAATAAATTAGCTTTACGGCGAGCTCGCTCGTATTCTTTAAGTTTTAGTGGGCAACCTATATCTCCTGCTTCGTTTAAAACCTCAGCAAGTGCCACTACGTCCTGAAAGCCTAAATTAACGCCCTGCCCTGCAAGGGGATTAATTGTATGCGCTGCATCGCCTACTAAAACCAAGCGCCCTTGCGAATAATTATTAGCATGTTGGCGAGTAAGCGGAAATACTGCATGGGTTTGTACTTCAAAGTCTCCAGCAAGTTCTGGGAATTTATTCAGTATGTGCGTTTTTAACTGAGCTGGGCTTAGCCCTTTAAATGCTTGCAATGTATTTGCATCGTCGTACCAAATTAAATTAGCGTACGGAGCCTGCATTGGTAAAAATGCTAACGGCCCACTTGGTGTAAACTGTTGCCATGTTTTAATTTGTTGCGGTGCATCGAGTTTAATTAACACCCCCATGCAATGCTGTTGGTACTGCCAACCCGTAATACCAATATTCGCCTTATCGCGCAGCTGCGATTGCCCACCATCGGCGGCAATTACTAAATCAGCTGTATAGGTTTGATCTCCATACACAAGCGTAATTAAATCATCCGTTTGCTCTATTTTAGTTACCGGCAATGATTGCTCAATAACCTCAATCTTATAATGCCCAAATTGCTGCCACAAACTTGCTTGAATTAAACTATTTTCAATCAAGTGGCCTAAATGTGTCGTGTTTATGTCGGCGCAATCAAATAATAAATTGTCACCACCGCGCTCAAAAGCCTCTAATTGTTGATAAGGTGCTATGCGGTTTTGCCTTAAAAGAGGCATTGCCCCTAATTCATCAAGTAAATTTTCTGAAAAACGATTAATAGCAGACACTCTAATATCCACCTTATCGCTACTAAGAATGTGCGATGGGTCTATTAGGTGTTTTTCAATTATGCGCACGCCAAAGCCTTGCTGAGCCAGCTTTATCGCCATAGCCGCGCCAACCATGCCCCCGCCAACCACTATCACATTATTTTTGGTCATGTTTTTCATCATTTTATTATTACTTGAGTCTGTTTTGATTGTATCAAAATTAATTTGTTTTATACCAGAGGATATCCCTAACAGCACATTAAACTCGCCCTGTATTGATTTGAGATCACAAACATGAAAACTATACTTGGATCTGGGCGGGTATCCAGCTAAAATACGCCTCCTTTAAGTGAGCATGCTTGCTCCTTAATCCTGTTTCTAGCACATTTTTGTGCCACTATCGAATTGAACACGAGGCAATATTTCAATGAGCAAAAAGCTGCATATTAAAACCTGGGGTTGTCAGATGAACGAATACGACTCTCAGAAAATGGCTGAACTTTTAGATGCCACCAACGGCTACCAGCTAACTGATGATGCAACAGATGCCGACGTAATCTTACTTAACACCTGTTCAATTCGTGAAAAAGCACAAGAAAAAGTATTTCACCAGTTAGGTCGTTGGAAGTTGTTAAAAGACGACAAGCCAGACTTAATAATTGGTGTAGGTGGTTGTGTTGCCTCACAAGAAGGTGACTCTATTCGTCAACGTGCACCATTTGTGGATGTTATTTTTGGCCCGCAAACATTGCACCGTTTACCAGAAATGATTAAACAAGTGCAAGGCAACAAAGGCTCATCAGTTGTTGATATTTCATTCCCAGAGATTGAAAAGTTTGACCGCCTGCCAGAGCCAAAAGCGGATGGCCCATCTGCGTTTGTATCAATTATGGAAGGCTGTTCTAAATACTGTACTTTTTGTGTTGTACCGTATACTCGCGGCGAAGAAGTTAGCCGCCCAGTAGATGACGTATTACTAGAAATTGCACAGCTTGCTGAGCAAAACGTACGTGAAGTAAACCTACTAGGCCAAAACGTAAACGCATACCGCGGCGACACGCACGATGGCGAAATATGTTACTTCTCAGATTTAATTCGTCTTATTGCTGCTATTGATGGTATTGACCGTATTCGTTACACCACATCGCACCCGGTAGAATTTACGCCTGATATAATCGACGTTTACGCTGATGTACCAGAGCTTGTAGATCACTTACACCTACCAGTACAAAGTGGTTCAGACCGTATATTAAACCTAATGAAACGTGGCCATACGGCAATTGAATACAAATCGACAATTCGTAAGTTACGCAAAATTCGCCCTAACTTAAGCATGTCGTCAGATTTCATTATTGGTTTCCCAGGCGAAAGTAAAGAAGACTTTGAAGCAACCATGAAGCTTATTAGCGACATTGGTTTTGATATGAGCTTTAGCTTTATTTACAGTGCACGCCCAGGTACGCCAGCGGCAGATTTGCCAGATGACGTAACAGAGCAAGAGAAAAAAGAACGCTTATACTTACTACAAAACCGTATTACACAAATGGCGCAGCAAATTAGCCGTCAAATGTTCGATACAGAGCAACGTATACTTGTTGAAGGTCCTTCTAAAAAGAACCCAATGGAATTACGTGGCCGTACCGAAAATAACCGTGTAGTAAATTTTGTTGGCCCGCACACAGTGATCGGACAGTTTGTTGACGTACGTATTACCGAAGCACTACCTAACTCTTTACGTGGTGACTTAATTCGTACAGAATCAGAAATGAACTTACGACGTGAAATCGCGCCTTCAGCTATTTTAACTAAAGCTGCAGCTGCAGAGCCAAAACCAGACACTGTTAACGAAATTGGCGTAGCTACTTTCGTTCCTTAGTCACACTATTAGCGCCAGTTAACGCTGGCGCAGTACTATAGGAAGCAATTTTGAGTAATCAGTTAAAAACATTAGAGATTTATTTAGAACCTGCCGATAACAAACGCCTTTCTTCTTTATGTGGCCCGTTTGACGAAAACATCAAACAAATTGAACGCCACCTGGCTGTTGAAATAATTCACCGCGACAACTTTTTTAAAGTAACCGGTAAACTACACAACTGCGCCGGCGCTGTAGAAATCTTAAAAAACCTTTATGTTGATACTCAGCCAGTTCGTGGTGTTTTAGGCGAAATAGAACCCGAAGCCGTTCATTTAGCTATTACCGAATCAAAAGCCCTAGAGCAAGACGCATCAAGCAGCGCTTACGGCAAAGAAATGGTGATTAAAACGCGCCGTGGTGTTATTAAACCACGTAACGATAACCAAGGTGTTTATGTGGCTAATATTTTAAACCACGACATTACCTTTGGTATTGGCCCTGCTGGTACTGGTAAAACCTACCTTGCAGTTGCTGCCGCCGTTGACGCCCTTGAGCGCCAAGAAATACGCCGCATATTATTAACGCGCCCTGCTGTAGAAGCGGGCGAAAAGCTTGGCTTTTTACCCGGTGATTTAAGTCAAAAAATAGACCCGTACCTGCGCCCTCTTTACGACGCTCTTTTTGAAATGCTAGGTTTTGAAAAAGTAGAAAAACTCATCGAAAAAAATATCATTGAAGTCGCCCCGCTTGCTTACATGCGCGGACGTACTTTAAACGATGCCTTTATTATTTTAGATGAAAGCCAAAATACCACCGCCGAGCAAATGAAAATGTTTTTAACCCGTATAGGGTTTAACTCAAAAGCGGTTATTACAGGCGATATAACACAGGTCGATTTACCTCGTGGCACACGTTCAGGCCTTCGCCATGCAATGGAAGTACTTGATGGCGTAAACGAAATTAGCTTTAACTACTTTAAAGCCCAAGACGTAGTACGCCACCCTGTTGTAGCACGCATAGTTGAAGCCTACGAGCGAAACGACGAAAGCGAGCGACTAAAGCGCATTGAAAAGCAAAATGCAAAAGACGCACTTGCTGCTCTTCAACAGCCTACTACTAAAGAGTAATACTTTGACAACCGAACTTGATTTACAAATAGCCTGTGAGTTTGACAACCTCCCAAGCGAAGAGCAATTTGCACTGTGGGCCGACAAAGCCCTTAGCCAATACCGTGACGAGTCAGAACTCAGTATCGTTATTAGCGACGAAGCGCAATCGCAACAACTTAATAACGACTATCGCGGTAAAAATAAACCGACCAACGTACTGTCGTTCGAATTTGAAGCACCACCGGGAATAGATATTCCCCTGGTTGGTGATTTAATTATTTGCCCAGCCATTGTATTAGCTGAAGCAATTGAGCAAGAGAAGTCATTTCATGACCACTTTGCTCACATGGTTATTCACGGATGCTTGCATTTGCTTGGATTTGACCATATAAAGAGTGACGATGCTTTAGAGATGGAAAGCATCGAAAAGCAATTACTTGCAGAGCTAAACATAGCAGACCCATACCGGGACGATATTTAAATTAACGGAGCAATTAGACGCAATGAGCGACGGTAACTCGCAATCTAGCCAGGGTTCTTCTGGCAAAACGTGGTTGGGCAGAATAGCCCAAATGTTGCAAGGGGAACCCCAGAATAGAGAAGAGCTGGTCGAAGTTATTGCCGATGCGCAAGAACGAGACGTAATCGATCCTGAAACAAAAGAGATGATAGAAGGTGTGCTTGGCGTGTCTGAGCTTAAAGTGCGAGACATAATGGTTCCGCGCTCACAAATGATCACTCTTGAGATCGACAGCCCGCTTGAAGAGCTAATTCCAATGATGGTTGACTCAACTCACTCACGTTTTCCTGTGGTGATTGAAGACAAAGACCATGTAGAAGGTTTTTTACTCGCTAAAGATTTATTGCCACTGATCTTAAATAAAG
This sequence comes from Pseudoalteromonas sp. S8-8, assembly GCF_000497875.1. Classification (NCBI taxonomy): domain Bacteria; kingdom Pseudomonadati; phylum Pseudomonadota; class Gammaproteobacteria; order Alteromonadales; family Pseudoalteromonadaceae; genus Pseudoalteromonas; species Pseudoalteromonas sp. S8-8. The sequence continues at coordinate 7,371 of NZ_AUTR01000045.1, forward strand.
ACGAGCATTTACCATCAATACGCGATTATTTACGCCCAGCAATGGTAGTACCTGAGAGCAAACGTGTTGATACATTGCTAAACGAATTCCGTCAGCAGCGCTACCATATGGCTGTTGTTATTGACGAATACGGCGGCGTATCGGGCTTGGTAACGATTGAAGATATTCTTGAAATAATTGTTGGCGAAATCGAAGATGAGCACGACGAAGAAGAAGAACATCAAGATATTCGTCGACTTGCTAAACATGTTCACGTAGTGCAAGCACTCACACCTGTAGATGACTTTAACGAGCATTTTAAAACAGGCTACAGCACAGACGAAGCCGATACTATTGGCGGAACTGTACTGCACGCATTTGGCCATATGCCAAGCCGTGGTGAAACGATTGACATAGAAGGTTACCAATTTAAAGTAACCAACGCCGATAATCGTCGTATTTTGCAACTGCAAGTCACCGTTCCTAAGGCTGATGATAACGACAGTGAAGAAACTGCTAACTAGACTTACCCTATTAGCAAAAGATAAAAAAGCATGGCTCGCACTCGTTGCGGGCCTTGTTTTAACTTTTGGCTATGCCCCCTTTGAAATTTGGCCCATCGTATTTATTAGCCTTGGTGCCATAATTTTTTGCGTTAACCCCAATAATACCGGTAAAGCACACGCAAAAACCGCTGCTAAATATGGCTTTATATTTGGCTTAGGCTGGTTTGGTGCAGGTATAAGCTGGGTACATGTTTCTATTGCCACCTTTGGCGGTATGCCGCTTATTGCGTCACTCTCGTTAATGGCATTTTTGTGCGCCTACTTAGCGTTATTTCCTGCACTTGCCTTTTGGGCAACTACACGCTTTGCCACTGGTCCTAAAAGCTTTGGCGCATTGCTTATTGCCTGCTTTGCAATTAGCGAGTATTTACGTGGCACCGTACTTACCGGTTTCCCGTGGTTAAGTTTTGGCTACACACAAACCGACGGACCTTTAAGGCTGCTTGCCCCTTATATTGGCGAGTTTGGCTTAACACTTACCTGTGTCGCTATTGGCTTTGCACTGTATAGACTTACCCAAAAAGATTTTAAAACCCCGGCGGTTACTGCGACAGCTGTTGCGCTTATTTTTACAGGCGCAAGCACCACCGGCAGTATTCATTACACAGATAAAAACATGTCAGTATTGCTCGTACAAGGGAACATACAGCAACACCTGCGCTTTGAGCCAAGTGAGTTTTGGACCACAATGAGCAAATACCAAGACCTGACACGCCCACATTGGGATGCCGACTTAATAGTATGGCCAGAAGCCGCAGTGCCTGAAATAGAAATGCTTGCTGATTCCTACTTAGCCAATTTAGACAGTGCCGCCTCGTTTAATAAAACCGCCCTTGTTACCGGTATTGTTGACTACCAGCGAGACACCAAAAACATATTCAATACACTTATTGTGGTCGGTAATAAAGAACGCGGCGACGATCACGGGCATTATCATTACCTTGATAAAAACCGCTATCAAAAACACCAGCTATTACCTATTGGCGAGTTTGTACCGTTTCAAGACTTTTTGCGCCCTATTGCCCCATTATTCGATTTGCCTATGTCATCGTTTACCCGTGGCGACAAAGTGCAAAACAACTTGCGCGCCAACGGCTTTAATTTACTCCCCGCTATTTGCTACGAAATTGTTTTTGCAGATTTAGTACGCGGTAATTACAAAAGCGATTCCGACCTACTCTTTACTGTCAGTAACGATGCCTGGTTTGGCGACTCTATTGGGCCTTTGCAACACATGCAAATAGCCCGTATGCGCGCGCTCGAACTACAACGCCCTCTAGTGCGAGTTACAAACAATGGTGTAAGCGCCGTATACGACCCTATAAGCCACGCACAACAAACCATGCCTCAGTTTGAAGCTACTATATTGAAAGCCAACATTAAGCTTATAAAAGGCGACAGCGTGTACAGCCAATACGGCAACATGTTTGTGTGGGGATTTGTGTTGTTGATGGGGATTGGCGGGTTAAGTTTTGCATATAAGTATTAACTTAGTAGTACCATAAATATTTGTGGTACGCTTTATTTGCGTTCTTTAGGGATATAAATAATGGATTTAACTACGTTGGGTATTATATTAGCTATTTTAAGTTTAATAATATGTGTTTTTATGTATATAGTTCCATGGTCGAATCTAAAACTTCTATTCGCTAAAATTACTCTAGATCAATATATAGCCCAGTTAAATCTGAGAAAAAAGTATACCGTAGCCATTATCGATGACGAAATAGAAAGCTTCCCTATAGATTTCATTAGAAGCATGGATTTTGATGTTAAAACTTATGAATCAATCTCTTTTGCTGACTCCCTAAAAATGTCAAAGTTTGATGTTGTACTACTAGATGTGAAAGGAGTGGTAAAAGAAGATCCAGATGAGGGTGGTGCTAAATTTATTAAAATCCTGAAAGAAGCGAGAGCATTGCTCCCGATAGTTGCCGTTTCATCTGGTAAATTTCAAGCCGAGTTAAACGACTATTTTAAAATATCTGATGCGATAATAAATAAACCTATCGAAGAATTTAAAATTAGAGAAGTTTTAACAGAGTTAAAAGCTGACTTCTTTGATATTGATATATTAGCGCAATCATTAAAAGAAAGAATTAGAAAACTCCCAGTAGAGAGAAAGCAGAAGTTTAACTTAGAAATTCAAATAGTTAAGTACTTTTCAATACAAATACCCAAAGAGGATTTAATGCAATCAGTACATCAGATTGCAACTGTAGATTCAGAAAATATAATCCAGCTAATAAATATAATGAAGGACCGATTAGATAATGATTAAAGAGCTATTGGAAAGCGAAGTTATTGAAACACCTTGGCCTATATTAATTGAAAAAAGTTTAGTAAATGGAACAAAAGTAAAGCCTTCCCCAACATGTAACGATGCTTGTAGAACTACTGAGGTTATAGGTATGCATACTTGTAAACATAACCTAACTCATTTCACTAGAGAGTTTTCTGGAATGTTTGTTACGGTATGTGACTTATACATCCAAAGCTCTAATTCAACGAAGCAATCAAACAAGAATCTAAAAATAAAAGAAAGAAGAGTCTCTAAGGAATCTGTTTTTTTATGGTTCAGGCAGTTCGAAACCAAGTTGGTTTCTATTGAGTCTGTTATCAACCTTCAAGCTAAAAAAAGGTTTGATCCTTTTCATGAGTTTGTAAAATGGGCTAATGAGATAAAGTTTTATTCAAGTAGACTAATCAATAAAGATGGATTCGAAAAATCCTCCGAAAACCTAAGAAGCCTTCACAAAACCTCGGTAATGCTAATGGACTCTTTAGATACGGCTGCACTTTATGTAAATCCAGAAAGTGCTACTTTCGGCCGAAAAAGAGAAACCGATCTTTACAGTATGATTCATAAGATATCGATGGTGCTATCTCATTCAAAAACTAATAAAAATAGAGTCAAAATCAATCTTATGGGAAGAGTTAAAAATCTTCACCGAGTCTTCGAGTCATTCAAAATAATCCCTCTATCTCTTATCCAAAATGCTGTTAAATATCGTAAGTGCAATGATATTGAAATCGTATTTGACGAAAGAGACACAAAATTAGACTTTTCTGTTGTTTCTTATGGCGACTTCATTTCAGAGGAGGAAATAAAATCATTATTCAAAAGAGGCTACAGAACAAAAAAAGCTGAAAGTATGAATGTTGAAGGTTCGGGCTTAGGTTTATATGCACTAAAGGTTGTAGCTGAAGCTCATGAATTTCAAGTTACAGTTAGAAGTGAAGTATTAGATACAACGAGGAAAAACATCGCTAGAAATATTTTTACAGTATCAATTTACTAATATTCCCTAGGTAACAGGAAGTTCAATCAAAACCTTCTGTTACCACAGTTTTAACTCATTCATTATCATCTAGCTGCTTTGACTAATCTTTCACTACATCTACAACGGTTTCAACATTTACAACTTGATTCAAGTTACCTTTAATAACTACTGTCGCTGATATTTTATCTTGAATCGCTTGTCTGTTTGGATCCCAATATATCTGTAAAAACCCTAACAAGCCTGTGGCAAAGCCTGCACCGTAGCCGCCGTAGCGACCAAAACAATCTAATAAACCTAATGGCTCACCGCTTAGGGCGACAACACGGATATTACAAACCTTTTTACCCGGCGTTTGGCCGCGCCAAAGTAGCGAGAACAACGTAAAGTAAACTGCAGCCCAACCAAACCCTAAGCCCAAGTCTTGAATAATGCCTTTGCTCCACTGCAAAATACTATTTGTGCTTGTTTGTGCAGGTTTTTCTTCTATTAACTGTGCAGGCTTTATTTCGTTATTTTCACTGAGTACTAATAGTTGTAAAAGTACGGTAGCAAGTTGTGGGCTTTGTAGGTCGTCCATTTCTGCTAATTTGGGAACTTGCCCTATTAAATTATCAAGCGCGCTTTGTTGGCAAGGTTGCTCACAGCTGTCATCGGCTGTTTGCGCTAAATAAGTATTTACCCGTTGTTTTTCTGTGGCGGTAAGCTGTATTTCATCTTGTATTTTTACGCCCTGAACAGCTAAACCTTGATCAGCCTTATCGTCTTCTAGGTAATCTATGCCAATTGAAAGCACAGTAAGTGCGCTTACAAATAAAATACTTGCTGCCGTTATTTTTAAAATTCTTCGCCATACATTCGACATTTTTGGAAGGTATTGCTGTGCCGTACCTTTATAAAAGGCCATTGCAGCAACAAATGCTATTAAAGCCGCGCTGAGTTTGGCTGCTAAAAATATCAGTGCTACATCAATAATAATAGCTAGTGCACGCCGAATTGGCGTAGCTAAAGGCAAGCCCAGTAAAGCACTGTCAATTTTAAAGGCGTAGGGGGTAACAACTTCTCGGGTTTCAGAATTTGATAATTCTAATTGTTCTATCTCTTTGGCTTTCATTTATTTTCTTGTTATTAAAATAGGTAACCCGGTTAACTTACGCGTTTTTTATTTTTTGCTCAAGATTAACTCTGCTTTATTTTGAAGAAAACCGACCTCACAAATGCTAAAAGTTACAACCGTTTACAAATATAAAGTTAACATAATTTACAAAAGTAACTATTGAACATATATTGATGCTGAAACTGCTTTCACACTAAAAATTAAATATATGGAGTATATTTTGAAGTTATTAACTAACATGTTTTTCTTGTTTTCGGTCCTTATTTTGAGTGGCTGTGCCCACCAGATAAGTTTAAATCCAGACACTGAAAAACTTCAGGTTACAGAAAATAAATCAGCATCAGTTGTAGGTTATTATATTTCTGAAGATGATATAAAAACACAAGTAAAAACACCTGGCGGTGGTGGCGATAATGTTAGTTACAAACCTTATAAAGACACAGAAGCAGCGCTGTATACTGTGCTTTCTAATAAATTTGAAAACGTCTATAAGCTTGAATCATTAACTGATAGTACATTTTTAAAAGATAAAAAAATTGAGTATGTATTCATACCGACAATAACAACGCAATCTAGCTCAGATAGCTTATTCACATGGCCACCTACAGAATTTACCTTCACGCTAAACTGTAAAACTTTAAATAACAATGGTGATATAGCATGGAATAGTGAAGTTAAAGGTTTTGGCAAAGCTGAATTTGATGAGTTTAAAAATGATTTTTCTTTATCTGCAAAACGTGCAACAGAAGAAGCATTTAACAAACTAGTTGTAGAACTTGATCAATCAAATTTATAAATAAGGACAGAAATAAAATGAAGTATAAAAGTTCACTAGGTCTAATCGCGGCTTTATTTTTAAGTGCATGTACCATTCAAGTTCCACCTTATAGTGCAGATATCAGTAACGTTTCTAAACTAAAAGAAGAGTCTAATACACCAGTCTCAGTCGGAAAAATTGAATCTGAAAAAAAATTAAATAAGATATCACTTCGAGGCTCTCCTCTTGTTTCATCTGTAGGCAACAGCTATGGTGAATATATTGAGAGCGCTTTAATACAAGAATTAAAACTGGCTAAACTTTGGTCTGGTGTTGCTAAAAAGCAAGTAACTGGCAAGGTTATTGACCAAGATATTGATGTAACAGGGTTCTCAGAGGGGAATTCATTTATAAAAGTAAATTTTGTTGTTTCAGAGGATGATGCAATTTTATTTGAAAAAGTAATTTCAGCTGAACATGATTTCGACTCTTCATTTATTGGCGCAATTGCAATCCCAAATGGTCAACGAAGCTATGTAGAGCTTGTTCAAAAATTACTTAAGAACTTGTATTCTGACGAAGAGTTTATTACTGCAATTAAGTAAGTACTCTCAGTGTAATTAAAACAAATAAGGAGCTGTATGCTACTGCTCCTTATTTATATATAAATTTAATTTGTAACTGGATAATCGGTATAGCCTTGCTCTGCACCACCAAACAAAGTGTCGGGGTTGTGGCTGTTAAGAGGCTTGCCTTGCTTTAAGCGTGCTGGTAAGTCTGGGTTTGATACAAATGGGCGACCAAAACCAATCATGTCGGCCCAGCCTTCGCTAAGTGCTTTGTCTGCGCGCTCTTTTGTGTACTTGCCTGCGTAAATTAATACACCGCTGTAGGCTTTGCGAATAGCGTATTTAAACTCAACACTCATTAAAGGTGCGTCATCCCAATCGGCTTCGGCTATATGCATGTAACCTACACCGGCTTTATTTAATGCCTCAGAAACCGCTAAATAAGTTTCCTCAGGGTTTTCGTCTACTGTGCCATTAAGAGTTGTTAATGGGGCTAGTCTTACGCCTACTTTGCCGCTACCAATTTCGTCGCTAACAGCATTTACCACTTCAATTAAAAAGCGTATACGGTTTTGCATGCTGCCACCATATTCATCGGTGCGAGCATTTGATTCTGAGTCTAAAAATTGGTTAATAAGGTAACCATTTGCAGCATGAAGCTCTATGCCATCAAACCCTGCATTAACTGCATTTTTAGCAGCTTGGCGAAATTCGCCAATTACATGCGTAATATCTTGTTTGCTCATTTCGCGTGGGAGTTGGGTGTCTACAAACCCCGGCGCACCGTTTGTATCTACAAATACTTTTACGTCTTTTGCAGCAATGGCCGAGGCTGAAATAGGCTGCACGCCACCGGTGTTGCCACTATGAGTTACACGGCCAACATGCCAAAGCTGAGCAAACATCACGCCACCAGCGCTATGTACTGCGTTGGTTACTTTACTCCAGCCTGCAACTTGCTCATTTGAATAAATACCCGGAGTCCAAGCGTAGCCTTTGCCAAGTTCACTAATTTGTGTGCCTTCGCTTACAATTAGCCCGGCACTTGCGCGCTGTGCGTAATATGCTGCCATTAAGTCGTTAGCTATATCGCCAGGCTGTGTTGAACGCGAGCGAGTCATTGGGGGCATAACAATACGGTTTTTTAATGTTTTACCTGCAAGTTCTATTGGTTCAAAAAGTAATGTCATAATGCCTCCTAAGTTTGATTGCACTCATAATAACGTAACAAAGCACATGCAAAAACAACAAAAACTGCAAAATAGTTTTGTTGTATCTGCAATAAAGCTACAAAGTAAAACACATTAACTTTAGGTGAACTAAATGTATTTTATTGACTCTTAACAGCACTATTAAGTTGAGGGTTTGATGTGAATAAAGGGAATGCGTGGCCGTGGGTTATCTCGTTATGTATACATGGCGTGTTGCTGTACTTATTACTTTCACATAAATTACTTTCGCAAAAAATAAAGGTTGAAGAACCTCAAACAAAAAAAGACACCGTAATAAACGCTTATGTAATGGTTAACTTATCAACGCAACCTAAGTTAAGCACCGTTAACACCACCACTAACGCACCGATTGCTGAGCCTGCAAAGTTAGAGGTAAAAAAAGCACCTGAATCTGTAAGCACTAATAAAATACCTACAACTCAAACACAAGTTACTAAAGCACCCAAACAACGTGACGAAAAACCAAAAACAACAACAGTAACAAAGTCCACTATTACAAATAAACCTCAACCCCCTGCCCACACCATTAATACCAACACGCAAACGTTTAAAAAACTTAACCCGTATGCGCCTATTTATGGCGCACCTATAAATAACTTAACGCATAAAAAAATGGTCACGTTTGGCGAAGCTGATAACTCAGATAGTACTGATGATGCAATAGCTGCCACGCCCACAATTAAATCACCGGTTAAATCACAAAAATCGGAAGTTATTAGCCAAAATACAATAGGCACACGACGATTAGAAAAATTTAACGGTAAATGCTATTTAATTGATACTTCAACCGTATTTGGTAGTAATGGCATGCCTCAAGGTAGCGCGCAGACCTGCCCTGGTGAGCAAACTGATGATGAAATATTATTTAATAAAATAATGGATAAGTGGGCTCGTAAAAATAATTAGTTTTAAATTAGTGAACAAATACATTATTAAAGCGTATTAGTTATAAGTACTCCACTTACTTAATGCCAATTAGGAAACACGTATGACAACAAAGCAACTATCATCACTTTTTGTATTTAATTTATTAGTTGTAAGTGCACAAGCGAATGCAAATCAGCGCTGGTACGTTGTTAACGACTCAGTAATGGGCGGTGTATCTAATAGCCAATTCACTCAAACTCAAGAAAGTTTGCTTTTTACAGGCAATGTTTCGCTTGATAATAACGGCGGTTTTGCATCAATACGTACAGAGCTAAATACACAAAGCCAAAACACTAAAGCTATAGCACTGCGTGTTAAAGGCGATGGACAAACCTATCAGCTCAGGCTCAGAACTACCAATTATCTTGATGGCGCAGCGTACACCCACTCATTTAAAACAGTAAAAAATGAATGGGTAGATATAAACTTTGCTCCGAGTGATTTTACTTTAACGTATCGCGGTCGCGTGCTTGAGCAACAACCGATTATTGATTTTGACGATATAAAACAGCTAGGCTTTATGATTGCAGGCAAGCAAGAAGGTAAGTTTAAACTTGAAGTGGGTAAAATTGAGTTTAAAAGCTAACCCACCAGCATGTTGGTGGCGCTAAATAGTATAGTCGTCGCCCCGCCTCTTCATTTCACTAATAACCAGCTCAACCATTTGTTGTTTTATTGCTGCTTGCTCTGACTTTAACTCCCCTAATTGCAGCTCTAACATATCTATTTGTTCTTGCTGTTGCGTGTTTTTATATTTTTTTGCACCTAGGTGGTCAGCATCTAAAACTGAATTTGCATCACTTTTATCTAACTCACTTGCAGAAGTGTTTATAGTTAAACTACGTTGTACGGGGCTTTGTTTAAGTTTATTAATTTGCTCTTGCAGCGCAATAACTCGTCCAGTGAAGTGCTTGTATACTTTTTCTAGGTTTTTATATTGATTGCCAAACGTAGCGTTATCTTCACTATATTCTTGCGCTTTGGTATCTAAAAACTTTGATAACACATATTTTGGCTCTTCCTCGCTCTTTTCTTCACTCGCTTTTTCAACAGGTAGTTTATCTGATTGCGCTAAAGTTTGAGTATTTGAGCTGTGTACTTGGTATGCAATGGGAGTCGGTGAAATCTTCATTATTTTATCCCTAAAATAGCTTTGTAACTATTATAGGTATCGACTTCGTATTAAAATCCTTGAGTAAATTTTAATGTTAGCTAAAAGCAAAAAGCCCCACTTTATTAAAGTAGGGCTTATACCAATTTATTAAACTAACTCGTTGCTTACTTAGTGCTTTGGTTATCTTGTGAGAGCGCAATAAGTGCAAGCGCCGCATTTAAGCGAGTATTTAAATTATTATAAATAGTCATTCCAAACACACCAATAATACAAACTATTAAACCCATTTGTAGGTTAACGCTCATCTCTAGTAAAAAAACAGCTGCAACGAGTAAGCACAGCGCTAATGCATAAATAATAGATTGAAAGGTAAAGTTAATATCACCCTTGGCTATTTTAAGTAATTCGTCTTTATTCATAATTTACTTCCTTGTTATTTGATCACTAAGACTCAATTGCCAGTAACTCTACTTCAAATATAAGTACTGAGGCAGGAGGAATACTCCCTACACGTTTTTCGCCGTACGCTAATTGGTGCGGTACATATAGCGTGTATTTATCGCCGGGGCTCATAAGTTGTAAACCCTCAGTCCAGCCTTTAATAACTTGGTGTAAACCAAAGCTAATCGGTGTTTTACGCTCTACTGAACTGTCAAACACAGTGCCGTCGATTAGTGTGCCGTGGTAATGCACGTTAACCATACTTTTTGGGGTTGGTGTGTTTTCGTTTTCGCTTTTATGGATTACTTTATACTGCAAGCCAGAAGTCGTTTCTACTACACCTTCTACCTTTGCGTTAGCGGCTAAATAGTCTGCACCTATTTGTGCATTTATGCCTGCTTGTTGTTTTGCTTTTTTACTATTTTGAAATATTAAAAAACAAAAAATGGCGATAACTACCGCCAAAATTATATTAATCATCATTAACCTTTTTCGTTATCTAGCTCTTCGTCTTTTTCGTCATCATCGCCGTTTACTATGTCGGCAATCTCTTTGAGGCGAGCAAGTGCAATACCGTTTACTGAGTTTTCTGGATACTGGTCATCAATAATATCGCCAGCTTCTATATCCATTAACAAGTTAAGCGCTTGGTCTACGGTTTCAACTGCGTAAATATTGAATTTACCCGCTTCAACCGCATTAAGTATTTCGTCATCAAGCACTAAGTTAACTTGGTTTGATTTAGGAATGATAACGCCTTGCGAACCTGTTAAACCACGCATTTTACACAGTTTAAAAAAGCCTTCTATTTTTTCGTTTACACCACCAATGGCTTGTACATCACCATGTTGGTTTATAGAGCCTGTAAGCGCAATTGATTGGCTAATAGGTAGGCTTGTAATAGACGAAATAAGCGCACACAGCTCTGCTAAAGATGCGCTATCGCCATCTATGTAACCATAGCTTTGCTCAATGGCAATATTAGCGCTAAGCGTTAAGCTAAAGTGCTGCGCATATTTATTACCTAAATAACCGGTAAGCAACATAACACCTTTTGAGTGAATTGCTTTACCAAGCTCAGCTTCGCGTTCAACATCTATTACGCCATCGGCGCCAGCATAAACCGTTGCCGTAATACGCGCAGGGGTACCAAATGAGGTATCGCCAATGTGTAATACGGTTAAGCCATTTACTTTACCAATGGCTTGGCCGTCGGTTGCAATAAGTGTGTGACCTTCTTTTATATCACTGAGCATATTTTCGCTAATTTGGCCGGTACGGTATTGCTTGCCTTCAATGGCTTCGTCAATATGGTGCGCGTCAATAACGGCTAATTTGTCTTGTTTTGCGTAGTAACTGGCTTCTGCAATAAGTTCAAGTACATCAGCAAAACGCGCTGATAATTTATTTTGATGCTCAGCTTGGCGGTAACTAAATTTAAGTAAACGCACCATAGCAGCCTGCGTTGCAGTGCACTTTAATGTTTGCTCGCAATACTCGGTTACTTTAGTAATAAACTGGTATTGCAATTTATCGCTACTTGGCAAGTAGTAATCAAAGTCGGCTAATACTCTAAATAGCTCTGCAAATTCTTCATCGTATTCACCTATGGTGTAGTACAACTCGCGCGAACCTAATAAAATAATTTTAACATCAAGCGGTATAAGCTGCGGGCGAAGTGTAAAGCTCGTTCCTACTGTGCTGTCTTGATACGGTAAGTCGTTTTTAATTTGATGTGTTTTTAACGCAAGTTTTAAACCATCCCACACTTGTGGGTTTGCCATGATTTTTTCAGCGTCCATAATTAAATAGCCGCCATTAGCACGATGCAATGCACCAGCCTGAATTGAGCGATAACAGGTAATTAAAGAGCCTTGAGATGTTGAGTACTCAATTTTGCCAAATATATTGCCAAACGTTGGGTTGGGCTCGTACACAACCGGTGCTGCGTCGTCCTCTTTAAACTCAACTAAAATGTTAGGTGCAAAAAAGTCGGTAAGCATGCCTTTGCGATCAAAGTCTTCTTTGCTTTCTTCACTTTCATCTTCGTCATCTAGCCATTCAAGTACCGCGTCTATAATTTCAACGCGTATATCTTTTAAATAACGCAGTACGCCAATATGAGTTGCGTATTTATGTTCTAAGTCTTTTAAAAGTGGTTTAGTGGCTTGCTCTGCAGTCGATTTTTTAAGATTGCGTTGTTTTTCTTTTGATTCACGTTTCCAACGTGGCAGCTCTATTAACGCTTCTATTAATGCATCTTCTAGCTTTTCAATTTTTTCAAAAAACTCTTCACGTAACGTTTCTTCAAGTTCGCCAAATTCGCTGTCGCTTAATTGTTTACCATCTACAAGTGGTGCAAACCCTACTGAATTCTTTTCTTCAACTAATGCAACGCTTTGCTCAAACGCCGCAATTTCTACTGCGGTAATAGCACTGTCGTAGGCATCGTTAAATTCACGATCGATTGATTTTTTCTTACGCTGATACGCTGGGTTATCAAATGCCGCAGGAAAGGTGTCGAGTACTTCATCTAAAAATGAATCTATATCGTCACTAAGTTGCTTGCTTTGACCTGGTTGCATAAACAGCGCAATAGGTTCTCTGTGGTCATCGTAATTGTTTACGTATAACCATTCGTTTGGCGTTGAGCGGTCTTTTGCGTGTTGTTTAAGTTTATCTTTAACAAGCGTAAAGCGCCCGTGAGCGGCCTCGCCCATTACATAAACGTTGTAACCCGGCAGTTCCATCCCTAATGAAAAATCTAAAGCACTTTGGGCGCGTTGTTGGCCTATAAACGTAAGTTGCTCTGGGTATGGATTGTTCATACACGTGTTTACGTGATTAGTAGAAATACTCGGTGCGAGCTTTGAAACAGATAGTGGCAGCAATTTTTTCGTCATTCTAACTTCTTTTTTTACCAGCATATTCGCTGGCCTTTGGGCGTATTAAGTGGCCCGCAGCCACTTAATACTTATATTTAAGGGTGCAGTGCCTTACGACTAAAATAGATTCCATCACATTCAATACACGGTGTAATTTGTGTAGCGTGATAAACATCGTAACTATGGGTGCAATTCTTACATACTAATGTGCCCATGGCTATCCATTCGCCTGCGTGATACACACCATTGTGCTTAAAATCTTGGCTAAGAGATTGCCACTCAAGTTGAGTTTTATCTTCTATGTGCGAAAGTTCAAACCAAAGAGACTCTTTAAGCTCTTGCCATGCAAGCGAATTATAGTGTGATTCGTTCTCTACTATATGTTCAATATCATTCTTTAAATAACTTTTGTAGAGCTCATATCTTTCTTGACTTAAATCTTTAAGCGCCTGCTCAGATTCAACAAACCCAGAAACCACATCTTTTAAACCATGCTCTTTCACATCTTTTATCCAATGGGTAAAACTGCTAAGCCATGTTTTGTAATCAGTCATTTTTTACTCCTTCAAAATTGCTGTTAAATCAGTCTGTAACTTATGTCTTTAGCTAACCACACTATAAAAAGGCAGGTTAACCTGCACTGAAAGTTACAATTTAATAAAAGCATGTTTTTGACGCTGTGAATAGTGTTTTATTTGGGGTATCCTAACGGCAATTTTTTATTAGTTTGCAAGAAGTCTGGAACCATAGATGCAAGAGCAATATAACCCGCAAGATATAGAGTCAAAAGTACAAAGCTACTGGGAAGAAAACCAGGTATTTAAAGTCACTGAAGATGAGAGCAAAGAAAAGTATTACTGCCTTTCTATGTTCCCTTATCCGAGTGGTCGACTGCATATGGGTCATGTGCGTAACTACACCATTGGTGATGTTGTTTCTCGTTTCCAGCGCCTGCAAGGCAAAAACGTAATGCAACCTATGGGTTGGGATGCGTTTGGTTTACCTGCAGAAAACGCTGCTATTAAAAACAAAACAGCACCAGCTAAGTGGACATACGAAAATATTGATTACATGCGTACCCAACTTAAGCAATTAGGTTTTGGTTATGACTGGGATCGCGAAATTGCGACATGTCATCCAGAATACTACAAATGGGAGCAGTGGTTTTTCACTAAGCTTTACGAAAAAGGCCTAGTGTATAAAAAAATGTCGACAGTTAACTGGGATCCAGTAGATCAAACTGTACTCGCTAACGAGCAAGTTATTGACGGTCGTGGTTGGCGTTCAGGCGCTGTGGTTGAGCAAAAAGAAATTCCACAGTGGTTTATTAAAATTACCGACTACGCACAAGAGCTACTTGACGATTTAGACAAGTTAGAAGATTGGCCAGAGCAAGTTAAAACAATGCAGCGCAACTGGATTGGCCGCTCTGAAGGGTGTGATATTGAATTTAAACGCACCGATAACGACGAAACATTTAGCGTATACACAACACGTCCAGATACCTTTATGGGTGTTACGTATGTTGCTGTTGCTGGTGGTCACCCTATTGCGCAAGAAGCCGCTAAAAATAGCGATGCTATTGCAATGTTTGTTGAAGAATGCAAAAACACCAAAGTTGCCGAAGCAGACATGGCAACAATGGAGAAAAAAGGCATAGCAACAGGCTTTTACGCAACTCACCCATTAACGGGCGAGCAAGTACCAATTTGGGTTGCTAACTTTGTATTAATGCATTACGGCTCAGGCGCTGTAATGGCAGTACCTGCGCACGATCAACGCGATTTTGAGTTTGCAACAGCGTACGGCCTAGATATAAAACAAGTCATAGCGCCTGCTGAAGGTTCAGATCTTGAAGTAAACCTAAAAGAATCAGCATTTACCGATAAAGGTGTACTTGTAAATTCGGGTGAATTTAACGGCCTTGATTTTGAAGCTGGTTTTAAAGCGATTGCCGATAAATTAGAAACACTCGGTGTTGGTGAGCGTAAAGTAAACTTCCGCCTGCGTGACTGGGGTGTGAGCCGTCAGCGCTATTGGGGTTCTCCAATTCCAATGCTTAGCGATGAAGATGGTAAAGAACTTGCTGCAACAGAAGATATGCTACCAGTTCGCTTACCAGAAGATGTAGTGATGAACGGTGTAACTTCACCACTTAAAGCAGACCCAGAGTGGGCTAAAACAACAGTTAATGGCGCACCTGCGTTTCACGAAACTGATACGTTTGACACCTTTATGGAATCGTCTTGGTATTACGCTCGTTACTGTAGCCCACGCTACGATGAAGGCATGCTAGACCCTGCTGCTGCTAACTACTGGTTACCAGTAAATCAATACATTGGTGGTATTGAGCACGCTATTTTACATTTATTGTACTCGCGCTTTTTCCATAAATTATTACGTGACTTTGGTTTAGTTAATTCTGATGAGCCGTTTGACCGCTTACTTTGTCAAGGTATGGTACTTGCTGAAACATTTTATCGTAAAGATGAAAAAGGCGGCGACATTTGGATTTCGCCAACTGATGTAAACACCGAAACCGACGAAAAAGGCCGCGTTACTAAAGCATGGCATAAGGAAGACGGCGAGCCGGTATTCTCATCAGGTATGAGTAAAATGTCTAAGTCTAAAAACAACGGTATAGACCCACAACATGTAATTGCCCAGTACGGTGCAGATACAGTGCGTTTATTTATGATGTTTACAGCACCGCCAGAGCAAACGCTTGAATGGTCAGACTCAGGCGTTGAAGGCGCGCATCGTTTCTTAAAACGTGTATGGAAATACGCGGTAGACGTTAAAACAGTAGGTTACCAAGCACTTGATAAATCAGCGCTAACTAACCCGCAAAAAGTACTACGTCGCGACTTACACAAAGCAATTGCTAAAGTGACTGATGATGTTGAACGTCGTCAAACCTTTAACACCGCTATTGCAGCCATTATGGAGCTTTCTAATAAGTTATTAAAAGCACCACTGAGCGACAAACAAGATGTAGCGATTGCTAACGAAGCACTTGAAGCATTAGTTATTATGCTTGCACCTATTACTCCGCATTTATCGCATGAGCTTTGGAAAGAGCTTGGTAAAAAAGGCGAAATTTTAGATGCTGCATGGCCAAAAGTTGACGAGTCTGCACTTGTTGAAGATGAAAAACTAATCATCGTACAAGTAAACGGCAAGCTTCGCGCTAAGTTAACAGTGGCAGCTGGTGCAACTCAAGAGCAAGTAGAAGCCCTTGCGTTTGCAGAATCTAACGTTACTAAATTTACTGATGGCTCAACCATTCGTAAAATCATTTACGTACCAGGCAAGCTACTTAACGTGGTAGCTAACTAATATGGCTGCATTTAACGCCATTAAAAATGGACTAGCCTTAGTGCTAGTCTGTTTTTTGTTATCAAGCTGTGGCTTTCATTTAAAAAAAGCCTCTAGCCTGCCTGATAACTTAAAACAGCTAACACTTGTAGGCGATGACGAAAAATCGACTTTATTCACTGAGCTTAAAAAAGAGCTTAAAGCGAGTAACGTAGAGTTAGTATCGTCAGCTAAAGATAAAGCCCAATTGTACTTACGCAAAGAAAGCATTGAACGCCAAACACTTTCGCTGTTTCAAAACGGCCAAGTTGCTGAATATGAGCTCGCTTATGGCGTATCGTATGTAGTTAAACGCCCAGGTGAAAAAGCGATAGAAAAACGTTTTGAGCTTTACCGTAATTATCAAGACGATCCGGATCATGCATTAGCAAAAGCAAAAGAGCTTGAGCTACTTATTAGCGAAATTCGTGAGCAAGCCAGTCGTCGTATTGTTAGAGAGCTGTCGCAACTATAATGCGCTGCTACGCTAATCAACTACCGAGTGAATTAAATAAAGGGCTAAAGCCCTTTTATTTAGTATTTGGAGAAGAGCCTTTTCAAGAAGCGCAGTGCGTACAACAAATTCGCGACAGTGCTAAGCAACAAGGTTTTGATGAAGTAATTAAGTTTACTTTAATGCAAGGATTCGATTGGCAAGAAATTATAGCCCAGTACCAAAGTATGTCGCTGTTTAGCGCCCGCACTATTATTGAGCTTGATTTAAACCAACAAAAGCCAGGCGTTATTGGCAGCAACACCTTTAAAAAAGTAGTTGAGCTGGTTAATCCCGATACTATTTTAATTGTTAAAGGCGCTAAAGCCAGCCAAGAAGTACAACGTGGAGCATGGTTTAAAGCTCTTGATAAGCAAGGTGTATTTGTACCTTGCTACCCGCTTACGGGCTCTCATGTAAAACGATGGCTTGATGAGCAATGCCAACGTTTATCACTTAATATGCAAAGCGACGCCAAAATAAGCTTAATAAATGCCACCGAAGGCAACTTGTTAGCCTGTTTTCAGGAGCTTGAAAAGCTCTCGCTGCTGCACGGCAATGCATTAATTACTCAGCAATTAGTAATGCAAGGCCTATTAAACCAAGCCAAATTTGATATTTTTGATTTAAGCGATGCGCTATTAAATGGCCACGCCAAACAAGCTATAAAAGTATTAAACAAACTTGCCAGCGATAACACCGAAGTGGTAAGTATTTTGTGGGCTATAACCAAAGAGCTTAATACACTTATAAGTGTGCAACTTGGTTTATTAAATGGCGAACCTATCGCTAATTTATTTAAACAAAAAGCAATTTGGAAAAACCAACAAGGTCCAGTTCAAAACGCAATTAACCGTTTAAACATGCACACACTAGAACAAATAAACAGTGATGTTGCGTTGTTTGATGCCAGTTACAAGCAAGGTAATTTAATTGCACCTTACCAAGCGCTTGCTCATATTTGTATTAAATTTTGCCAGCCGCTCAACATTCCTATGCCGTGCCACGCGGTTAATTAATAAATAGCTAATGGGTGTTAAATGATCGCAATTTTTGGTGGCACTTTCGACCCAGTCCATTTAGGCCATCTAAATATGGCGCAGCAATGCGTAAATGCGTTTAATTTAAATACGCTTTATTTTATGCCCTGTGCACTCCCTGCACATAAAGCAGCGCCGGGAATTAGTACTCAGCACCGTATTAATATGCTAAACGCAGCCATTGCATCTTATCCTCATTTTGAACTCGATTTAAGAGAGCTTAACCGAGCTGGTCCATCGTATTCGCTACTTAGTTTGCAAGAACTTCGTAAAGAGCACCCCACTACACCTATTTTATTTTTAATTGGTATGGACTCGTTTAACAATCTCGATAAGTGGTTTGAGTGGAAGGCAATAACGCAGCTTTGCCATATTGTGGTGTACCAGCGCCCTGCTCAACATTGCACTGTAAAAGGTGAGCTCAAAAGCTATATGCAACGCGCAAATGCCGGCGAAGTAGCGGCACTTAAACACTCACTTGCAGGTAAACTTTATTTTTTACCGGGCGAAATGCTCGATGCGGCCTCAAGCACCATTCGCGAACAACTGAAAAAAAGTAATAAAAAGAATGAACTATTGCCCGATGCAGTGAGTCATTACATAGAAGTGCATCAGCTCTATCAAATTGATGCTTAAAAACTCCTAGCGTGTTAAAATGCGCGCCATTAAATTTTTAAATTGAGACAAAACCTTGGATTCAAAACAACTACTCGCCTTTGCTATGGACAAAATTGACGATATGAAAGCGCGTGACATCGTTCATATTGACGTTACTGGAACATCAGATATCACAGATTACATGGTAATTTGTTCTGGTACTTCTAAACGCCACGTACAGTCAATTGCCGATCACTTAGCAAAAGAAGCGCGTCATGCAGATTCAGAGCCACTAGGTTATGAAGGTGAAGGCGACGGCGAATGGGCACTGGTTGATTTAGGTGATGTGGTTGTACACGTGATGCAAAACGAAGCACGTAGCTATTACGATCTAGAAAAACTGTGGGGCTAAACGCTCACTCATTTTAGACAATGCTTGGAAGTAATACGTGAAAATACAAATGATTGCTGTTGGTACTAAAATGCCAGCATGGGTAGAAACGGGATTTGCAGAATATCAGCGACGTTTCCCTAAAGATATGGCCCTAGAGTTAATTGAAATTCAAGCCGGAAAACGTGGTAAAAATGCAGATATAAAACGTATTTTACACATTGAAGGTGAAAAAACATTAGCGGCTATTCCAAAAGGCAATCGTATTGTAACGTTAGAGGTAACAGGGAAAGCGCTGGATACTCACCAACTTGCTAAAAATATGGAAAAATGGCAACTCGATGGCCGCGATGTAAGTTTACTTATTGGCGGACCTGAAGGACTTGCTCCAGAGTGCATTGCAGCTTCTGAGCAAAAATGGTCGTTATCTAATTTAACATTGCCGCACCCTTTGGTGCGTATAATTGTTGCAGAGAGCCTTTACCGAGGCTGGAGCTTAAATAACAACCATCCTTATCATCGCGAGTAACCCCTTGCCATGCTAAAACATAGACCCACTATTCGTGACCACTCCGCAGAAGCAAACTTATTTGCTAGGCGAGCATTCGTGGGTTTTGTTTTTGTATTAGGATTAGTCGCTGTACTACTTTCTAATCTTTATACTATTCAGGTAGAAGATCACCAAGACTACCAAACCCGCTCCAACGATAACCGCATTAAAGTTATTCCTATTGCACCCAACCGTGGTTTAATTTACGACCGTAACGGTGTGCTACTTGCTGAAAACAAACCTGTTTACAACCTTGAAGTCATCCCCGAAGAAGTAGACGACCTTGACGAATCGCTTGATAAAATAAGTAAAATAATTGCGATTACAGAGCAAGACAAACAAGACTTTTTAAAAGATATAAAACACACCCGTCGTTTTAAATCGCAAGTACTAAAAGCCCGCTTAGACGAAACAGAAGTGGCGAAATTTTCGGTTAATCAGCATAAATTTCCTGGTTTTAGTATTGAGGCACGTCTGGCTCGCTACTACCCATTTGGCGACACGCTAACGCATGCGCTTGGATATGTTGCCAAGCTTAATAGAAAAGAGCTAAACCAATTAGAACAAGAAGATCGTGCAACCAATTACCGTGCTACATATGATATTGGCAAGCTCGGATTAGAAAAATACTATGAAGAGACATTGCACGGTAAAGTGGGCTCACAACGGGTAGAAGTTAATAACCGTGGCCGTGTAATTCGCACTCTAAGCATGACCCAGCCACAACCTGGTAGCGATTTAGTACTTACCTTAGACATTGGCTTGCAACAAATTGCACAGCATGGGCTTAAAGATATGCGTGGCGCTGTTGTAGTTATGGATGCAAAAGATGGTGGCGTGCTGGCACTTTATTCAAACCCAAGTTATGACCCAAATTTATTTGTACACGGCATTAGCAGCAAAAATTATAAAGCGTTACTTAACCAAGACCGTCCGCTAATAAACCGCACTACGCAAGGTCGTTATGCGCCTGCCTCTACGGTAAAGCCCTTAATGGCTGTATTAGCGCTTGAAGAAAATATAGTAAATGAATCAACATCAATGTGGGATCCTGGTTTTTTTCAAATTCCAAATGTTGAACACAAATGGCGAGATTGGAAACGTTGGGGCCATGGTCATGTGGATGTATACAAGGCGATTGAAGAGTCGTGCGATACCTATTTTTACGATGCGGCTTATCGATTAGGCATTACTAAAATCAGTGATTTTATGGCCCGTTTTGGCTACGGCGATTTGTCAGGTATTGATATTCATGAAGAAACTACTGCTATTCTACCTTCAAAAGAATGGAAAGAAGGACGCTTTAAAGAGTCTTGGTGGCGTGGTGATACTATTTCGGTAGGTATTGGTCAAGGTTACTGGACTGCTACACCAATTCAAATTGCAAATGCGACTAACATATTAGTTAATCGTGGTATTAATCATCCACCTCATTTGGTACAAGTAATAAAAAAAGATAGCGACATAACGCAAATTAACAACGAAGAAAAACCCCCTGTTATTTTAAAAGATCCACGCCATTGGCAGGTATCGTTAGATGCAATGCATAATACAGTTCAAAAAATATCAGGCACAGCGCACAAAGCATTTAAAGGCACTAACTACGACTCGGCTGGTAAAACGGGTACTGCACAGGTAGTTAGTATTGCCCAAGGTGAACGCTACGATGCAGAATCGCTTAAAGAGCGCCAGCGTGACAACACAATTTACGTAGGGTTTGCACCTTACAACGATCCTAAAATTGTGGTTTCTGTTGTATTAGAAAACAACCACGGTGGTATTCAAATTGCTCGCCAACTTATGGATTACTACTTTGCAGCCAATCCAGTTAATCTTGCAAGGAACGATACACCATGACCGCTTTGCACGATAAACGCTCTATTTGGATGCGTATGCATCTAGACCTACCACTGCTTATTGCATTACTCATAATGATGGCTGGTAGCATAATGGTTGTTTACAGCGCAAGCGGCCAAGACTCTTCAATGATGATTAGGCACATGACTCGTATGGGCGGTGCGGTTGTTGCTATGGTTGTTTTGGCCCAGTTTTCGCCTGCCACATTAAAGCGTTTAGTGATCCCACTTTATTGCGTTGGTTTATTAATGCTAGTGGGTGTACTTTTATTTGGCGTAAGCTCAAAAGGCGCACAGCGATGGCTCGATTTAGGGGTGACACGGTTTCAACCTGCAGAATTAATGAAGTTGGCAGTCCCGATGATGGTAGCTTGGTATATAGGGCGTAACCACTTACCTCCTCGGCCAATGCACTTAATTATTGGCTTTATGATTGTAATGCTCCCTACATTATTAATTAAAGAACAACCCGATTTAGGTACCGCTATACTTATTGCAAGTTCAGGTATATTTGTTTTGTTTTTGTCTGGATTAAGTTGGCGTTTAATCGGCTTTTTAAGCTCTATTGTAGCGCTTGCCGCATGGCCATTTTGGCACTACGGTATGCACGATTATCAAAAGCAGCGTGTACTCACCTTTTTAGACCCTGAGAGCGATCCGCTCGGTTCGGGTTATCATATTATTCAATCTAAAATTGCTATTGGCTCAGGCGGTATAGAAGGTAAAGGCTGGCTGCTTGGTACGCAATCGCAATTAGAATTTTTGCCAGAGCGCCACACCGACTTTATATTTTCGGTTTTAAGCGAAGAATTTGGTTTATTTGGCGTATGTGTTTTACTTAGTCTCTATTTATTTATTATTGGCCGTGGTTTATACATTGCTGTTAATGCACAAGATGCATTTGGTAAATTGCTCGCAGGCGCACTCACCCTCACCTTTTTTGTGTACGTATTTGTAAACATAGGCATGGTATCGGGTTTATTACCTGTTGTAGGCGTACCTTTACCACTGATTAGTTATGGTGGCACATCGATGGTAACGTTAATGGCAGGATTTGGCATTATTATGTCAATCGCAACAGATAAAAGGATGCTTTTAAAATAATGCGACACACTAATCAGCTTATATTTACCACGTTATTAATTTTGCTTTTAAGTGCATGTAGTAGCGGCTCAAGTAGCCGTTATAGCATGCGCCATGATGCAGCACCACTTAGAGCCCCGACTACACTTGAGATGCAAGACGCTATAGTTACCGAAGTAACTAAAAGCGCCAGCGCTAGTCGCCCATATACAGTGCTTGGTAAAAGTTATTCACCCATGCTTGATGAAACAGGCTTTAGTGAAGAAGGCATTGCCTCTTGGTATGGTCGTAAATTTCATGGTTATCACACTTCAAATGGTGAAACGTATGATATGTTTGCCATGACCGCAGCGCATAAAACGCTGCCACTACCTAGCTTTGTTAAAGTAACCAATACAGCAAATGGTAAATCGGTAATCGTGCGCGTGAACGATCGGGGCCCGTTTCATGACGATAGAATAATTGACCTTTCGTACGCAGCCGCTTACAAGCTTGGCTATTACACCCATGGTACAGCAAAGGTTAAGCTAGAAGCCGTTACGCTTGCGGGCGCAACTGCGCGTCAAACTTATATTCAGGTAGCTGCAGGTAGTACACTTGCTAATATTGAAGCGCTTGCCAGCACATTGCGAGAGCAATACAAATTACCAACAAATATCGTTCAAAAAGACGACATTTACAGACTGCATTTAGGGCCAATAAAAGATACCCCTCATGCAGACGAAGTATTAAAAAAATTAAAACAAAATCAATTTCAAAACGCGTTCTTGCTTTACACTCAGTAAGACTAATACCCAAACTACCCCAAAATGCAGAATTCAGCGTTACACTGGGGCTTAATATCTAGGCGTTACTTTGTAGAAATGGTAATCCCTTTTAAAAAGTAACAACACAGAGAGTAAGCTCCAGTGAAACGCCCTAAGGGTTGGTTTAAAAACGATTTATACTGCGTTATTGATTTGAACAATAGAGTAACTATTATTTGCAATCAATGCCTTGCCTAAATCGTTTTTAACTCCAACTGAAACTCGCATCTCGGGGTAGTTTGGGTATAGAATGGCGTAACGCGAATCTTTAACTTTAACCATTAATGAGTATGATGAAATCTATTAAACATAAAATCCTCAAAGGTGTATGCGGCCTAGTTTGTACAGCCGCCGTATTTTCAGCCAGCGCCCAAATTATTCCGGCACCACCTCAAGTTAATGCAAAAGGTTATTTTTTGGTCGACTTTACAACAGGTAAAGTTATTGCTGAAGGTGAAGCTGATACACAGCTAGCACCTGCAAGTTTAACTAAAATGATGACCAGTTATGTAATTGGTACTGAAATTAAAGCAGGTAATATTGCCACTACCGATATGGTAACGGTAAGCGAAAAAGCATGGGCTAAAAACTTCCCAGAATCTTCAAAGATGTTTATTGAAGTAGGTAAGCAAATTAGTGTTGATCAGCTTAACCACGGTATTATTATCCAATCAGGTAATGATGCATGTGTTGCAATGGCTGAGCATATTGCTGGAAGCGAAAGCGCATTTGCTGATTTAATGAATGCCCATGCTGCTAAATTAGGTATGAGCAACAGCCACTTTATCAACAGCCACGGCCTTGATACTGACGAGCACTTCACAACGCCTCGCGATATGGCGACACTTGGTGCTGCACTTATTCGTGATGTGCCAGATGAATATGCACTTTATAAGCAAAAATCGTTTACTTATAACGGCATTAAGCAATATAACCGTAACTCATTATTGTGGGACGAAAGCTTAGATGTTGACGGTATTAAAACTGGTCATACATCAGAAGCTGGCTACAGCCTAGTTACCTCAGCAACTAAAAACGATATGCGTTTAATTGCTGTTGTTATGGGTACTACCAGCGAACGAGCTCGTAAAGTAGAAAGTAAAAAACTACTTAACTATGGTTTTCGTTTTTATGAAACAATTACTCCGTACAAAGCAGGCGATAGCTTTGCAGAACAACGTATTTGGATGGGTAACAAAGAAAATGTATCTTTAGGTATTTTAGAAGATACACCGATTACTATCCCACGTGGTCAGCATAAAAACCTTAAAGCTAACTTTGAGCTAGATAACACGCTTGAAGCACCACTTGCTAAAGGTACTAAAGTAGGTACGTTATTCTTACAACTAGAGGGCGAAGATATTGCTCAATACCCACTGGTAACACTTGAAGAAGTGGAAGAAGGCAGCTTCTTTAGCAAAATTTATGATTACTTACGTTTACAGATCATGCAGTAATTTATAGCTCCCCTATTAACTAGGGTAACTAATTTAAACGTCTCCACTGTGAGGCGTTTTTTTTTGCTTGAAAAATGTTAGAATGCGCCCCATATAAGCAAGACTGCTAATTGCCTATCTGTATTAAGCTTCAAGCTTGCATAGAGTCCACACTTTTGTATGAGGAGTCACCGTCGTGGTTCAACCTGTTAAAGATACTAAATTTGATGAGTACCTAGAGTACCCTTGCCCATTTACATTCAGAATAATGGGTTTAGCTAATGTAAACTTAACTGATCAAATTTTAGCTAAGTTACAACCAATAGCACCTGGCGATTACGCCCCTAAAGTAAAACCAAGCAGCAAAGGTAATTACGAGTCAGTAAGCCTTGTAGCAACGGTTACTAGTGGCAAACACATTGAAGAAATTTACAACGTGATCAGCAATATTGATGACGTACGCCACATGCTTTAAGCCATAGTTGGGATTTGTTGTGAACGAAAACACTTTGATCGTACGCCAACTGGGTCGTCAGCGTTATATGCCAATTTGGCAAAAAATGCAGGACTTTACCGACACCCGTGATGAAAATACGCCAGATGAAATTTGGCTTGTAGAGCACGAGAGTGTATTCACCCAAGGTCAGGCTGGTAAGGACGAACACTTACTAGCTCCTGGCGACATTGAGGTGATTAAAGTTGACCGTGGTGGACAAGTAACTTATCACGGCCCTGGCCAGCAAATGATGTATGTATTATTTAATCTACGTCGTTTAAAGATTGGTGTACGTGAATTGGTTACATGGCTTGAAGAGTGCATTATTGAATCACTCGCCGAGTATGGTATTGAAGCTTATGCTAAAGCTGATGCACCCGGTGTTTACGTTAACGACAGCAAAATTGCATCCCTTGGGTTAAGGGTTCGTCGTGGTTGCTCGTTTCATGGCTTAGCATTAAATGTTAACATGGACCTAAGTCCATTTTTACGCATTAACCCATGTGGTTATGCGGGCATGAATATGGTGCAAACTAAAGAATTAGATGGTCCTCAAAACCTAGAAAGTGCAGGTGAAGGATTGGTGAAACACATGATCAAGAAGCTTAATGCAACACAGGTTAAGCATACTGAAGGGTTTGAAAACGAATGAATAAACCAGTCAAAATGGAACCAGGTGTAAAACTACGCGACGCAGAAAAAATGGCGTTGATCCCAGTAAAAGTTTTACCTACAGAAAAAACTGAAATGTTGCGTAAGCCAGAATGGTTAAAAATTCGCTTACCTAAATCAACCGATCGCATTGACGGCATTAAAAAAGCGCTACGTAAGCATGGCTTACACTCGGTATGTGAAGAGGCTTCGTGCCCTAACCTATCTGAATGTTTTAACCACGGTACAGCTACCTTTATGATTTTAGGTGCTATTTGTACTCGTCGTTGCCCATTTTGTGATGTTGCCCATGGTCGCCCATTAAAACCTGATGCCACTGAACCTGAAAAGCTAGCACTTACTATTAAAGATATGAAGCTAAGCTATGTTGTAATCACTTCAGTTGACCGTGATGATTTACGTGATGGTGGTGCACAGCATTTTGCCGATTGTATTCGCGAGATTCGTAAACATAATCCAACTATCACTATCGAAATTTTAGTACCTGATTTTCGTGGTCGTATGGACCGCGCACTAGAGATATTAATCGAGACGCCACCAGATGTGTTTAACCACAATCTTGAAACTGCGCCACGTTTATACAAACTAGCTCGCCCAGGTGCTGACTATAAATGGTCATTAGAATTACTTCGTCGCTTTAAAGAAGCTCACCCAGAAGTTAAAACTAAATCAGGCTTAATGGTAGGTTTAGGTGAAGAAATTAGCGAAATTGAAGAAGTGCTTCGCGATTTACGTGCACACAACGTTGACATGCTAACTGTAGGCCAATATCTACAACCTTCTAAGCATCACTTACCGGTTAAACGCTACGTGCCACCAGTAGAGTTTGACGGCTTAAAAGCGTATGCAGACGAAATTGGCTTTACTCACGCGGCTTCTGGCCCGTTTGTGCGTTCAAGCTACCATGCTGATCAACAAGCAGCGGGTAAAGAAGTGAAGTAATCACTTTTCTCAAAAAATTAAAAAAGCCGTTAATAATGCATAATTATTAACGGCTTTTTCATGCTAATTGATAAAATAGCTTACTGCGCTAACTTACCTCTTGTGATAGAAAAATCAGCAAACCTAACACGTTCTTCATCAACTCGAAGGCTGTCGGTTTCAACAATTGAGCGGTATATTCCCCACTTAGGACGAGCAAAATCATCATCATTAAAGCCGCGCCACATATCTATGTTTTGCTCGCTTATATTAAATATCTCTGCGTTGTCGCTTAAGCGCGTTAATGTCATATCAAGCTTACCACTTTCACTAAATGTAGCTTGTACGAATACCTCGACCCATTCATCTGTAATTAAAGACCAGTCGGTTTCAATTAAGTTTTTATCAAGACCCGTGCTGTTACCGTTTTCGTCAAAGCCTGCGCTATATCGAACCTGTAGTTGATTACCTGTACTATTTTTTTGCGCTCCTGAGAGAGTGATAATAGGCTGATCGTCATTACCATTGGTGTTGTCGTTACTCTCGTTACGGGCTTTTATTTGAAAAAAATGGCTAAACTTACTCGTAAGCTCAAGCTCGCTACTTACTTTAAATTTCCAGCTGTATTGAAATGTCTCACCTTCAAACGCCAGTGTTTCTTGTGGTGATTTATCGTAGGTTTTTATTTCGTTACGTTGCCTGTCACTTGCACCTTTGTCTTTATCTTGGTCATCATCTCGGTGGGCTAAAAATACAAAATGGCTACCAATTATCGTATCGGTATCTTCGATAATATGGACAACACTTTCATGATTACCAGCGTATAAGTCTGGAGATTCAATTGACCCTTCGCCGAATGCATTTTCAATAAGTGTGTATGCGTCAAGTCCCGAATCTACGCCATCTGATTGCAATAACACGTGCGAGATGCTCTCAAAGCCATCAGCTTGAGTTATTGGTGCACCAACAATTGTTATGATAATTTGTGCGCCAGTACCATCTAAAGAGTTTACTGTTATTGTGTCTTGCAGTGTTTCATCTTCACTTAAAGATGTTATTGAAGCGTTTAAATCATCAAGTGTGTATGACCAATCTCCACCAGCATTTAAGCTAAAAAAACCATAGCTTGTAGCGCTATTTTCTTGTGCTATAAAAGCAGCCTCACCGGATTGTTGATCAGTAATGGTTAATGAGCCTGTTATTGCATCATTACTATCACTAATAACTTCGCCTCGGCTATTACCACCAATTATTGCAGGAGTTTGTAAAGTAATCGCTTCATTATTTTGCACCGTAGAATCAGAGCCAGAGCTGCCACAACCAACAACTAAACAAGATAGAAGTGCGGTTGTAATTACATTACACAGTTTAAGATTATATTTAGGCATTGTTAGCTTTATAGTTAATAGTAAGTTAATAAAATATAAACTTACCAATTAACTATGCAAATAACCACAACTCAATTACCAATTAACATGACCAATTTGATGGCAATCTATTTAAAATTATAAAAGCTATGTTTTTTCAGTGTGATACAAACAATTATTCCTATAGAACGTTTATTTATATATGTTTTAAAATAAAATTAGGTTAAAGCTGAGTTACTTGAGATAATTAGTACTGACATAATTATTTAGGTTCATTATGAAACTATTAGTTCGTAACTTGTCTCGTGCTACCACTGAGCATGAGCTTCGTACTTTATTTGC
Source organism: Pseudoalteromonas sp. S8-8 (assembly GCF_000497875.1). Lineage (NCBI taxonomy): Bacteria > Pseudomonadati > Pseudomonadota > Gammaproteobacteria > Alteromonadales > Pseudoalteromonadaceae > Pseudoalteromonas > Pseudoalteromonas sp. S8-8. The sequence goes on from NZ_AUTR01000045.1 coordinate 35,646, forward strand.
AGAGCACGGTAAAGTGACTACCTGCAACTTGGTACTTGATAAAGAAACTGGCCAATCTAAAGGCTTTGCCTTTTTAGAAATGCCAAACGACATAGAAAGTAAAAGCGCCATTAAAGCACTTAACCAATCTACTGTTGATAAAAGTAAGATCCGCGTAAAGCTTGCAGACGCATAAAGCTAACTGCAACTTATACTAAAAAACCAGCTAATGCTGGTTTTTTGCTTTTAGTGCCAAGTATTGTATTTAAGCTTTATATTTAGCTAAAAAAACTAAGCGGTTATTAAGCCGCTTTTTTTATACTTATAGTGCCCAATATTATAAAAGAAGCAGACAGCACAAAAAATGTCTCCTGCTCAGCTAATATTGCAGCAGCAAAAAATGCAATGCCACTAGCTATAAATAAATACCCACTTTTTTTACATTGGCTCATTATGTGCTCCTTTAGGTTGTTCGTTATTTATACACCTTATAAAATCAATCTGCAATTGAATGAAAAGTTCTCTATAAAAATTCGACATCGCTGCGGTGCTTCCTTTATATTGAAAGCCTAATAAAATAACAATATGAAAACTATGGCATCTACTCTTATAAAAAGCGCTAGCCTAAGCTTACTAGTTGCACTCTTTGGCTGCTCAGAGCCTGCAAGCGAGAAAACCCCATTAGAAAATACAGCCGGTGTAAGCCTTAGCAATATTAAACAGCATATTAAAACGCTAGCCTCTGATGACTTTCAAGGCCGAGGCCCGCTTACTCATGGCGAAGTGAAAACAGTAGGCTACTTAAGCGAGCAATATAAAGCGCTGGGTTTAACCGGTGCTTATAAAGGTAAATACTTACAGCCTGTAAAAATGGCAATGGTGACTGCTAATCAGGATATGCAGTTAAAGGTAGGTGATTTGAGCTTTGAATCAGGTAAAGACTTTACCGCACGTACCGAGCAACTTCAGCCATTAATTGATGTAAGAAGCTCTGACGTTGTATTTGCGGGCTATGGTATTAATGCGCCAGAATATAGCTGGAATGACTATAAAAATATTGATGTAACTGGTAAAACAGTGGTTGTGCTAGTTAACGATCCAGGCTTTGCTACTCAAAACGATGCCCTTTTTACCGGCAATGCAATGACCTACTACGGTCGCTGGACTTATAAATATGAAGAAGCCGCTCGCCAAGGTGCAAAGGCTGTATTTATTGTTCATGAAACTGCACCTGCGGCATACCCTTGGGGCGTAGTTGAAAGTTCAAACACCGGCACCAAATACACGTTAATGGATAACAATTTAAACGCGTCTAAATTACCGGTTATGGGCTGGCTAACACTTGATGCGACTGAGAAAATGTTTAACGCCGCAAAGCTTAACTATCAAGATTTAAAACAAGCAGCATTAAATGATGACTTTAAAGCGACGCCACTTAACTTAAAAGCAAACCTTGCCTTTAAAAACGAAGTATCACATGCAAAATCTCATAACGTAGTTGCACAAATTACAGGAAGCGAATCACCTGACGAATACGTTGTTATTAGCGCTCACTGGGACCACTTTGGTACTAAACAAACCGATACTGGCCCTAAGATTTATAACGGCGCAGTAGATAACGCTTCAGGCACTGCAGCCACGCTTGAAATAGCACGCATCATGAACAAAATGAACAAGCAAAAACCATTTAAACGCTCAATTATTTTTGCTAACTTTACAGCAGAAGAAACGGGGTTAATTGGTTCTGAAGAATTTGCATCGGGTGCGGTTGTACCTACAAAACAAATGGTCGGTCTATTAAATATTGATGGCATGAACGTGCTTGATGGCACTGACTACATTTTACAATACGGTAAAGATTTATCGACAATGGAAAGCTATTTAGCAAAGGCTGCAAAATCACAAGGCCGTGTTGTTAAAATGGATCCTCGAGCGCAAAATGGCTTATTTTTTAGATCAGATCATTTCTCACTTTCTAAGCAAGGCGTTCCTAGTTTATTATTTATGAGCCTGGGCGATACCGATCCTGAGTACATTGCGCATAAGTACCATAAAGAAGCAGACGACTACTCAGCTGATTGGTCGTTAGGTGGTGTTAAGCAAGATATAGATCTTATTGTTGATATAGCCACTCAACTTGCAAACAATGGCGATTGGCCAAAGTGGACGAGCGAGTCTGACTTTAAAGCCAAACGCGCGCAAGATAAGCAATAAATAACTATTAATAGTTATGTAATATAAAAATCCTCCTACTTGGAGGATTTTTGTTTTAAACGAGCCCGCATTAATAGCGTTTCGGCCTTTGCTCCTAAATAAACATAAATAGCTAGTGCAATTAAAAGCCCCACTACTGCAAGCATCATCGCTATTGCAGGCATTAAATATTCCGATTGCCCCAGCGCCGCTTTAAACATAGTTAACAACGCCTCAATTGATATAGCAATCAACACAGTAGATATAAACCGTGTAATAGTGCGCCGCGTAGACGAGTGCCTAAAAATATCCTTATGCATAAGGATTTCTTCTTCGAGTATTGTTTTACCTAAATCGAATACTGCTAATGCCAAGGTGATGTAAATAATGATACTAAAGGGTTCAAGTGGATCTGATGAGGTATCTACATGGGTTAATAGCGCGTATATATCATTAAAAACGATATTCAGTAAAAATAATACTAAGCAAAATAAGCACGCCACAATAATACCGTAACCCGCTTTAAAGTAAGGCGACATATTAGCGCGCGCAGTATCACCCATTACAAACTCAATAAGCTGCGTTAAGCTCACATCGACAACCAAGTAATGTTGATTATTAATTGGTTTTTTTAGTTCTTTAATCGCCGATATACATAAATGGTTAGTCGCTATAGAAATGTAGGGATCAGTAAAGCACACTCTATCACTTGTTTTAGCGTTCAAAAAATAGGGTCGCTCGCTTAAGTCTTGTTGATTACCACTTTCACCTAGTTTTTTGCTATATGCCCGTTTAAAGCAGACATTATTACCCTGCTGCAAACCTTCTGCATTTAAACAATATTGTAATTCTAAAAATGGGTACTGCTTAATCAGGTAGCGGGTATCACGCTCTTTAGTTAACCCATCCTCAATACTCATCAAAATAGATTCAAGTAAGCTGTGTATTACATGCTCATATTCGTGGTAGCGCTCAACACTACTGATATAACTCATTCGCGCCATTTTAAATACTCATTAACCTAAGTTATAAATAGATTTGCAAGTTTAAAACCAATAATAAAATAACTTAACAATCAGCAACTTAATGATATTCAAACTCGAGTTTTGCACTACTTTGGTGACTAAAAAGTAATATATTAAATTAAATGCACAAAAAAGCAGCTAAGTATTAATTACTTAGCTGCTTTGTGAGTATGACTGGTAAGGCTTTACGACTAACTTAAATATAGAGCCTGTTACTGAACCTTCGAAAACTCTTCTTTAGATAATTCGCCATTTCCATCTGCATCTAATTGATCAAAAAGCTGTACTAGTTGCGAGTTTACTTGGGCTTCTGTTTTACTAATTACGCCGTCGCCATCAGTATCAAAAGAATCAAAATCTACCGCAGCAAACGCCGCTGAAGAAGAAGCAAGGGCTACAAGTGGTAGGGCGTGTTGATCTTTGGCGGGTGAATTTGCAGCAGTATGTTTGGTTTTTAGGCAAGGCAGAGCCTATGTAGTGTGGTTATTCCCCATAAATAGGCGATAACGCAGCATAAATACCAAACATGCGCTGCCCTTTGGGTTCTTTCTAGGGACGATTAACTCTTTGTTGCTCGGTTTTTACTTAGCCCACTAGGTTACAAACCTCGCGCCGCGATTTAATCTCCCCTAGATTGAACAAATTTCAATCCACAAAGATCAATACGCCCTAAAGTTTTGTGTAGTGTTTTCATAATCGTTTCCTTAGGCTTTGAGCCTGATTAGGGGTGACCTGATTAGAGGTAAGAAGTCCTTTTCAAAGAGCCTTTAGGAGTAAAGTGTTTATAAATTAATATTCAAAAAAATCATTTTCTGTCGGACCACCGCTACTTTGAACATTCAGCTCGTCAAATTGCTCTATCACTTGCGCCGATTCCTCAGAGCGACTAATTGAAGCGTTGTCGTCTGCGTCGAGTGTTTCAAAGTCTGTGTTTGCAAATACTACTGACGAAGAAACAATAGCCATAAGTACAAATGTTGATTGTAGCTTTTTCATAATTTAATCCTTCAATAGTATGCGGTGTCCCAAATAAATTTGCTCTATAGTGCTCTCTAGTCACTTCCTGGTTATTCTTTTTAGTAGGCTCCCTTGCCTACTTAGGTTGTCTTTGGCAACTCAGAATTTAGATAACATTACAGAGCATTAACTGCTTAAGGCTTTAATTTTAGGCCTTAGAAAACTCATCTTCAGATAGCTCACCATCTTGGTTTGTATCGAGTTCTTCAAACTTGCTTAAAAGCTCAGCATCCACTGATGCTTCGGCTTGGCTGATTGCGCCATTACCATCTACGTCTAGCGTATCAAAATCTGTTGCTGCAAAAGCCGCTGATGAAGAAGCTAGCGCCATTAGTACTAGTGTTGATTGAAATGTTTTCATAATAGTATTCCTTCATTGGGTTGTTGCGACTAAGGCCTTTGGCTTTCATCACGTTTTGCTTAATACACTCTAGGTATAACAACTTCGGTGCCACTTTTTATTTATTATTTAAAAACAATGAGTTAAACGACATAAAACGAGAGAAGCTTAATTTGGGGAGGTCTTATTGTTGCTATTTAGCAACAGCCATTTAACTAAAAACAATAAGCCATTATAAATCAATTAGTTAAATTTAATTAAAAAGACACACTTTTGCTAAAAAGCCAATAAGGGGGGCGTTTGGGTTAGTCTTCAAAATAAACTGAATATGAACATGGAAGTAGCATAGGATTTATTCGCGGCTATTAAAAAATTAATTCATTTATAATTAGTCAGTTACATTATTTTTGAGATTTATTATAAAAATTTTTAAAGGATATTTTGAAATTAACTGTTTTGTTGCCAAATGGCGAATTACTCAGAAAGAATGTGATATATGAGCTAAGTTATAGCATTGAGTTCATAACTTAATGCACCGTAAAATATAGGTTCGCTTGAGTTAAGCAAACCTACATCGTGTGCCAGCTATCTGCAAATGTGCCGCTATTAGGGCGTGTTGATCTTTGGTGGGTGAATTTGCAGCAGTATGTTTGGTTTTTAGGCAAGGCAGAGCCTATGTAGTGTGGTTATT